>JAVBOZ010000129.1:0-23903 GCA_031549985.1 Oscillospiraceae bacterium | reverse complement strand
AACTGTGGTTTTTTCCTTCGCTTTTACCTCCTTGTTTGCTCCACTCTGTGACCTTTGTTCGGTTTTCAATGTGCGAAAATTTCCATTCCCTTGTTATTATTCAGCCTTGGCTATTTCGCCAAGGCTGTCTTGTTTTAAAGGCGGGGGCTATTGACAATCCACCTCAACGGTGGTATGATGTTTTCTGCAAAACTCTATAACATCAACGATTGGACATGCCATGCATCCTTATTTCAAGCTTTCTTCACGAATTGCTGAGGCCTCTGATGCGGCGCTACGTCTGTTGGCCCCGCGCTTTGCGGAGATTGATAAGGTGACCGAATACAATCAGCAGAAGGTTTTGGCGGCGTTCCTGCACCATAGGGTTAGTGAGACGCACTTTGGCGGTTCCACTGGTTACGGATACGGTGACCGGGGGCGCGAGACTCTCGAGGTCGTTTTTGCCGAGGCCATGGGCGCAGAGGCGGCGCTCGTACGCCATACCTTCACCTGCGGCACGCATACCCTGGCCGTTGCGCTTTTTGGCCTGCTGCGCCCTGGCGACACGATGCTCTGTGTCACCGGAACACCCTATGATACACTGCATGCCGTTATCGGCCTAAAGGGAGAGGGCAGAGGTTCGCTGCGGGATTTTGGCGTGATCTACCGGCAGGTGGAGTTGGATGGGCAGGGTGGGCTGGATTTGCCTGCCATAGAGCTGGCGATGCGGGAGCATTCGCCAAAAATGGTGTATTTTCAGCGTTCGCGCGGCTATACGCTGCGGCCAAGTCTTTCGGTTGCACAGCTTGCGCAGGCGACGGCGCTGGTGAAATCCATTTCGCTCGACACTATTGTGATGGTGGATAATTGCTACGGCGAATTTGTAGAGACTGAAGAGCCAACCCAGTGCGGGGTCGATCTGATTGCCGGATCGCTGATCAAAAATCCCGGTGGGGGGCTGGCGCAAAACGGCGGATATATCGCCGGGCGGCGCGCACTGGTTGAGCTTTGTGCCCATCGCATGACCGCGCCCGGTCTGGGCGGAGAGGTAGGCGCGACGCTGGGCCTGAACCGCAGCCTGTTCATGGGGCTGTTTCAAGCCCCACACGTGGTGGGTGAGGCGGTAAAGACCGCCGCATTCACCGCCGCGCTGTTCGAATTGCTGGGTTTCGAGGTTACGCCGCGCCCGCTGGAGCCGCGCCACGACATCATTCAGGCGGTGAAGCTCGGTACGCCCGAGGCGCTGATCGCTTTTTGCCAAGGCATGCAGCGCGGTGCCCCGGTGGATGCCTTCGTGCAACCGGAGCCATGGGAGATGCCGGGCTATGAGCACAAGGTGATCATGGCGGCGGGGGCCTTTATTATGGGCGCTTCCATTGAACTTTCGGCCGACGCGCCGCTGCGCGAACCCTACGCCGCCTGGCTGCAAGGCGGCCTGAACTTCCACAGTGCCAAGATGGGCGTGCTGCTTGGCGCGCAAACCATGCTTGAAAGGGGACTTTTGCCGTGACTGATGCATACGAAGGTATTGCGCAGGAGGGCTTGCACCTGTTAATGGAGAACAAATTCCGGGATTCGCAGGAATTTTATGAGGAGAATAAGCCTGCGCTGCAGCGCCTTGTGATCACTCCGCTGCGGCAGATCGCCGGGGCGCTGGCCGAGCAATTGTCGGCCCTGGACGGGCAGATGACGCTGGAGCCATCGCGCATGGTAGCCCGCGTTCGGCGCGATACGCGCTTTACCAAAGAAAAATATCTCTACCGCTCGAACTTGTGGATTAACTTTACCAGACGCGGCGAAGAACCGCTGCCTTGGCCGTACATGTGGTTTGAGATTCAACCGGAGGAGAATTACTGGAGTTGCGGCATCTGCGCCTTCAACGCGCCACCGGCCTTTATGCGTTTCTTCCGTGAGCGCCTGCTGGCCGCGCCGGAGCCGTTTTTGGCAGCGGTGGTGCGGGCGCGATCCAGCGGCGCGGAGCCGCACTTTGACGCTTATAAAAAAGATCGTGCGCACGATGCACCGGAAGACCTGAAACCCTGGCTCAACGCGAAGGGATTTCACATCATGTATAAGCAACCCGGACTCGAAATTTTACAGGACAGCGCGGTTCTCGTGGCGCTGCGGGAACAGTATACCGCTTTTGCGGATATGTATCGCTGGCTATTGGCCACAGCCGAAGATTTTCTGGCGCAGTGAAGTGAAAAGCTATACTACTTGACAAACAGCCCCGAGCGGAGCGTATTGCTTCTGCACTGGGCTGTCTTTTTTGTTGTGAACCGTTGAATTGCGACAAGCGGATCCTTTGCGTTTAGACTACTCTTCTAACGAAAAATAGTATTGTACTCTTCCTCGGTAAAACAATAGAACGAGTGAATAAAGGCACCAGCTAACTTGCAGGCGGCCTGACGCCGCCCTACAATGCTTATCCTAACCGTCGCAGGAGCGTGTGCTGGCGCGCGTTATTGCGCTCGGGTGCGTCGCGCCTACACGGGCTCCGTGCTTCGGGGCGGCGTCCGGCCGCCCGCAGGCAACGAAACGATGATGTGTGTCGCTGCTTTTTGTCTACTCTTCTAACAAAAAATAGTATTAATGCGGCAGAGCGGTCTCCGCCTGCATCTCTCGCTTCAGCCGGTCGATGATCTTCTTTTCCAGCCGTGAAATATAGCTCTGCGAAATGCCGAGCATATCGGCCACCTCTTTTTGCGTATGCTCCCGGTGGCCGTTGATGCCGAAGCGCATGTGCATGATCACCCGTTCGCGTTCGCCAAGCGCGTCAACGCAGCGCAGCAGCAGGTTGCGTTCGTCCGCTTCCTCCACATCGATGTTCACCGCGTCCGCATCACTGCCGAGGATATCAGAAAGCAGAAGCTCGTTGCCATCCCAGTCGACGTTGAGCGGCTCATCAATGGAGACATCACCCCGTGTGGGCATGATCTTGCGCAAATGCATGAGAATTTCATTTTCTATGCAGCGGGAGGCATAGGTCGCCAGTTTGATATTTTTTTCGGGGCAGAAGGTGTTGACCGCCTTAATGAGCCCGATGGTGCCAATGGAGATCAGGTCTTCGACACCGACGCCGCTGTTGTCAAACTTCTTGGCGATGTAGACGACCAGCCGCAGGTTTCGGGTGATCAGCACTTCGCGTACGCGCTCGTCTCCGCTCCGCAGCCTTTCCATGGCTGCGGCCTCTTCCTCCTGGCTCAGGGGGTAGGGCAGGGTCTGTGGCCCGTTGATATAAAAGATATCATCTGGCCGCCGCCTGCGCCGCAGGAATTGCCGGAGTTTGTGCCAATAATACAGCGGGTTTTTCACAAGAACACCCCCTTTTCCTCTATTTTTCCAACATGCTGGCTTGCAAAATGATGCTGTAGCTGCCGTCTGAAAGTGATTGTGTAGTTACCGCAACGATGGCCTGCGGCGTAACGCTGTCCCGCGTCTTTGTTTTGCTTTTCACGATCACCCGGTCGCTGCGGAAGGCGGGCAGCAGGCCCTCCACCCCCAGTGAGTGAAAGGGGACTTCCCGCAGCCTCCCCCGCCATGGCTCCGATTCCGGCAAAAGGGCGATGCTCTCTTCGCCCACGAAGAATTGGCGCAGCGCCTCCGGCAGAAAGCTTTGCAAAGCCGCGAATTCCGCGACAACCACGGGCGCGCCGGTGAATCCGTCTGTCAGTGTATTACCGGAATCGTAGAGCGCCGGGAGCGTGATGCTGTTGCCGGGCATCTGAATCGTGGCCTGGCAGGCGTTCGCGCCGGGATGCCGGCGGCGCAACAGGGCGACGATGCCGCGCAGAAGTCCATAACAGATGCATGCAAACAACACCAGGGTAATTAGGGTGACATCGAAATAGACCGCGCCGTTTTGATAAAACATGCCGTTGGGGTGGAGCGTCAGCCAGAGCGCCAGCATAATGCCCGCGAAAGCGAAGTTGACAGCGAAAAAGGCAGCGAAGCAGCGCAGGAACCGCTTGCGGCCCCCAAAACCAAATGCTGTCCAGACCAGCAGCGCGCCGCTCAACAGCTTTTCCGGCAGCAGGATCCACCAGGGTGTGGGCGGCAGAAAGATCAACAGCGCGCTCGCGCCGCCCAAAAGGGAGGAGATCAGCAGGCGCCAGCGCTTCGCGGGGACGGCGGAGAAAAATGCGCTGGCCGCCAGCAGCAAATATGTAATAAAAATGTTGATGGCCACAAGCACATCAACGTAGATCACTTCGGACATACATATGGCCTTTCCTCCCGGGGATGTCTTTATTATACCGGGGAGGCGGGGCGGTTTTTGTCAAAGCGGGAAGCAAACGATAATTTTGGCTTGTCCCTCTGTGGTACCCAGACAAGAAGGCAACCTGAGACCTTTACAGTATTTGTCATATAAAGTCAAAAAAAGGCTTTATCAGAAGGGGATTCCTTCCAATAAAGCCAATGCGCAAGGCATATGCCTTTACATATCACGCATGAAAGCGCCGGTTGTTATTTCGCCGCAGCGGAATGAAATTGTGGCAGATAGGCTCGGTGCGCCTCTTTCATCTCCTGAAAACAGTTATATGCCTTATCCCAGTCGCCGACCAGCGGATGCGCCAGCAGGGCGTTCAGGGCGGCGTCTTCGCTGCCGGTGACCGCCGCCTCAACCGCATAGCGCTCATAGGCCTTGACGATCCGCATTAGAGAGACGATGTGCAGGTTTTCCACCGGGCGCAACGGCACGGCGAGCGCGCCATCTTTGCCGATCACGGCGGCAACCTCCACGGCGTCGCCGTCTTCCATGAAGGGCAGGGTGCCCCGGTTGAGGATATTGACTACGTGGACATCCCGCTTATCGTTGGCGATGGAATCGATGAGCGAGACCGCCGCCAGGGAATACTTGTGCCCCCCGCGCTTATCCAGCAGGGCGGGCTTTTCGGTCAGGGCTTCGTCGCTATACATTTCCAGCAGCTGCTCCTCGATTTCCATGCATTCCTGGGCGCGGCTTTTGGCAGCCTCTTGCTGATGGCGCAGCTTGGTCTCCCGGCTGTAATAGTATTGCAGATAGGACGAGGGAAGCCCCTGCACGGCGCGCAGGCATTCCAAAGCGAAGCCGTCGTCCTGGATATTTTCCATCACCTTGGTCGAGAACCCCTCTTGCAGAAACCCAGGCAGCAGGTTTTCACCGTCACCGGGCCTACGCACGTCGGTAATCCAACTGAGGTGATTCAGGCCGACGTAGGTGATTTCGGCATCCGTTCCGGCGGTCTCGCGCGTGTCGTCCAGCATATTGATGGGCACATTGCAAAGGCCGATGCACTTGACCTTCGTGTGATTGAGCACGAATTCGGTCACGATGCCGGAGGGGTTGGTGAAATTGACCAGCCAGGCGTCCGGGCAGACCGCTTCGATGCGCCTGCAAATTTGCGCCATCACCGGGATGGTGCGCAGCGCCTTAAAGAACCCGCCGATGCCGGTGGTTTCCTGCCCGATGAGGTCATATTTCAGCGGGATGGTCTCATCCAAGTGCCGGGCGGGCAGCTTGCCGACGCGGATCTGCGTGACGACAAAGTCCGCGCCCCGCAGCGCCTCATCCAGGTCATCGGTGAGCAGGGTTTCGCATTCGACGCCCGCGTTTTTCAGCATCCGCAGGCAGAGCGCACCGACGATGTTCCGTTTGCGCTCGTCGATGTCCATGAAGGCGATGCGGCGCAGCTTAAGGGAACCGCGGGCCTTTAGAAAGCCATCTACCAGTTCCGGGCAATAGGTACTGCCCGAGCCGATGACAGCGACACTGATTTCTTTCATTGGGTTTCTCCTTCGTTTTATGGGTTGTCAGCGCAGCCTGCTGCGGGTGCCTCTTCCGTCGCGCATCTCAAACAGAAGCGTGAAAAAGCACTTGCGGTAGGGGATGAACGTGCCGGCGTCGATCATTTCGAGAATCTCGGCCAGCGAAGCCCATTTGACCGCCTGTACCTCTTCGTATTGCAGTTGCAGCTTCGTAAGGTCAATGTCGCGCCGCAGTATGTAATAATCGTCGTGGACGTTGCCATCGGTAAAGCTCATCGCGGGCGGTTCACCGTGCAGTTCCAGGGCGTAGCCGATCTCCTCAAGGCATTCGCGCTCTGCGGCGTCCTGGCTGCTGTCCCCCGTCGTGGCGCTGCCGCCGACGCTGATATCCCACATGTTCGGCCAGCCGTGCTTGAAGGGCTGCCGCTGCTGGATCAGCATTTCGCCCGCCGCGTTGAAGAGGCAGACGTGCACCACCAGGTGATACATGCCGGGCGGAATTTCATCGCCGCGCAGCATGGTCTTGCCGGTAAGGTTGCGGTTCTGGTCGCGAATATCCCAAAGTTCAGGCATAGGCACTCTCCTTTGGTGTTAATGTTAGGTTCGGGAACACAACGTGCTCCTCAAAAATGAACGCATAGCGGCGCGCATTGCGCGTTCGGAGTATGTTCCAATATTTTATTTCGCGTAATCCTGCAAAATCCAGCGAATGCAGCCCATCACCGGCGGCTGCTCAAGCAGGCGGAATTGCAGCTGACGTCCGCTGAGTTCGCTCGCCTTTTGTTTCAGCGCGTCAAGGTAGAGCGCGTTGGGCAATTTGGTATGAACTGACCCCGAAAGCACCACCTCGGCAGGGTCGGGGAAGTCGAGGGTTCGCAGGTGTGTGGCGATCAG
The DNA here is from genome assembly GCA_031549985.1 of Oscillospiraceae bacterium. Classification (GTDB taxonomy): domain Bacteria; phylum Bacillota; class Clostridia; order Oscillospirales; family Acutalibacteraceae; genus WRMQ01. The sequence goes on along the minus strand of JAVBOZ010000129.1, from coordinate 17,282 downwards.
CTGCGAACCGCGCAGGGCCATTTGTTCGGTCAGACGCCGTGCGGGGATGTCGCCCGCGTTCGCGGCCTCAAAAAATAGGCGAATCAGTGTTTTGATATGTTCGCCGCCTTCTTCGCCTTCTAATCCGGCCAGCAGCGAAGGCAAATCTTCCGCCTTTTCCAGCGAAAACGCACGGAACAGCCGTTCGGTCAGAAGCGTGTGTTCGATTCCAAGGATGCAGTCGTCATAGACCAGACGGAAGACCTGCGTGGCGATCCATATTCCGTTGGCGATATCGCCGGAAAAATCGCCCAGCCCTGCCAGCTGCACCCGGCGGCCCTGCCGGTCAATGGCGTTGCAGCAGGTGCCGGTGCCGCAGTTCAAGCCGATGGCCGCGCCGCTCTGGCTCCCGGCTTTGATGACGATGAATCCGTCGTTAAAAATTTCAAGGTGCGTCAGGCCGCGCGCGGTCAGCCGCTGCATAATCGCGTCGTATTGGTAAGGGTGATCCACCCCGGCAAGCCCCATCAGGGTGAAGTCGATTTCCGCCAGGTCCTTCCCGGCCTCGCTCAGCAGGGACTGGATGCCCTCCCAGAGAATCTGCGCCGTCTCGTCAAACGAGCCTTCCAGGTTTTCGTGGTTACTGCCCGGCCCCTCGCGGAGCAAAAGCAGTTCTTCTTTTTCATTGAAAAGGGCAAAGGCGGTCTTGGTGCCGCCGCCGTCAACGCCGATGTAATATGGCAATGGGCTTTCCTCCTCCTCTTATTTGCAGAAATATTATACTACATTGGGCGGGGGATGGCAAGCCATTTCTTGCAGCAAGCTTCATCGCTTCATTTGGTCAGCCCCCGCGCGTTCACTGCGTTGGCGATCCACTTGAACACCGGCCCACAGTCCGCCGAACCGGAGACCCCATTTTCGCAAAATACTGTAACGGCGTAGCGGGGGTTTTCCGCCGGAAAGAACCCGGTGAAACCGGTGCGCAGGATTTCGCGGCCATCTTTTGTGAAGCTGCCGCTCTGCGCGGTCGCTGTCTTCCCTCCCGCTGAACCGACTTCCGGCAGCGCGGTCTTCCCGCTTCCCTGTTCGACGGTCGCGGTCATCATTTGCCGCAGCTGCTCGGCTGTGGCGGGTGAGATCACCCGGCGCTCTCCATCCGTCTGCGGCCAGGGGGCTTCGGTGCCGTTGGCCGCGACTATGGTCTTTATGAGGCGCGGCGCGTGGTAGACGCCGCCGTTGGCAAGGCACGCCGTGGCCGCCGCCATTTGCAGGGGCGTCCCCAAAAGCTTGCCCTGCCCAAACGAGAAATTTGCCCGTTCGGCCGGGACGGCCAATTCATCCATCGTGGGCAGGTTGCCGCGCGCACCGCTCAGCTGCGGGGCCAGTTCCGCGCTTTCGCCGAAGCCGAACAGAGCCATCAAATCCAATAACGGCTGCAGCTCCAGCCGCTGTACCAACTGGATGAAATAAAGGTTGCACGAGACTGCGAGCGCCTGTCCCATATCCACTTCCCCGTGGCCCTCCTGTCGGTTGCAGCGGAAGATTTGGCCGTTGATGTTCAGTTCGCCGGCGCAGGCGAAGGTCTCGTTGCCGGTGCAGCCCTGTTCCAACGCGGCGGCCGCTATAAAACATTTAAAGGTCGAACCGATGGGATAGGCACCCAGCGCGCGGTTCAGAAAGGGCTCATCAGGGTCGTTGAGGCTGGCGGCGATGTCGTTGGGGTCAAAGGCCGGTGCGCTTGCCAGGGCGAGGATTTCGCCGGTCGTGGCGTCCAATATAACTACCGCGCCGCGTTCCAGGCCGTGCAGCGCCATACTTTCCTGCGCAATCGCCTGCAATTCCGCGTCCAGTGTGAGTTTCACTCCGGCAGCGGAGAGGTAGTCGGCCTGTTCAACCTCCAGCGCCGCACCGCTCAGCCCCCGGCCCAGCGCGTCGGAGGCCAGGCGCACCCGGAGATCCCCGGCGGCGGCTTCAAGCAGTGTGTCAAAGCTTCTCTCCAGCCCGCTGACGCCGAGTCCGCTATCGCGTTTCAGGTAGCCGATTAGGTGCGGTGCCAACTGATGTTTGGCGTAGCGCGGCGCGGCTTCCAGCACCGCAATGTCGGGGCAGGGGATTTCCGCTGTATCCACCGGCGTTACCACCAGCGCGCCCTTGCCCAGCCGTTCCGCCGTGGATTCCCAGAGCGTCGCGCCGAGAACCGGACGCAGCGCCTGCGTGGCGGCGGCGGTGGGTTTCGCGGCGGCGTAAAGCTTCGTCTGCGTATGCACAAGGCGTCTGCCGCTGTGGTCATAGATCGCCCCGCGGCTGCGATCCACCAAAACGGACATGCTGCCCGTCGCCTTCTGCACGGGATGGGTCAGGGGGACATACATCAGCCTCAGCGCCAGTGCGCCCAGGCTGAAGGTAAACAGGAAAAAGACGATGGCGGTTCGTTTGGCCATGGGGCGCTTCTCCGATCATGTTTCAATTGCTGTAACTTTAGTTAGTTTGCGAAGGCAGCAAGCGGAAATGCGGAAATGCGTGTGGTTATTTTCAACGAAAGCGGACAAAAAAATTCTTGACATCTTCCGCAAATCTTGCTATACTACCATAAAGAATCTCTTGAGAAGGAGAAGCCACATGATTCGCGGCAACGCACTGGTTGTTGTACGCAGCGCTGTTTACGGACTCATTATCGTAAACGGCCTGTTTCAACATTGTGCCGCCGCGCAAGCATAGCCAGGCTTGCGATATCGACAGGACCCGGCGGCGAGAGCTGCCGGGTATTTTCTACATTTACGGAAGGTGTGAATCGCGATGCAAAAGGAGCTTGCCAAGCAATACGAACCCGCGGAGGCGGAGGAAAGATTATACAAGTGGTGGATGGAAAGCGGCTTTTTCCGCCCAAGTGGTGACGCCACCAAGCCCCCCTATACCATCATGATGCCGCCGCCCAACATCACCGGGCAGCTGCATATGGGGCACGCGTTCCCATATACCATGCAGGATATCCTGATCCGATGGCGGCGGATGCAGGGCTACGACACCCTGTGGCTGCCGGGGACCGACCACGCCTCCATCGCCACGGAGGCGCGGATCGTTGAGGCCATGGCGAAGGAGGGCCTCACGAAGGATGACATCGGGCGCGAGGGCTTTTTGGAACGCGCCTGGCAATGGAACGAAACCTATGGCGGCCGGATCACCGAGCAGCTGAAGAAACTGGGCTTTTCCTGCGACTGGGAGCGCCAGCGCTTCACGATGGACGAGGGCTGCAACAGGGCGGTCAACAGGGTGTTCTGTGATCTCTATGAAAAAGGGCTGATCTATCGCGGCGAGCGCATCATCAACTGGTGCTCCCACTGTCTGACCTCCATTTCGGACGCCGAGGTAGAGTATGAAGAAAAGGAAGGTCATTTCTGGCATCTGCGCTATCCTCTGGCCGACGGCAGCGGCAAATATCTGACGCTGGCGACGACCCGGCCCGAGACGATGCTGGGCGACACCGCCGTGGCGGTGCATCCGGAAGACCCGCGCTATCAGGCCTTCATCGGCAAGAGCGTGATCCTGCCCGTCGTGGGCAAGGAAATCCCCGTCGTGGCGGATAGCTACGTCGAAATGGACTTCGGTACGGGTGTGGTGAAGATCACCCCGGCCCATGACCCCAACGACTTTGAGGTCGGCCTGCGGCACAACCTGCCGGTGCTGAATGTCATGACCGACGAAGGCAAGATGAACGAAAACGCCGGGCAATACGCCGGGTTCGACCGCTACGAATGCCGCAAGGCGCTTGTGGCGGAACTAGAGCGGCAGGGTTTTCTGGAAAAAGTGGAACCGACGCGGCACAACGTGGGCAGCTGCTATCGCTGCGACACAGTGGTGGAACCCCGCGTCTCGCTGCAGTGGTTTGTTAAGATGAAACCCCTGGCGGAACCAGCGATCGAGACCGTGCGCAAGGGCGAGACCCGCATGGTGCCCGAACGCTTTACCAAGACCTATTTCAACTGGATGGAGAACATCAAGGACTGGTGTATTTCGCGCCAGCTATGGTGGGGGCACCGCATCCCGGTGTGGTATTGCGCGGAATGCGGCGAAATGACCGTCGCTGCTGAAGCGCCCTGCGCCTGCGGTAAGTGCGGCGGCAGCATCACCCAGGATCCCGATACGCTCGACACCTGGTTCTCTTCGGCGCTCTGGCCGTTCTCGACCCTCGGTTGGCCTGAAAATACCGCCGATTTTGCCCGTTATTACCCCACCAGCACCCTTGTTACAGCCTATGATATCATCTTCTTTTGGGTGGCGCGGATGATCTTTTCCGGCCTTGCCTATACCGGCAAGACGCCCTTTGATACTGTTCTTTTCAGCGGTATTGTGCGGGATGCGCAGGGGCGCAAGATGTCCAAGTCATTGGGCAACGGCATCGATCCGCTGGAGGTGATTGCCCAGTTCGGCGCGGACGCGCTGCGTTTTTCGCTGATCACCGGCAACAGTCCGGGCAATGACGTCCGTCTTTCGGACGAAAAAGTGGGCGCCAGCCGGAACTTCGCCAACAAGCTCTGGAACGCGTCGCGCTTCATCCGCATGAACCTGGGCGAGACAGAGCGGGCCTTTGCGCTCCCCAGCGCACAGAGTCGCGCGCCGGAGGACGGATGGATTCTTAGCCGCCTCAACCGCCTCATCGGCGAAGTGACCGAAAACCTTGAAAAATTTGAACTGGGCATCGCCCTGCAAAAGATATACGATTTCCTCTGGGATGATTTCTGCGACTGGTATATCGAGCTGAGCAAGCCAAGACTGCAGGGTGGCGGCGAAGCGGCCGATGCCGCGCGTGGCGTTCTTGTCTACACGCTGGAACGCACACTGCGGCTGCTGCACCCCTTCATGCCCTTTGTGACGGAGGAAGTCTGGCAGTCGCTGCCGCATGACGGCATGTCGGTGATGCTCGCACCCTGGCCGGAATTCGACCCCGCGCTCGCCTCCCCCGAAGATGAGATGCGGACGGAAATTCTGCTGGCGGCGATCCGTGCGGTGCGCAGCCGCAGGGCTGAGATGAACGTTCCGCCCGGGCGCAGGGCGAAGCTCTATGTCGAATCGGTGTCGCCGGAGCTGTTCCGCGCGGGCGAGGAATTTTTCCGCCGCCTGGCGGGCGCGTCGGCGGTGGAGCCGGTGGAAAAAGGGTTTGACCTGGAAGGCGCGGTGCGCGTAATCACGCCGGATTGCCGGATCACCATCCCGCTGGGTGATTTAGTGGATTTGGAGGCGGAACGCGCGCGCCTGCGCAAAGAATTGGAGGCCGCAGAAAAGCAGATCGCCGCCGTGCAGGCGAAGCTGAGTAATGAGGGCTTTTTAGCCAAGGCGCCGGAAAATGTCGTCGCAGCGCAGCGCGAGGCACTTCGCCGCGCGGAGGAAAAGGCGACGCTGCTGCGCGAGAGCCTGCGAAAATGCTGACGGATGGTCCGTAAGGGTGACGTCGGGCGCCCGCGCACACCGATCAACGCAGCGAAAGGAGGAACATACGCATGCCGAAGACCGCTGCCTGGGATATTGCGCGCCTTTGGCTGAAGCGCGCGTTTTACGGCGTTTTCGCGCTGCTGCTGATTTTTCTTGCGTGCCTGAGCGCCCTGCGCACGGCGCATATCGAGCAGAATGAATTGCATGATGATGTTGTCGCCTTCGCGGCGGATTCCATTTGGCCGCATCTGTTGTTCCTGCCTCTGCTGGGCCTTTGCGTCTGGCTGTTGCGCGGACGGCTGGCAAAGTGGGAGCCCAACAAGCTTGCGTTTGCAGTGACGCTTTGGGTGCTGGCGCTGGGCCTGTGCTGGGTTTCTCTGGCGATGATCATCCCCCGGGCCGACCAGCAAACAGTGGCTGTGGCGGCGGCGGCGTTCTCAAAGGGAGATTTTGACGGGCTGCGCGAAACCGGCCATCGCTACTTCCGCTTTTATCCCTTTCAACTGGGCTTTACGCTTTGGCTGGAGCAGGGCTTCCGTATCCTCAACCCTCTTTTGCGCCTGTTGGGTGTGCCGGGCGAAAGCCATTACTTTGTGACGCTGATGTTCTATCAGGTCTTCAATGTACTCTTCCTTTGCGGGCTGTGCCTGTTGCTGTTGTGGTGGCTGAAACTGGCGCTGCCACAGCGGCAGGAGCAGGAAGACCGTATGCCGCAAAACCTGCTTCTCCTTATGCTTGCCGGTTTCGCGCCCGCGATTCTCTATTGCACCTTTGTCTATGGTGTCCTGCCCGGAATGTTTTTTTCGGTGCTGGCGGCGGCGTTTCAGATGAAGTTCATCCGCACGGGCAGGGCGCGCTGGGCGTTCTTGGCTGCCGGGAGCATCGCCCTTGCCTGCGCCCTCAAACCCAACAGCATGATTGTGCTCGCGGCGCTGTGCATTCAGCTGTTCCTTTATTTTTTGAAGCGTCGGCACTGGCTTCGTCTGGTGATGGTGCCCGTCAGCGTGGCCTGCGTATTGCTGGCAAGCGCACTGCCGCAGATGATCTATGAAAGCCGCAGCGGCACGGAGCTGGGCCAGGGAATCCCCCGCACAGCTTGGCTGGCTATGGGGCTGGCCGACAGCTCTCAGTTGGGGCCGGGCTGGTGGGATCCGCAGTACACCATCAACCTTTACTACGAAACCGGGGGCGACCCGGCGGCGATGGAGACTGCTACACGGGCGACCCTGCGTAGGCAGTTGAAGGTCATGGCAGAGAACCCCGCAAAGACGTTGCGCTTCTTCATGCAAAAGGCGGAGAGCCAGTGGTGCGAACCGACCTACGAAAGCATCTGGATCAGCGCGGCCTGCAGGCACGGCACACACAGTGCCAACCGGCTTGCGCAGTATGTCTATGGCGGCGCGCCCGGCAGATTACTGGAAGGCTGGATGAACCTTGGGCAGACGGCACTGTACTTGCTGGCGGCACTGGGCGCGTTGTTCCAGCTGCGCAGGCCCAAGACGGCAATGATCACGCTGCCCATGGCGGTGCTTGGTGGTTTTCTCTATCATCAGCTGTTCGAGGGTAAATCCCAGTATATTTTTCCCTATGCCATGCTGCTTCTGCCGCTGGCGGCCTATGGGCTGTGGCGGGCAGTGAGCATTTTTCGAGCGAAAGGAGGTGAGGCGCGATGATGAACGGTTCCGAAATTTTGATGGAGCTATTGCTGGAGCAGGGGGTTGAGGTGGTCTTCGGCTACCCCGGCGGCGCGGTGCTGAATATCTATGACGCGCTTTATAAGTATCAAGACCGCATTCGCCATGTGATGACCGCACACGAGCAGGGCGCGGCGCATGCGGCGGACGGCTACGCCCGCCTGACCGGCAAGACCGGCGTGGTGCTTGCAACCAGCGGCCCCGGCGCTACGAATCTTGTCACAGGCATCGCCACGGCCTTTATGGATAGCATCCCAATGGTCGCGATCACCGGCAACGTGGGCACCGCGCTCATCGGCAAGGACTCCTTTCAGGAGGTTTATATCGCCGGGATCACCATGCCCATCACCAAGCATAACTTCGTCGTTCGCCGGGCGGAAGACCTTGCGCCTACCCTGCGTGCGGCCTTCGCCATCGCTCAGGAGGGTCGCAAAGGCCCGGTGCTCATTGACATACCCAAAGATATATCGGCTGCGCCGATGGCGGAGCTTCCGCTTGCGCCGCCGCAGAGCAACCCGCTGCGGGAAATAAGCGAACAGGACATCCATTTGGCCGCGCAATTGCTCAATGGCGCGCTACGGCCCGCGATTTACTTTGGCGGGGGCATCTCCGCCGCCGGAGCGGGGGATTTGCTGCGCGAACTCTGCAAAAAGGCGGATATCCCCGCGACCTATACGCTCATGGCCGCCGGGGTATTGGGCTGCGGCGAAACGCACAACCTGGGGCTGATCGGCATGCACGGCTGCATCGCCGCCAACCGGGCTGTGCATCACGCTGACGTACTGCTGATCGCCGGGGCGCGCTGCAGCGACCGCGTGGCGCTGAATCCCGCGAAATTCGCGCCGGAGGCAAAAAAAATCCACATCGATATCGATCCGGCGGAGTTCCACAAAAACGTACCGGTCGACTGCGCGTTGGCCGGGGACGCAAAATACATCCTATCTTTGCTGCTGCCGCGCATTGAAGCGAAGGCCCGGCCTGTTTGGATGGAACAGATACGCGCGTGGCGGGCGCAGGATTATCGCCCAAAAGACGATGTGGCCAGCCTCAAGCCGCATCAGGTAATGTCGAGTATTTCCGCGCTGGCCGGGGAGGACGCCGTCTATGTCACGGACGTCGGGCAGCATCAGCTTTGGGCGGCGCAGTATTGCCGCCACCTGCGTGCGCGCAGCTTTCTCACCAGCGGTGGCCTCGGGACCATGGGCTTCGGCTACGGCGCGGCCATTGGTGCGGCTTTTGGCGGGGCCAGGCCCGCCCCGGCGGACGGCCCGCCCGTTTACGGCAGCCGCCCTGTGATCCACATCACCGGCGACGGCTCGTTTCATATGAATTTGCAGGAGGCCTGCACCGCCGTCAGTTATTGCGTACCGGTGATCAGCGTGATCATGAATAACCGGGTGCTGGGCATGGTGCGCCAGTGGCAGTCAACCTTTTATGGCGCGCGGTATTCCAGCACCGACCCGGAGCGACGGACGGATTTTGTGAAGCTGGCGGCAGGTTTTGGATTACCGGCCTTCAGGTGCGGCGATTTGGCGGAATTTGAAGCTGCCTTTTCCCGTGCCTTGAAGATGACCCGGGAAACCCCCGGCCCTGTCTGGATCGAGTGCCTGATCGGCAAAGACGAAAAGGTGCTGCCGATGATCCCCGCCGGAGGGACGCTGAAGGACATGATGATTGAGTAAGCCAGGTTTTGCTTGCAATTTTAGGCATTGTGCCTTATAATTTGAATTGGCGCTGTGCGGGCGGCGGTTGCTCCTGTTACTGGTATTCATTGTGATTGCCACAGGTTATCTGATGACCATTGACAACAGGAAAAAGAAGTAACCGCCCCATAGCCTGACCAGCTGGGCGGTTGCTTCCATGCATATTCCATTTTGAGAGGTAACGGGGAGCGCCAGCTGCGTACAGTGCCGTCACTCATATGTTTATCATATCGATGGATGCGCGAAATGTCAAGTCGGCGTATAAATTTTGTCAACGTTAGGAGAATGATTATGTCCACAAACAACCATCCTGCCATTGGTATCCGCCTCATCATCGACGGCCGCTGGGGCGGCGTGCGCGAAAGCCTGGAGGAAAAGACCCGCGCGATGGGCCAGGCCGCCAAGGAACTCATCGAGGGCAGTGTCCGCTATTCCGATGGGACGCCCGTCAAATGCGTCCTCTCCCCCTGCACGATCGGCGGTTCCGCCGAGGCGGCCAAATGCGCCGAGTTTTTCGCGACGCAAAACGTCTGCGCCACGCTGAGCGTTACCCCCTGCTGGTGCTACGGCAGCGAGACGATGGACGTTGACCCCACGACCATCAAGGCCGTCTGGGGCTTCAACGGCACCGAGCGCCCCGGCGCGGTCTATCTTGCCGCAGTGATGGCCGCCCACGCCCAGCGCGGCCTGCCCGCGTTCTCCATCTATGGCCGCGATGTGCAGGATATCCCAGACAGCAGCATCCCCGCTGATGTGGCCGAAAAGATCCTGCGCTTCGCGCGCTGCGCCGCCGCCATCGGGCAGATCAAGGGCAAGAGCTATGTCGGCATCGGTTCGGTCTCGATGGGCATCGCTGGTTCATACACCGACGCCGCCGTAATGCAGCACTTCTTTGGCCTGCGCCCGGAGTGGGTCGACATGAGCGAAGTGCGCCGCCGGGTCGACCTTGAAATCTACGACAAAGCGGAATACGAAATCGCCCTCGCCTGGGTCAAGGCCAATTGCCCCGAGGGTTTTGACAAGAATGAGACGCCTTCCACACCTGAACGCAAGGCCTGGGAATGGGAGTTCGTCACCAAAATGACGCTGATCTGCCGGGATATCCTTCTGGGCAACGCGAAGCTGGCCGAAGCCACGCCATCCGCGGCTGCGAAGGGACAGAACGGCGTGTTAGAGACCGGTTGGCATGAGGAGGCCCTTGGCCGCAACGCGATTCTGGGCGGCTTCCAGGGCCAGCGCCAGTGGACTGACTATATGCCCAACTGCGATTTCACCGAAGCCATCCTCAACTCCAGCTTTGACTGGAACGGCGCACGTGAGCCGGTCACCTTTGCCACGGAAAACGACGGCCTCAACGGTCTTTCGATGCTCGCGGGCAGGCTCCTGACCGGTACGGCCAGCCTGTTCGCCGACGTGCGCACCTATTGGAGCCCCGAGGCGGTTAAACGCGTGACGGGCTATGCGCTCGAAGGCAAGGCGGCGGGCGGGATCATCCATATGATCAACTCCGGCGCGGCGGCCCTGGATGCTTCGGGCGCGCAAAGGGATGCCGACGGCAACGCCGTCATCAAACCCTGGTGGAACGTCAACGAAAAAGACATCGCGGCGATGCTTGCGGCCACCGACTGGTGCCCCGCCGATAAGGGCTATTTCCGTGGCGGCGGGTATTCCTCCCGCTTCAGCACACAGAAGGAGATGCCGCTGACGCTGATCCGCTTTAACATCGTTGAGGGCATCGGGCCTGTGCTGCAATTCGCCGAGGGCTGGGCGGTCACCCTGCCCGAAGAGGTGCATAACGCACTTTGGAAGCGCACCGACCCCACCTGGCCGACAACCTGGTTCGTGCCCCGCTGTGACGCTTCCAGCCAGGCATTCTCGGATGTCTATTCCGTCATGGCCAACTGGGGCGCCAACCACGGCAGCCTGACCTATGGCCACATCGGCGCGGATTTGATCACGCTCGCTTCCATGCTGCGCATCCCCGTGGCGATGCACAACCTGTCAGACCAGGCACTGTTCCGCCCCCATAGCTGGGCCGCTTTCGGCACCAAAGATCCTGAAAGCGCCGACTTCCGTGCCTGCGCGGCGTATGGGTCGATGTTTTAGCGGCTGTGCCGCAGTTGCATAGACAATTTAAAGGTAAAAGGAGAATCAAACTATGATCAAGAAATATTACGATTCCGACTGCGACCTTTCGCTGTTGGAGGGAAAGACCGTCGCCGTCATCGGCTTTGGCAGCCAGGGGCACGCCCATGCACAGAATCTGCGCGACAGCGGCGTCAGCATCGTTGTCGGTGTGCCCAAGGGCGGCGCGGGCTGGAAGCTCGCCACCGAGGTCGGCATGGACGTGCGCAGCACTGAGGAGGCCGCCGAGGCGGGCGACCTCATTATGATGCTTGTGCCGGATGAACTGGCAGGCGATATCTATAAGAACCAGGTCGGGCCCTACCTCAGGGAGGGCAATGTGCTGATGTTCGCCCACGGCTTCAACATCCATTATAACATCATCCAGCCGCCCGCGGGCGTCGACGTCATCATGGTCGCGCCCAAGGGGCCGGGCCACACCGTGCGCTCGCAATATCAGGAGGGCAGGGGCGTACCGAGCCTGATCGCCGTGTACCAGGATGCCTCCGGCCAGGCGAAAGACTATGCGCTGGCCTATGCTTCCGGGATCGGCGCGGGCCGTGCGGGGATCCTTGAGACCAACTTCCGCGAGGAGACCGAAACTGATCTCTTCGGCGAACAGGCGGTACTCTGCGGCGGCGTGACCGAGCTGATGAAGGCCGGTTTTGATACGCTCGTTGAGGCCGGCTATGAGCCTGAGATGGCATATTTCGAGTGTATTCACGAGATGAAGCTGATTGTAGACCTGATCAACAGCGGCGGTTTCGCGATGATGCGCTATTCGATCAGCAATACGGCGGAATACGGCGACTACCGCACGGGGCGCAGGCTGATTACAGAAGACACCCGCAAAGAGATGAAGAAGGTTTTGCGCGAAATTCAGGACGGTACCTTTGCCAGCGAATTCGTGCAGGAGTTTGGCGCGGGCAAGAAGGTGAAGTTTTTGGCGACCCGCCGCCTGGAGGCCGAGCATCTGCTGGAAAAGGTCGGCCACGAGTTGCGCGGCATGATGCGCTGGCTGAAGAAGTAGTATGCTGAACAACATTTTTGATTCCCACGCCCATTACACCGACCGGCGCTTTGCGCGGGATCGCGACGAGGCTTTGGCGGCGCTGCCGGAACGTGGGGTTACTGCCGTGCTTTGCTGCGGCAGCGATATCCCAGACAGCCGCGAAGCCTTGGCTTTGGCGCAGCGGTATCCGCGCGTCTTCGCCGCCTGCGGCATTCACCCGCATGAGGCAAAGACCGCGAACGACGCGTCCTATGAGCAGTTGGGTCTTTTGTTGAAAGAGAAAAAATGCGTCGCGCTGGGCGAAATCGGTCTGGATTACCACTACGATTTTTCGCCCCGCGAGGCGCAGAAGGCCTGTTTTCTGCGCCAGCTGCTGCTGGCCAAAGAGCTTGATTTGCCGGTGATTGTCCATGATCGGGAGGCGCACGAGGACACCCTGCGGCTGCTGCGGCAATTCCGCCCGGCGGGCGTTCTGCACTGTTTCAGCGGCAGTCTGGAGACGGCGCGCGAGTTGATCGACATGGGGTTCTACCTGGGCTTCGGCGGTGCGGTAACTTTCAGGAACGCCCGCAGGCCGCTCGAAGTCGCGGCGGGCATCCCGCTGGACCGCCTGCTTTTGGAGACTGACACGCCCTACATGACCCCGGAACCGCACCGGGGCAGCCGCTGCGAGAGCTGGCATATCGCCTATACGGCGGAAAAGATCGCGCAGGCCCGGGGCATCGAGCCCCAGGCGCTGATCGACGCGGCGAACACGAACGCCCGGCGGTGCTTTAGGTTAGACGATAGACTTTAGATGTTAGATTTTAGACGCGGTTTATCTGACGTTGGGCATAATCCAAACTGAAGGGAGCATTTTCATGTTCAATCACAGAACGGTAGCCGTTTTGCTGCGCCTGCTGCACTTGCCCTGTTCACGTCTTGTGACCTCCGTCCCCGGGCTGAAGCGGATCGCGGCGTTCTTTGTCGCGATGTTTCAGCTGTTTGGGGCGCTGCTCTTCGATTGGCCGACGCGGCCCGACGGCCCGGATCTCGACATGAGCAAATTTGAACTGGTCTGGCAGGATGAGTTCAACGACGGTGCGCTCGACCTCAACAAATGGGGCGGGCATTATGTCTATGGGATTGACGATGTGCAAATTCGCGACACGGCCTATTGGCAGATGGATCAGGTGAGTTTTGATGATGATAACCTCATCATCACCTGCGAGTATAAAGACGGAAAAGCCGGGTTGAACTATTATTCCTGCGGGATTGATACCAGCCCGCTGCACAATTTTATCTCTAAAGACAACGGTTATGAGCAGACCTATGGATATTTTGAGATGCGCGCTAAATTCCCGAAGGGCGACGGATTTAACCCCGCGTTTTGGCTGCTTTGCGAAGGCATGTTTGAGGGGAACACCAGCGGCGTAAACGGCTGCGAAATCGATGTATTCGAGACCAAGACCGACCCTTCCGACACCTCGAAGCGCTGGAAGGATTCCGTCTATCACACGGTGCATGTCGGCAGCTATGACGAAAATCACCTGCAGGAGGTGCAGGGGCACTTTTACACCAACAACCCTACGGAGGAATACAACACCTACGGTCTGGAATGGAATAAGGATGAATACATCTTTTATATCAACGGAGTTGAAAGCGCGCGCACCAGCTTCGCCGGGCCATGTCAGGTGCCGCTGTATTTGATCATCTCGCTGGGCGTTGACGGTCACGTTAAGCGAGAACAGCTGCCCGCGCAATTTGTTGTCGATTACGTGCGGGCCTACCAATATAAGCAATAGAGGTGCATACCCGATGTTCAAACGAGTCGCTATCCTGGGCGTTGACGGGGCCGGCAATTTCTTTGCGCAGGCGGAGACGCCTAACATGGACCGGCTGTTCGCCGACGGCGCGGTCACCTATGACGCAGTGACCTCCCTGCCGACCATCAGCGCCGAATGCTGGGGTTCGATGCTGCTGGGCGTGGAGCCGGAATTGCACGGCCTGACCAACGAAATTGCATATACCGCCGCCTACGACGTAAACTCTCCCTACCCGTCTGTGTTCCGCATGGCGCGTAAGGCCATGCCGGAGGCCGCGCTGGCTTCGTTCTGCAACTGGAACCCCATCAACGCGGGCATCATTGAGGAGAACCTCGGCGTACACAAAGACACCGCCGAGAACGACACCGCGCTTTGTGAAAAAATTCTCGCGTATCTTGACACCAACGACCCGGCGCTGCTCTTCGTGCAGTTTGACGAGGTGGACGGCGCGGGGCACAAGTTTGGCTATGGCGCGAAGATGTATCTTGAGAAGATCACGGAAATTGATGCGCTCATCGGTTTGATCGTTAAGAAATATCGCAAGCGAAAATTCGCTGCGGATACGCTGTTCATCGTCAGCGCCGACCACGGCGGCAATCCACTGCATGGTCATGGCGGCGACAGCGACGCCGAAAAGTTGATTTTCATCGGCTGCGCGGGCAAGCAGGTCAAACGCGGCGTTATCCGGGGCATGCGGGTGCGCGACATCGCCGCCGTTACGGCCGCGGCGCTGGGCCTTGAGGCGCCCTCAGCCTGGACCGCGCGGGTGCCGGAGGGTATCTTTTGACCGCGCTGTTTTTTTGCGCCCGAGAGGCAAAGGCAGTTGACAATCGCGCAAACTGTGGTAAAATAGAAAAAAGAATGTCCGAAAGATTTCAAAGGAGGTTAGTCACTTTGCTGGATCAAAAGACCCTCGCGTACATCAATATGTTCGCGATCATGGGGACGCTGGAAAACCTTTGCGAACTCGACCCGGAAGCCCGCGCGCTGTTGACGAACAAGAAGCCGCTGGCGCTGGCGTTTGACGTCAAAGACGGCCCCAAGGCGACGCTTGTCTTTTCCAACGGCCGCGTCCGCGTCACCCCCGGCGTTCAGGCGTGCGACATACTCATCCCCGTCGGTTCTTGTGAGAAATTCAACGCCGTCGTTGCCGGTACGGCGACGCCCATTCCCGTCAAGGGATTCCGCCACATCAACTTTTTGCTCAAGGATTTCGGCGCACTGACCAATCGGCTGGAAAAATACCTGCGCGCTTCGGAGGAAGATTTGGCCGACCCGGCCTTCTTTGCCCGTAGCACGGAACTGATGCTCTACGTCATCTCTGTGGCGATTTCGCAGATCGGCGACTATGACGAAATTGGGAAATGCAGCGCGAAATACGTGCCGGACGGTGAAGTCAGCTTTTCGATCAAGAATGGCCCAGCGGCTACGATCCGGTGCACAGGGCACGTTTTGGCGACCGAGAAACGGCGTTCGCAGAACCCCCGCGCTATCATGGAATTCGAGAGCCTGGAGCTTGCCCGCGCATTGTTCGACGGCAAGGTAAACGCCGTTGCCTGCATCGGCCAGGGCAGCATCGCCATGGGCGGCATGATCAATATGATTGACAACCTGAACCGCATCCTGGACCGGGTTGCGCTCTATCTTGCGTAAGAGAGGAAGGAACCATTATGGAGGTCTATAAATACGAAAAAAGCCGCGCATGGTTTGATCGCGCCTGCAAAGTGATTCCCTCCGGCGTCTACGGTCACCTTGGCCCGGCCGAAGGCAACTTCATCCCCGTCGACAAATGGCCGCTGTTGGGCGAACGCGCTCAGGGAGCCTATTTTTGGGACGTAGACGGCAACCGCTTCATCGACTATATGTGCGCCTATGGCCCCAATATCATGGGCTATAACGACCCCGACGTTGACGCTGCGGCGATGGAACAGGCAAAGCTCGGCAACTGCGTCACTTCGCCTTCCTATAAGATGGTGGAGCTGGCGGAACTGATGGTTGACACCGTCAAATCGGCGGACTGGGCCTTCTTTGCAAAGAACGGCGGAGACACGACCACGGCGGCGATCATGACCGCCCGCGCCCATACACACAAAAAGAAGATCATCTTTGTCAGCGGATTTTATCACGGCGTCGCCCCCTGGACGCAGAAGATCGACTACCCCGGCGTGATCCCTGAAGACGTCGCCAATAACCTCTATGTGCCCTGGAACGACTTTGAGGCCGTTGAAAAAATCGTGAACGAGAACGACAACGAGGTCGCCGCCTTCATCGCCACACCCTATATGCACGGCAACTATTTCGATAACGTACTGCCCGCGCCGGGCTATTGGCAGAAGGTGCGCGAACTCTGCAGCCGCAAGGGCATTGTGCTGATCGTTGACGACGTGCGCTGCGGTTTCCGCCTGGCGACGGAAGGTTCCGACGCCTATTATGGCTTTGAGGCCGACCTGATCTGCTTCTGCAAGGCCATCGCCAACGGCTGGAACGTCTCCTGCCTTTGCGGCAAGGAATTCATCAAGGATTCCGTCAGCGCGCTGAGTTATACCGGTTCCTATTGGATGAGCGCTACCCCCTTCGCGGCGGGTATCGCTAACATCAACAAGATGAAGAGCCTGAAGCTGCCGCAGATTCTGCGCGAAAAGGGCCTGAGACTGACCAATGGCCTGCAGGCGGCGGCGGAAAACAACGGCTTTAAGCTCATCGTCAGCGGCGAACCGGCGCTGTTCTATCTCCGCATCGCCAACGACGACAGCCTCTTCCTGCACCAGGAATGGATCGCCGAATGCGTGCAGCGCGGCGCTTTCTTCGCCGGGCACCACAATCATTTCATCAACTATGCCCTTTCGGACGAGGATATGGATCTGACGTTCGAGATTGCCGACGAGGCCTTCAAGATTGTCGCCAAGCGGCATCCGGAGGTTTTCGGCTGATATTGTTTTGCCAGGGGGTGGCCTTCGGGCCGCCCCTGTTTGAGAGAGGAGAGGGACGCTATGCACACGGCACGTAAGGCTTTAGCGGCGCTTTCGGCCGCCTTGCTCCTCGCGAGTCCGCTGGTTTTTTCCGTCGCTGCGCAGGAGGCCGCAAGCGGGGAGCTGACCGTCCTTTCCTATAATGTGGCTGGACTGCCTCTGATCCGGGACGGCCGCAACCCCTGGCAGGATTCCAAGCTCATTTCGGCGCATTTTGCCGAAGGGGCCTATGACCTTGTGGGCACGCAGGAGGATTTCAACTGCCATCGCCAGCTCATCAGCAAGCTGGGTGAGGTGATGCCGTTCCAAACCGTGCGCCAGGGAGGAATCCCTGTGGGCGATGGGCTGAGCGTGTTTTCGAAGCACCCGGTTTATAACCAGAAACGCGTGACATGGGCGGAATCGTTCGGTGTGTTTACCGGCTCGACGGACGAGCTGACCCCCAAGGGCTTCGCGCATACGGTCGTCTCCCTCAACGATGACCCGAACGGGCCAAAGGCGGATTTCTTTACTCTGCACGCTGATGCGGGCGGTGACCCGAATTCTATTGCTGCGCGGGAAGCGAACTA
>JAVBOZ010000060.1:0-17596 GCA_031549985.1 Oscillospiraceae bacterium | reverse complement strand
GCACCAGGCCCGCAATGTCCACGAAATCAATGACAGCGGGGGTCACCTTCAGCGGGTGATAGAGTTCCGCCAGAGCGTTCAGCCGGGCGTCGGGCACGGCGGCGACACCCACGTTGGGTTCGATGGTGCAAAACGCGTAATTGGCGGACTGCGCCCCGGCGCTGGTCAAAACGTTAAAAAGCGTACTCTTGCCCACGTTGGGCAGGCCGACGATACCTAATTTCATTATGCGTCATCCTTTATCGTAATCATTAGATCAATTACCTTCGCGCCGCGTTCACATCGGAATCTCCAGGAACAGCCGCACACCCGCGCCGTCGGTCTCCCAACGCAGGCCGCATTGCAGCCGGTCGGCGAGCACGCGCGAGACTGCGAAGCCGTAGTCCTCCTCCGGCGTCGGCATATTGCTGACCTCGGCCTTTTCTTCTTCGGCGGCGAACAGAGGCAGCAACGGCGAGTGCTGCACCGCCGCGCCCTCGGTGCGCATGCTCAGCAGCAGGGCGCGCGGGGCCTCCCGCAGTGTGATATGCAGGTTCTTCCCATGCGGGGCGCAGCGCAGGCAGCAGCTCAGCATCTCTTCCAGAAGAAAGAGAAATGTCTCCTTGGGCACCCGGATCTCCACCGGCGCGATGGAAGGCGGCCTGCGGACCGAGACACCCGCATAGAGGAAATCGCGCCGCAGGGCATTGACCGAAATATTGAGCAGCGTCAGCAAGTCAAAGCGTTCCGAAGGCTCCTGCGCGGCGCTGAAATCCTCAAGGCGAAGCAATGCCAGGGCATAGGCGGCGGTGGCGCGGATGCGACCGCTCTTATGCAGCATTTCCTCCCGGCCCTGCTTTGGATCGGGCCGCTTGGCCATCTGCTCCAGATCCTGCAGGCCGCCGTACATCTCCTGAAGAAGCAGCGTAAAAAAACTGCGTTCTACGTCAGGCAGGCGACCGACGGGCTGGCTCTGCGCGGGCGGCGGTTCGGGTACGCTCTTCTGTTTCTTCCGGTTCAAAAGCGCCATCACGTCTTCCCCCGTTATCTTTATCTATAATTTCGCAGCGGGAGAATTATGGCGAATTCCGTCCCGCCCTCAAAACATGATACCACGCCGGAGACCTGTTCGTCAATGGCGTTTACAATATTTCACAGCTGATATTCCGCATACCCCCGATCATACTATGAATGCTTCAACCCGACACGCCTTTATGCTTTTACAGAGGCAGTGTCGGCTCGAAGACAGATCAATCAGGATAACGCGAGGAGTGAAACAGATATGACCGGAAAGAGCACAAAATCTACGCAGGCGAAGCCCAGCGCAACCGAAAAGAGCCGCGCCGCCAAGACCCTTGCCAGCAGCAGAAGCGCAAGCTCAACCAAGAAGGCCCCGGCCGCCAAAAGCAGCACCGCCAAAAGCACCCCAGCAAAGAAAAGCGTAGTAAGCAAGGCGGCCAAGACCCTGGCCAGCGGTTCACGCAGCAGCAGTTCCACGAAGAGCGCAAGCTCCGCCAAGAGCACAAGTTCCGCCAAGAGCGCGCCCGCCGCGAAGAACAGCGCTTCGAAGAGCACTTTGACGAAGGCAGCCAAAACCCTTGCCAATACCCGCGGCGAAAGCCCGGCGAAGAAAAGCACGGTGACCAAGGCAGCCAAAACATTGGCCAACGCCCGCAGTACGAGCGCAAGCTCCACCAAGCGTACGCCCGCCGCAAAGAATTCCACGGCCAAGCAGAGCAGTGCGAAGAAAGCGCCGAGCAAGGGACGGGGCGCCGTCACCGCTCAGGCAGCCAAGTACGCGACCCAGGCTGCTTTGCAGCAGTATAAGATGGAGGCTGCGCGCGAACTCGGCATCCCCTTGGGCAGCGGCAAACTCAGCCGCAAGCAGGCGGGGCAGCTCGGCGGGCAGGTCGTCCGCAAAATGGTGCAGGCTTACGAGAAAAAGGGGAAGTAAATCAAAGCAAACCCGGCAACAATCAAACACGCGGGCGGACAGGCATCGGGTTCGCCCAATACATATTTTTTGTGCACAATTTATTGGTCCCGTTTTCTGACAAACTATTGACTTTTTTGGCGAAGCTGTTATAATGATGGTGCCATGCGGTCTTTGCGCGGCATCGCGTGAGAATTTTCACGAAAGGGGGCTCGTCAAATGGATGTCATCGTAGGCGCAATTTACGACGTACTTACCACCTTTGGCCTGCCTGCCGCCACAGCTCAAACAGTTGCGGAGGCGCTTGGGGAATTCGGGAGCTTTTTCGCAGATTTTTTCCGTCTTCTCGGAGATCTCTTCGCATAAGCATGAACCGGGCAGGCAGGGCAGAGCCGCGTTTGCGTGTTGCAGACGCGGCTCTGTTATTGAATATTAGGCTCTTTTAGACACCGTATTGATACAGGAGGCAACGGGAGCACACTGTGCTCCCCTACAAAAGCACGCAATGGCCAAACCGTAGGGACGAACAGTTCGCCCGCAATTACGCATCAATACCAACGTCTAAAACAGCCTAATATTATGCAAGAAGCGCTACCCCTTCAGCATCGAATTGCGTACATCGGTGATCAGCATATGCCCAGGGGCATGCGTGATGGCAAAGCGCGGCTTGCTGGCCATCACTACTGCTTGCGGAGTGACGCCGCACGCCCAAAAAACAGGGGTCTCGCCGGGCCGAATCGTCACCGCGTCGCCAAAATCGGGTTTGCCGATGTCGGCGATGCCGATGGCCGCAGGCGCGCCAATGTGAACCGGCGCACCGTGCACACGCGGCATGGCTGCCGTCGCCGTCACCGCGCGCACAATTTGCTCCGGCGGCAGCGGGCGCATGCTGACAACCATGTTACCGCGCATCACCCCCGCCGGTTCACAGGGGATGTTGGTAAGATACATCGGCACGTTGCGGTTTTCTTCAATGTGCCGTATACAGACGCCTGCCTCCAGCAATTCACCCTCGAAGGAAAAGCTGCAGCCGATCAGAAAGCTAACCAGATCCTCGCGCCAAAAAGGGCTGGCGTCGGTAATTTCCCGCGTCAACACGCCGTTTTCATAGACCCTGTATTTCGGTATATCCGTGGCAATGTCGGCCTTCGCGATGCGGCGCAACAGCCGACCGCCCGGTTCGCTGACTTCCAAGACAGGGCAGGGCTTTGGATTCCGTTGAGCAAAAAGCAAAAAATCATAAGCGTGTTCTCTGGGCAGTGCGATCAGGTTTGCCTGGGCAAAGCCCTCACACATCCCGGAGGTCTGACCTGTGATTGCGCCGGAGCGAATCAGACGGCGAACCTCGATGGGAGCAACATCCGCATAAGGGTTTTTCATGGGCCGGATCCGCCTTTCGTTTCCACTGGTTTTCTTCAATGCTTTCAGTTAGTATAACACAACGGATGATGGGATTCAATCTTTTTGTTGCTTTCCAACACACAATCCGTTATAATGATGTTCGTCCAAAAACAAACGCATAGGAGGCAGGCAGATGAACGACATCCCCCGCCCGGAACATCCGAATCCCCAATGGCAGCGAACGAATTGGCGCAATCTCAACGGCGAATGGGAATTTGATTTTGACTTTGGCGACAGCGGCGAGGCGCGCGGGCTTCACCAGACAGAAAGGCTGCCCCTGCGCATTCAAGTGCCTTTTTGCCCTGAAAGCACACTTTCCGGCATTGGCTTCACTGATTTCATGCCTGCGGTATGGTACCGCCGGACGGTCAAAATCAGCGAATCCGATTTGAAGGGCCGGGTGCTGCTCCACTTCGGCGCGGTGGATTACGACGCCACGCTCTGGGTCAACGGAACACAGGCCGGGCGACATACGGGCGGGTATACCTCCTTCGCCTTCGACATAACGCCCCTGCTCCGCCCGGGCGCGAACAGTCTTACCTTGCGGGCGCAGGACGATACGCGCGATTCCCTCGTCTGCTCCGGCAAACAGAGTGTACGCTATGAATCCTACGGCTGCTCCTATACCCGCACCACAGGCATCTGGCAGACGGTGTGGCTGGAATTCCTGCCGCAGTCATATATCATCGACGCGAAATATAAGACCGACCCGGAGAACGCCTGCCTGCACATCACAGCCAGAGTGCAGGGGCGCGGTACACTGCTGGCCAAAGCCTTTTGGAAGGGCGCAGCTGTTGGTGAAGCCAGCGCCGCCGTAAGCAGCGAAAGCGTCGCGCTCACGCTGCCTTTGGCGCAGGCGCATCTCTGGGAACCCGGCAAGGGCGGGCTATATGACCTTACACTTTGTTTTGAAGAGGACGAGGTTCGGAGCTATTTCGGCCTGCGCTCGCTGCGCCTGGATGGCTACCGTTTCCTGATCAACGAAAAGAGCGTCTTCCAGCGCCTTGTGCTGGATCAGGGCTTCTATCCCGACGGCATTTACACCGCCCCCAGTGACGCCGCGCTGGAGCGGGACATCCTGCTCAGCCAGGCGGCGGGCTTCAACGGCGCGCGGCTGCATGAAAAAGTTTTTGAACCCCGCTTCCTCTATCACGCCGACCGGCTGGGTTACCTATGCTGGGGGGAATACGCCAACTGGGGCGGTGACGCGGCTGATCCGCGCCTGCTACACAGGTTCCTGCCGGAATGGAGCGAGGCGATTGAACGGGATTTTAATCACCCCGCCATCATCGGCTGGTGCCCTTTCAATGAGACGCAGGAAGATCAGCTTGCATCGAACGTGCAGCTGATTTATGAATTTACCAAACGATTGGATCCCGATCGGCCCTGCATCGACACCAGCGGCTACGTCCACGTGAAAACAGACATATTCTGCGTCCACAACTACGAGCAGAACGTAAAAAAGTTTGCCGACGCCTACGAAGGCTTTTATGAGGATGACGCCTTCCATGACTTCAAGTGGCGCGTACAGCAATATACCCCCGGCACGGCGATGTTCGCCAGCGAATACGGCGGCATCGGCTGGGACATCGGGGGCGGTTGGGGGTATGGCAGCGCGCCGAAGAGCGAGGAAGAGTTCAAGGAACGCTACAAAGGCCTGACGGACGTTTTGCTGGATCACCCGAAGATGTTCGGTTTCTGCTATACCCAGCTCTACGACGTGGAGCAGGAGCGCAACGGGGTCTATACCTATGACCGCCGGGCGAAATTTGACCCGGCGTTCTTCCGGGAGGTCAACGAGCGCAAGGCGAAGATCGAAGAATAGCTTAGAGGAAGCGTACAAATGGTTTTTGGTTGCCTGGTCACGGCACCCGTGTCCCTACCGCGGGTTGAGAACTGTAGGGTACGACCAGCTTACTTTCGGGCGGCCTGACGCCGGCCGCAGTAATATACACAAACGCCTCCGCAGCCTTTTCGGCTGCGGAGGCGTTTCAGTTTTCACGAGGGCGCGTGGCGATTCGCTCAACCTATTCCGCCGCGCCGCCCGCCTCTTCTTCGCCGGCCAATACCTTGGCTGACAGAGCCTTTTCATCCGATGCAGCGGCAGGCGAGGCCGAGGCAACAACTGGCATTGTTTCTGTTGCGTTTTCCTTCGCGGGCGGCGCAACCTCATCCGCCCACCAGAGACTCTCCCGCTTCTTCACGTCGACGTACTGCGCCTGCGGCAGGTAGTCGGGGATCGGCGGATTCAATTCCGCATGGGAGAGGTATTGCCGCCGGGCACGCCGATAGGGCAGAAGTGAAGAGGCGGAAACACTGTTTGCCCCGCAGGCCCCGGCGGTCGGCGCGGCGACGGTTGCCCCCGTTGCGCCGGTTACCGTCGTTACGCCTGTTGCCACGGTTGCGCCGGTGACCACGGTTGGCCCGGTCGGTTCGGTGGGGCAGAAGGCGCACCAGGGCGGCGTGGTGCCGGTCGGGACGCAGAAACACGGCGGCCCCCACGGCCCCCAGCAGCCATTGCCGCCGAAGGGGTCGCATGGGCCGAAGAAAGGCTGATCAAAGCAGGGGGAGAAAGGGGCGTCCCAGGGCCCGAAGCCGCCTGCGCCGCTGTTGTTGTTATTGTTGTTGTTATTGCTGACGACCACGCTGCCGCCCGGGCCAAAACGGACGAAGCTCTGCCCGCCGCTGAAGCCGGGGAACCGGCCGGGGAATCGGGGACCGACGGGGCCGCGCGCGCCAAAGCCCCCGAAACTGCCGCATCCATTGCATGGCATATGTATAACCTCCTTGTTATCCGCGGCTGTCGCTGCCGCCGCAGCGATTGCCTAACGTATTGTATGCGCCAGCAAAGAGGTGTGTGCCGGATTTGCGGACGCCTCGCAAAAATTTACGCATAGCCCGGCCCGCGCCGACATATGGATAAGCCCGAAGGGGGGAATGCCTTTTGCCGTCTTTCGCCAAACGTTGGCTTGCGTTATGCTGTGCGGCGGCGCTGCTGCTGTTGACCGCGTGCCAGAAAGAACCGTGGCAGGATTTACGCCTGTTTTGCGAGAGCTATAATGAACTGGCCGTGGAAGACGACATCCTTCTGACGCCGGAAGCGTTTGAACTGGATGAACCCGCGAAAGAGGACGGCCAGCGATGGCAGTTTTGCATAGCCGGGGACGGCTGCCGCCTGCTGACGCTGGAGGCGCTGCCCAGCGGGCGGTTGCACACCGCGTCGCTTACGCTGCACGCGCAGGAGGAGCGCGGGATCATCCTTGCCCAATCAAAGCGGCTGCTTGGCGCGTTCACCGGCGCGCCGCCGGACCAGTGCGCACGCTGGCTTTATGCCCTTAACGCAGGGGAAGAGGAGACGCTGGGCTTTGCGCAGCTGGAGGCGGATGGGTTTCGTTTTGCCTACGCCGCCAATGCGGCCGGTCTATATCTGCGCGTGAGCAGGCTGAACCTCCTGCCGCCGGAAAGCGAGGTACCCACACTGCGCGAACCAATTCGGGCAACGGACGCCGCAACTGTTGCGACGCAAAAAGAAACTTCGGAATAATCAATAAATCAGGCATGTAGGGCACCGCGCACTACAAAAAAGTCCTAAAAGGCACCCTATAGGAGGAGACAATGGAGTACCACAGCATCAGCGGCGAAGAGGCGCTGCGTCAATTGCATTCCAACGCCGCGCAGGGCCTGCGGGAAGATGAGGCACGCCAGACGCTCGCCCGGGAGGGCCGCAACCGCCTCGATCAGGGGCGCGGCGTTCCGTGGTGGAGGCGCCTGTTGGCCCAATTCAAGGATTTCATGATTTTGGCATTGCTGGGGGCGGCGGGTATCTCGGCAGCGGCGGCGCTGCTTGACGGCAGCGGTGATTACCTGGATTCTATTATCATCGTCTGCATCGTGCTGATCAACGGCATTGTCGGCGTGGTGCAGGAGGGCCGCGCCGAGCGGGCGCTCAGTGCCCTGGAAAAGCTCTCGGCTCCCACGGCGGAGGTGCTGCGTGGCGGGCAACGCAGGCGAATCCCCGCCGAAGAGGTGGTGCGGGGCGATATTCTCTTTCTGGAGGCAGGCGACCTCGTGCCTGCCGACGCGCGTCTGCTCGAAAGCGCCGCACTGACCACGCAGGAGAGTGCGCTGACAGGCGAATCCATGCCCTGCAAAAAGGACGCTGGGGCGATTTTACCCGCTGCGGCGGCTCCGGCGGATCGCAGGAACATGCTGCTTTCTTCGACAGTTGTGCTTAGCGGTCACGGCAAGGCCGTGGTGGCCGAGACCGGCATGCGCACACAGGTGGGCCGGATCGCCGGATTGCTCAACCGAGAAAAAGCACCGCAGACGCCGCTTCAGCAGCGGTTGGAGAAGGTCGGCAAGCAACTGGGCATCGGCGCGATGGCAATCAGCGCTCTTGTGTTTTTGCTGGGATTTTTGCAACATCTTCCGTTGTTGGATAGTTTTTTACTCTCGGTGAGCCTTGCCGTGGCGGCGATTCCGGAAGGGCTGCCCGCGATGATCACCGTAGTGCTTTCACTGGGCGTTCAGCGCATGGCAAAATCCAACGCCATCGTGCGCCGCCTGCCCGCCGTCGAGACCCTGGGCTGCGCCACCGTGATCTGTTCAGACAAGACAGGCACACTCACCCAAAACAGGATGACCGTCACCCACATCGCCGGTGCCAGAGGAGAGTTTGCGCTCAACGAAGCCGCCGCCCGTCGGCTACTTCGGTTGGCTTCGCTCTGCTGCAACGCCATGGTGCAGGGCAGCGGCAAACGCAAAACGCTGATCGGCGAACCGACCGAAACCGCCATTGTGGACGCCGCTGCGCAGCGGCGGCTTCCTGTGATGCAGGACCGCGAGCAGTACCCGCGCCTGGCGGAGCTGCCGTTTGATTCCGCGCGCAAGCGCATGAGTGTCGTCTGCAATTTCGGGGAAAGCAGGGGCGACGCGCCGGGCAGCGGGCCGCTGCTGATCACCAAAGGCGCGCCGGATATCCTGTTGGCACGCTGCGAAAACGCCGAAGTGAATGGGCGCACGGTTCCGCTGGACGCTGCGCTGCGCAACAAAATTCTGGCGCAGAACGAGGCGATGGCTAAAAGAGCGCTGCGTGTGATCGCGCTGGCGACCAAAGAAATGCCGCAGGAGGGCGCTTCTGCCCGCGAGATCAGGGAAAACAACCTGACTTTCTTATGCCTGATCGGGATGCATGACCCGATCCGCCGCGAGGCAAAGGCCGCCGTCAAGACCTGTAGGCATGCGGGTATCACGCCTATCATGATCACCGGCGATCACATCGCCACCGCCATGGCCATCGCCGGGGAACTGGGGATGCTGGAAGAGTGCGACAACGCCGCAGCGCACGGCCGCTGTGCCATGACTGGCGGGCAGCTGGATCAATTGGACGACGAGACGCTGAAAGAGGCTCTGCGGGGCTGCCGCGTCTTTGCCCGGGTCACGCCGGAACATAAGATGCGCATCGTCAAGGCGCTGCGGGAACAGGGCCACGTAGTGGCTATGACCGGCGACGGCGTCAACGACGCGCCCGCGCTCAAGGCGGCGGACATCGGCTGCGCGATGGGCCGCAGCGGCACCGAAGTCGCCAAAGGCGCGGCGGATATGATTTTGACTGACGACAATTTCGCGACCATTGTGCGAGCAGTGGAGCTGGGACGCGGCATCTATGACAACATCAAAAAAGCGGTGCATTTCCTTATCAGTTCTAATATCGGCGAGATTGTCGCTGTGTTTTTCGCCTCGATCATGGGAATGCCCTCTCCGCTGCTGCCCCTGCAATTGCTGTGGGTCAACGTGGTGACGGATTCCGCGCCCGCCATTGCCCTGGGCACGGAGCCCACCGAAAAGCGCATCATGACCCGCCCACCCAAACCGGTCAATCAAAACTTCTTCAGCGGAAGCCTCGGCTTCCACATGGCGCTGGAGGGGCTGTTTATGGGCGCGGCGACGCTGCTGGCCTTTGTGCTGGGGCGGCGGGTGCTGGGGGTGGGCGACGACGTCCTGTTGGGGCGCACGATGGCGTTCTCCGTGCTGAGCTTTGTGGAAATCGCGCACGCAAACAACATGCGCTCCGAGCGGTCGCTGCTGGCAATCGGACCCTTCTCAAACGCGCGGATGAACTTCGCCAACCTCCTTTGCATCGGTCTACAGGTCGCAGTAGTGAGCTTCCCGCCGCTCTGCGCCGTCTTCGGGACGGTTCCGATGGATCTGCGGCAGTGGCTGGCGGTGGCGGGGCTATCGATCTTACCGACCGTTGTGATGGAGATTGAGAAGATGGGCGCGCTGTTCCAGCGGCGAAAGCTGCGGCGCGGCGGCGCGGCGATTTAGCGCGTTGCAAGAAAATCAAATCCTTTACGGATTTTATCGCGCCTCAGCAAAAAAGCGGCCTTGGCGGAACGCGTTTAACGCTCCGGCAAGGCCGCTTGACAAGTGAAAGTACTTTGCGCTTTCGCGCGTCATCCGCAGATCTGCACAAGGTCGTCCATCCCGTAGTTTCCGGGCATCTGGCGCAGGATGAACCGTGCCGCGCTAACGCAGCCCGCGGCAAAGAGCCGCTTGCTCCCCGCGCTGTGGCTGAGGGTGATGACCTCGTCAAACCCTGCGAAAATGACGCTATGTTCGCCGACAATGGAGCCGCCCCGGATGCTGTGGATGCCGATTTCGTTCTTCCGCCGGGGTTCGCTGCGGCTGTGGCGCTCATAGGCGAAGGTGCGCGGTACCTCAAGGGTTTCGTTCACCGCCTCAGCCAAAATCAGCGCTGTGCCGCTGGGAGCGTCGATCTTTTGGTTGTGGTGCGCCTCAACGATTTCCACGTCAAAACCCGGCCCCAGCACACGCGCGGCTGACTTCGCCAGCTCCTTCAACAGGCTGATGCCCAGGCTCATGTTGCGGCTGTAAAAGATAGGGATGCGTTTGCCCGCCTCCGCCAGCAGGTCATGCTCCGTCTGGCCGTAGCCGGTGGTGGCAATCACCAGCGGCAGGCGCTCGCGCAGGGCATATTCCAGCAGCCCGGGGAGGATGGAGGGATGGGAACAGTCGATGACCACATCGGGCCTCGGCCCCCGCATTGCCGACGGGCTGGCATAGACCGGGAAAGGCGGCGCCGCCTTCCCGGTCGCGCTGTCTATGCCCGCGACGATGCGCAAATCCTCTTGCGTGTCCACGAATTCCGCCACCGCATGGCAGAGCTTTCCGTGGCATCCGCTCAACAGAATGTTTGTCATGATACGATTTCCTGTCCACCTTTCTAAACCAGGCCGTGCTTTTGCAGCGTCGCACGGAGCTTGCCGCGCTTCGCGTCTTCCATTCCGCACAGCGGCAGGCGGCAGGGGCCAACCTCAAGGCCCATCATGTTCATTGCCTCTTTGACCGGGATTGGGTTGACGTCGATGAACAGGTCGTTGCAAAGATCGAGCCATTCCAGCTGCAGCCGTGCGCTTTCGGCAAAGTCCCCGGCCAGGGCGGCGGCGGCGATGGCGTGCGCGGCCTCGGGTGCGACGTTGGAGAGCACGGAGATCACGCCCTTGCCCCCCAGGACCATCAGCGCGGTAATTTGGTCGTCGTTGCCGCTATAAATCGCCAGGTCGTCCCCGCAGAGGGCGCGGGTCTTGGCAATGGCCGAAATATCACCGTTGGCCTCCTTCGCGGCAACGATGTTTTCGTGCCGTGAAAGGGCGTAATAGGTCTCAGGCGCGATGGCGACCCCTGTGCGCGATGGCACATTATAAAGAATAATCGGCGTATGCACAGCATCGGCTATCGTGGTGAAGTGCTTGATAAGCCCAGCCTGCGAGGCCTTGTTGTAATAGGGCGTAACCATCAGCAGGGCGTCGGCCCCGGCGGCCTCAGCCTCCAGCGAAAGCTTGCGCGCGAAGGCGGTGTCGTTGCTCCCGGTTCCGGCGATCACGGGGACCCGGCCGTTAACTTGACGCACCGCGAAGCGAATCGCCTCTTCATGCTCTTCCGGGGTGAGGGTTGGGCTTTCGCCCGTCGTGCCACAGATGATGATTGCGTCGGTGCCGCGGGCAATCTGGTCGTCAATCAGTTCGGCCAGCTTGGCGTAATTCATGGAACCGTCCGCGTGAAACGGCGTAACAATCGCAACGCCCGCGCCGGTGAAAATGAGCTTCTTCATTGTACAGGTTCACTCCTTTTGAGTTAAAATCGGGGTTCAATATATCCTTGGGCGCAGAGCAGCTCGGCCATCAGAACCGCGCCGCCCGCCGCGCCGCGCAGGGTATTGTGCGAAAGGCAGATGAATTTGTAGTCGTACTGGCTGTCTTCCCGCAGCCGCCCGATGCTCACCGCCATGCCGCCCTCAAGCTCACGGTGGAGCTTGGTTTGGGGCATATTGTCCTCCTCAAAATAGTGGAGGAATTGCTGGGGTGCGCTGGGAAGCTCCAGCTCCTGCGCCGCACCTGAAAAGTTTTTCCAGGTAGCGATGATCGCGTCTTTCTCCGGCTTTTTGCCCGGCGCGAAGCGGAGGAATACCGCCGCCATGTGGCCGTCGGAGACCGGAACGCGCAGGCACTGCGCCGTAAAATTTGGCGCCGTTGCGGGCACAATCACGCCATCGCGCACTTCGCCATAAATTTTCAGGGGCTCCTGCTCCGATTTTTCCTCTTCGCCGCCGATGTAGGGGATCACGTTATCCACCATCTCCGGCCAGGTATCAAAGCTCTTGCCCGCGCCGGAAATCGCCTGATAGGTACAAACCAGAACGTCTTGCACCCCTTCGAGCGGGAAGATCGCGGGGACGTAGCTTTGCAGGGAGCAGTTGGATTTGACTGCCACAAAGCCGCGTTTGGTCCCCAGCCGTTTTCGCTGGGCCGGGATCACCTCCGCATGCGCGGCGTTCAGCTCCGGCACCATCATAGGGACATCCGGAGTCTTGCGGTGAACACTGTTGTTGGAGATCAGCGGGCATTCCGCCCTGGCGTAGGCCTCCTCCAACGCGGTCAGTTCCGCCTTAGGCATATCCACGGCGCAAAAGACGAAGTCCACCGCCGCCGCAATCTGTTCCATGTCCGCCACCGCGTCAAGCACTGTCAGGGACTTCAGGGCCTCCGGGCAGGGCTGCGCCAGCAACCAGCGCTTTTCCATCAGGGCTCCGTAGGTCCGCCCGGCGGAACGGGCGCTCGCGCCCAGCACAGTCACACGGAACCAGGGATGCTCCGCCAGCAGCAGCGAAAAACGCTGCCCGACCATGCCTGTCGCGCCCAAAATGCCAACTCTATATTGCCTGCTCATATGTAAACCTGCCCCTCTTTGCTTTCAATATGCAATTTTATTTCATTATATGATAGCATATATGGCTGCGTTCGTCAATTGCTTTCGAGTCAAAAAGCCAGATTTTTTGCGAGCGCAGCGCCGCCTTGCAAAAAAATCGCTTGACATAGTCCCGCATTTGTGCTACACTACTTCTAATCACGAAAAGGAGTATTCGCCATGAACCGCAGCACCCAAGCTAACGGGTTCCGCTTTAGCAGCTTTGCGTTTTATTATCGCAGGGCTAACAGCGGTATGGCTGCAACCGGGTTCGGGCGTTAAAGACCCTTACGTCCCGTAAACACAACCCCGCAGCTGACGCTGCGGGGTTTTTGTTTTGGTAGATCGTTTACCCTCAGAAAAGAAAGGTGACCGTCATGATTGTCATTCTCAAGCAGGAACACGACGCCCGCCAGCTCGATGAGCTGCGCCGCTGGCTCGAAGGCCAGGGCATCCGCATTCACACCAGCGAAGGGGTGCAGTCCACCGTACTGGGCCTCATCGGCGATACCTCCGCCGTCGATTCCGACCTCATCGAAGCCCTGGAAATCGTCGAATCCGTCAAGCGCGTGCAGGAGCCATATAAGAAGGCCAACCGCAAATTCCACCCCGAGGATACGCTTGTGGACGTCGGCGGCGTACCGGTGGGGCGCGGCCATTTTGCCATCATGGCGGGGCCCTGCTCCGTGGAATCTCCTGAACAGTGCTGCGCGGTAGCGCAGGCCGTTAAGGCGGCGGGCGCAAACCTTCTGCGCGGCGGCGCGTTCAAGCCGCGCACCTCGCCCTACGCCTTTCAGGGCATGCGCGAGAGCGGCATCGCCCTACTGCTGGCGGCCAAGGCGCAGACAGGCCTGCCAATCGTGACGGAGATTATGGACATCGGCCACATAGACGCATTTGCGGAAGTTGATCTGATACAAGTGGGCGCGCGGAATATGCAGAACTTTGAGATGCTCAAGGAGCTTGGGCGCGGCAAAAAGCCGATTTTGCTCAAAAGGGGACTTTCTTCCACATTGGAAGAGCTGCTGATGAGCGCCGAATACATCATGGCCGGGGGTAATGAAAACGTGATCCTCTGCGAACGCGGCATCCGCACCTTCGAGACCGCCACGCGCAATACACTGGATGTCTCAGCCATCCCTGTGATAAAAGAACTGAGCCATCTCCCGATCATCGTCGACCCCAGCCACGCCACCGGTGTCGCCCGATACGTCAAGCCTATGGCGCTGGCGGTCGCCGCCGCCGGTGCGGACGGCCTGATGATCGAGGTGCACAACAACCCCTCCAGAGCGCTTTGCGACGGCCCGCAGTCGCTCACGCCGCCGCAGTTCGAGGACGCGGTGCGGGCGGTGCAAAAAGTTTTGGCCGCGAGGTAGAAAGGCGGCGCACCATGCAAACCATCCATGTCCCCTTGGGGAAGCGCAGCTACGACGTTCTTGTGGGCGCGGGCCTGCTGAGGCGGGTCGGCGCGCTCTGCGCCGAATATCTGCCCGGTTCGCCTCCGCAAAAAATACTGCTTGTTTCGGACAACACCGTATTTTCATTGTATGGCGAAACTGTGCTAACCAGCCTGTGCGCGTCAGGCTTCGCAGCGGATTTCATCACCTTCGCGCCCGGTGAACCTTCGAAGACCATGGGTACACTGGAGCAAATTTTAGAATATGCCGCAGCGTTTCAACTCGGCGGCAATGACATTTTCTTGGCGCTGGGCGGCGGCATCGTCGGCGACCTGACGGGCTTTGCGGCGGCGTGTTACCGCCGGGGCGTACGTTTCGCGCAATTACCGACCACATTGCTGGCTGCTGTGGATTCCTCCGTCGGCGGTAAAACGGGACTCAACCTGACGGCGGGCAAAAACCTGGCCGGAGCCTTCTGGCAACCCTCGCTCGTGCTTTGCGACCTGGCGGTCCACACCACGCTGCCCGGCCCCGAATACGCCAACGGCCTTGCCGAATGCGTAAAATATGGCATGCTCTTTGACGAAAGCCTGTTTGAACGCATCGCTGCGCGGACTTCGGTTCAGCCTCTGAACGAATCGGATATCTGCCGCTGCATCGAATGGAAGCGGGATATCATCGTCTGCGATGAGCGCGACACCGGCCAGCGCCGCCTGCTGAATCTCGGGCATACGCTTGGCCACGCCATTGAGCGGGTCAGCAATTATGAAATCCCACACGGGGCGGCGGTCGCCCTGGGGATGGTGCTGATCACCCGGCTGGCACAGGCGCAGGGGTGGTGCGGCGGCGAGGTGCTGCCCCGGCTCCGCAAGTCACTAACGGCCTGCGGCCTGCCCACAGACTGTCCTTATGCCCCGCACACACTTTTTGCGGCGCTGGCACAGGATAAAAAACGAGGCGGCGGCGAAATCACGATCGTCGCACCGGAACGGGTCGGCCGCTGTGTTTTGCGCACCCTGCCGCTTGAGGCGCTGAAACTGATGTTGGAGGCATTGCCATGAGCATACGCGTATTGCGGCCCGGCACGGTTCACGGCCAAGTCGCCGCGCCGCCCTCCAAATCCGACCTGCACCGCCTGCTGATCGCCGCCGCAATGGCCGGTGCGCTTGATCAGGTGCGTTGTGGCACGGCGCTTTCGGAGGACATCGCCGCGACGCTGGACTGCCTGCGTGCCCTTTGCGCGGCGGGCTCCCCTGCCCTCTGCCCCTGCCGGGAAAGCGGCTCGACCCTGCGGTTTTTGCTGCCCGTCGCGGCGGCGCTGGGCAAGAGCGCGGTCTTTACAGGCGAAGGCCGCCTGCCGGAGCGCCCGCTGGAACCTCTGCTAACCCTGTTGAGGGAACACGGCGTATGCGTCGAAGGTGACCACCTTCCGCTGTGCACCTCCGGCCAATTAACGCCGGGGAAATATTCTCTGCCGGGCGACATCAGCTCGCAATACCTGACCGGACTGCTGTTTGCCCTGCCGCTGCTGCCGGATGACAGCGCCATTACACTGACCTCACCGCTGGAATCGGCAGGCTATGCCGACATGACCCTGCAAACGCTGCGGCGCTTCGGGGTCGAATGTATCGCTGCGCGGACGGGTTATGCAATCCCCGGCGGACAGCGCTACCGGGCAGCGGAAGGCGCACTTTCCCCCGAAGGCGATTGGAGCGGCGCGGCGTTTTGGCTGGCGGCCGGCGCGCTGGCGGGGGGCATCACCTTCACCGGCCTTGCGGCGGATTCCGCGCAGCCCGACCGGGCGATTCTCCCCTTGCTGCGGCGCATGGGCGCAAAGATAGAGATCACGGCTGGCCGCATATACGTCGAAAAATCTTCCCTACGCGGCGCGGAGTTGGACGTCTCCGCCTGCCCCGATCTTACGCCCATCGCTGCGGTATTGATGGCCCTTGCCGAAGGCGAAAGCCGGATCGTCAACGCCGCGCGGCTGCGGTTAAAGGAAAGCGACCGCCTGACGGCCATGGCGCAAAACCTCAGCGCGCTTGGCTGCGCCGTGAAAGAACTGCCCGATGGCCTGGTCATTCAGGGCGTACCAAGCTTACGGGGCACAGCGGCACAAAGCTTCGGCGACCACCGCGTCGCCATGGCGATGGCCATCGCGGCGCTGTGCGCAAAGGGCGAGATTTCGCTGGACGACACTGCCTGCGTACGCAAGTCATACCCCGCGTTTTGGGCGGATTACGCTCAACTGCTGCAACCATAGAAAGGGATGGGTAACGCTATGGCATCGAGCTTTGGCAAACATATCACGTACACCGTCTTCGGGCAGTCGCACTCCGACGGCATCGGCGCGGTCATCGACGGCCTGCCCCCGGGCGAACCTATCGACCTGAAGCGCGTTGCCCGTTTTATGCGTCGCCGTGCCCCACAAAGCGACGCGGGCGGCACCCCCCGCCTGGAAGCGGACGCGGTTCGGGTGCTTTCCGGCCTTGTTGACGGCAAGACCTGCGGTGCGCCGCTCTGCGGGGTAATTGAGAACACAGACGTGCGTTCCGGCGATTACGCGGCGCTGCGCGATACGCCCCGCCCGGGGCACGCGGATTATCCGATGCGGATCAAGTGCGGCGGCGCGGAAGACGCGCGCGGCGGCGGGCACAGCTCCGGGCGGCTGAGCGCGCCCCTCTGTTTCGCCGGGGCCGTGTGCCTGCAAATTCTCGAGCGGCGAGGCGTGTATATCGGTGCGCATCTGTTGCGTATTGGCGAGCAAACGGAACGCTGGTTTTCCGCCGTCGACCTGGAGCGTGAGGAGTTACTGGCGCCGGGCCTGCGAAATTTTCCAGTGCTGGAACCGGCCTGCGAAGCCTTGTTCAAGGCGGAAATTCAGGCCGCACGGGCGGAGGGTGATTCCGTCGGCGGCGTGATTGAGTGCGCGGCCATCGGCCTGCCCCCAGGGCTGGGTGAGCCGATGTTCGGCGGCATTGAGAACCGGCTGGCGCAGGCGCTGTTCGGCATCCCGGGCTGCCGGGGCGTGGAGTTTGGCACGGGCTTCGACGCGGCGGCGCTTTATGGCTCTCAGAACAACGACGCCTATTGCCTCGAAAACGGCCAGGTGCGCACCCGCACCAACCGCCACGGCGGCGTGCTGGGCGGCATGACCACCGGCATGCCTCTGATATTCCGCATCGCGATCAAGCCGACGCCCTCCATCGCCAAGCCGCAGCAAAGTGTAGATCTTGCGCGGAAACAGGAGACCGAGCTGCGCGTCGGCGGGCGGCACGACGCTTGCATCACTCCGCGTGCGGTGCCGGTGGCGGAGGCCGTCGCCGCGATGGTTTTACTGGATATAATGATGGCGCAGCCATAACAGAAAGGCGGAACACCATGGAAGACCTCGATAAAATCCGAACAAACATTGACGCCATTGACGATCAGATGGCTTCGCTCTTCGCCCGGCGCATGTCGCTGGCCGGGCAGATCGCGCAGGTCAAACGGCGCGGCGGCGGGCAGGTACTTCAACGCGGGCGTGAGGATGCGATCCTCGCCCGGCTCTGCGAACGCAGCGACCCCGAATTGCGACCGGCGCTGCGGCAGCTTTATGCTACACTCTTCGGCCTGAGCC
>JAVBOZ010000058.1:0-40963 GCA_031549985.1 Oscillospiraceae bacterium | reverse complement strand
GCCCCCGGGGGGGGGGCCCCCCCGGCCCCCCCCCGCCGCGCGCCCCGCGGGTTTCTCCCCCGGGGGGGGGGGGGCGGGCCCCTCGCCCGCTGCGCTGTATCTTGCCGCCGCCGGGGTGGGCACCATTGGTTTGGCGGATGCCGACGCGGTGGAACTTTCCAACCTCCAGCGCCAGATCTTGCACGGAACACCAGACCTCGGCAGGCCTAAGACGCTCTCAGCCCAGGAAAGCCTGCAGGCCCTGAATCCAGGCGTCACCGTCACGGCCTACCAATGCTACGTTTCAGCTGACAATATCGCCGAACTGATGAAAGACTACGATTTCGTGCTGGATTGTACAGATAATTTCACCTCCAAGTTTTTGATTAACGACGCCTGTGTGCGCGCGGGTAAACCCTTCAGTCACGCGGGCATTTCCGGTTTTGACGGACAATTGATGACGTACGTACCGGGGCAGGGTCCCTGTTTTCGCTGCGTCTTCCCCACGCCGCCGCCCGAACCGGCACAGGCCAGCCAACCCATCGGCGTGATTGGTGCGCTGCCGGGCGTGATCGGATCCCTGCAAGCGCTGGAGGCCATCAAATACATCCTCGGCGCAGGCGCACTGCTCACCGGCGCCTTACTCACCTTTGACGCCCTGCAAATGGACTTCCGAAAAATCCGCATAGCAAAAAGAGAATCTTGCCCCGCCTGCGCGCCTGCGCCTGCGGCGAGCTCGTCGCCTGTGGCGCTTTCAGACCAGAGTTTGGTATAACACCCTTTTGACGCATCGCTGTTCACGGCGCCTGCGGCGAGCTAGTCGCCTGTGGCGCAGACGCCGTGAACACAGCGATGGCAGACGAAAAGGTATTTTATCAAACTCTGGTCTGAAAGCGGCACAGCCGACGAGCCCGCCGCAGGCGCGCAGGCGGAAAAAATGCTTGCTTTTTGAAAAGGGTTCGGTTATAATGGATGGGCGTAGGAAGAGCGTTGCTTTACCTGGGTCATGCGGCGTGCGGGTTCTGTGCGGCGCGGCACCGTGAACCATGTCAGGCGGGGAACCGAGCAGCATTCAACGGGCCGCCGCGTGCGCCACAGTCCGCCTGTGCGCCGTATGACCGAGGCAAAGCACACCCCTGCGCTGGGTTCGTCGCCTGTGGCGCAGACGCCGCAGGCGTTTTTCAAGGAAAGTGCAAATTTCTCTTATCCCAAAGGAATGACCATGTATCAGGTTCTCTATCGCAAATGGCGTTCGCAGACCTTTGGCGAGGTCTCGGGCCAACCCCACGTGACCACCACCCTGCGTCGCGCTCTGGCGACCGGGCGGCTTGGTCACGCATATCTTTTCACCGGCCCGCGCGGCACGGGCAAGACCTCCTGCGCCCGCATCTTCGCCAAATCCGTCAACTGCGAGCAGCCTGTGGACGGCGAACCCTGCAACGCCTGCGCGATCTGCAAAGGCATTGACGCGGGCAGTATGCTGGACGTCATCGAAATTGACGCGGCCAGCAACAACGGTGTCGATAACATCCGCGACCTGCGCGAAGAGACCAACTTTTTGCCCGCGCAGGGCAAATTCCGCGTGTATATCATCGACGAGGTGCACATGCTTTCCTCCGGGGCTTTCAATGCTCTGCTCAAGACCCTCGAGGAACCCCCGCCCCACGTCATCTTCATATTGGCCACAACCGAGGCGCATAAGCTCCCGGCGACGGTGCTTTCGCGCTGCCAGCGCTTTGATTTTCACCGCATTTCGGCGGAAGAGATCGCGCAGCGCCTGCTTTTCGTCGCCCAGCAGGAAAATTTCACCCTTGAAGAACCGGCCGCCATGCTCTTGGCGCGTGTGGCCGACGGTGCGATGCGTGATGCCCTTTCGCTGCTCGACCGCTGCCGGGTTGAAACCGAAGCTGTCACCGCCGCCCATGTAGCGCGCTGCATCGGCATGGCTGACCGGCGTTATCTCTTTGAGCTGACAGACGCCTTTTTCGCCGGGGATATTCCCCTTTGCCTTGCCTTATTGCAACAGCTCTATCAGGACGCCTGCGAGATGGAACGGCTCTGCGAAGATCTGCTCTTCCATTTGCGAAACCTGCTGGTGCTGCTGGTTGTGCGGGAGCCGCGCGATCTCGTAGTCTGTACCGAAGAGGATTTTACGCTTTATAAAGCGCAGGCTGCGAAGACCGACGCGCCTACGCTCCTGCGCCTGATGGAACGCCTGGAGACCGCTGCGGCAAACCTGCGCCGCAGCACCGATAAACGCATGGAAATGGAAATCACCCTGATCCGTCTCTCGTCTGCGCCTGCGGCGCCTGCGGCGGGCTCGTCGCCTGCGGCGCAGATGCCGATGCGTACAGAAAAGCGTCAAGAAAGCATTCAAGAACCCAAACCTGTTGCGGCGCCTGTTGGCAAGGCCACCTCATCGGTGCCCTGCTCGCCGCAGGCGGCGGTGCAGGCGTGGGAGGAAGTGATTGCACTCTTGCAAACCAGCAATCCGCCACTGGCGGGGATATTGGCCGGCTCTTCCGCCGTTACGCGGGATGATTTTCTGTTGATCAAGAGCGATAACCCCGCTTTACCGATGTTCATCAAACAGGGCATGCACGCGGCCAGCCTGAAAGATGCCATCGCGCAGGTAACGGGCGAACACCCCCGGCTGGGCATCTTCCGCCCGGAGGGCGACGCTCCCGCACCCAAAGACCCTCTGGAGCGGTTGGCTGAACGGGCACAAGAGCTTACTTAAAAGACGAGACGGAGGACACCTATGAAAGCCAGATTACCTGACGAATACCGGGGCGGGCAGGCCGCCATGATGAAACAGCTGCAAAAAATGCAGGAGGACATCGCCAAGACGCAGGAGGAAGTGGAAAACACCACCTTCAGCGCCAGCGTAGGCGGCGGTGCCGTGACGGCGGAGGTCAACGGCAAACATCAGGTGCTCAGCGTCAAGTTGCAGCCGGAGGTCGTTGATCCGGAGGATGTGGAGATGCTCGAAGATTTGATTCTCGCGGCGCTGAACGAGGCCCTTTCAAAGGCTGACACCGCCATGGAAGAGGGCATGGAGCGTGCGCAGGGGGGCATGGCCGGCATGCCGGGCCTGGGCGGGTTGATGTAAGTTTTTCACCCGGATGGTTTTTGATGTTTTATAGAGCACCCTATTTCATGAAAGGATCGGCCAAGGGCGGCACAGCCGACTAGCCCTGCCGCAGGCAGATGGAACAACAGATTGCGCCTTTGGCGCGTTTGGCCGAGCAGTTTGGGCGTCTGCCCGGCATCGGTCGCAAGACCGCCCAGCGCCTGGCCTACGCCATTGTCACCCTGCCGGAGGCAGAGGTCAAAGCCTTTGCCGATGCGGTTTTGGGCGCGCAGCGCACCGTGCGCCGCTGTGCCCTATGCTGCGATTGGACGGATCAGGAGATCTGCGCCGTCTGTCGCAGCGCAAAGCGGGATTCCTCCCTCCTGTGCGTCGTGGAAGACCCGCGCGACGTGGCGGCGATTGAACGAACGCATGAATTTCGTGGGCTGTATCACGTGCTGCATGGAGTGATCTCGCCGCTAAACGGCATTGGCCCGGAATCGTTGACGGTCAAGGAATTGCTGGCTCGTTTTGAGGAACCCGCAGTGCAAGAGGTGATCATGGCAACCAATCCCACGGTAGAAGGCGAAGCCACGGCCGTGTACCTTTCCCGGCTGATCAAGCCGTTGGGCATCCGCGTCAGCCGTTTGGCCTATGGCGTACCGGTGGGTGCTGACCTTGAATACGCGGACGAGGTAACGCTGGCGCGCGCGCTCGAAGGCCGCCGGGATTTGTAGATTGAGCGAGGTTTCGGGTCTTCTTTTTCTTGAAAGAAAAAGAAGCAAAAAGAACTTTTAGATTTCCATAGGATTTTCCACTGTCTTCTTCTTTTCAACATCACACTTTGCACCGCGAAAAAAAGTTATTCCGGTTTTTCACCGAAGTTTTCCAATTCACAGCCTCTTTTTTCACAGTTTCCACCTTTTCAGAAAACAGGATGTGGAAAACGCGGTGTTGTCCACATCGAGACCCGTTGTTTTCAGGGCCGCAATACCGTATACTAGAAGCCCCCGCGCGGTTTTCAACTAAACCCACCGCCCCTACTAATACTACTAAATATCTATATACCATTGATAGATGCATATCACGCGTCTTCCGTGCAAATCTAAAAGTTCTTTTTGCTTCTTTTTCTCCCAAGAAAAAGAAGATGCGTACCCCAGCGGCCTATGTCGCACAATGATGACCTGGAGGTTTATAACATGAAATTTATTTGTTCCGCCGAAACGCTTTCCGCCTGTTGCCAAAACGTGCAGCGCGCTATTTCCAGCAAGACGACGATTCCGGCGCTGGAGGGTATCCTGATCCGCGCCCAGGCGGGCCAGCTCCTGCTGACCGGGTACGACCTTGAGGTTGGCATCCAGACCAGCATGGAGGCTGAGGTGCTGGAAGAGGGCGCTTTGGTGCTGAATGCCAAGGTGTTCTGCGAGATTCTCCGCCGCGTACCCGGGGATACCGTTACGTTGGAATCCGACGCCCGTTGCCTTGCGGGGATCGTCTGCGGAGAATCCAGCTACCGCATCAACGGCCAGAGTCCGGAAGAATACCCGGAGCTTCCCTCCATCACCGGAGGTTCGCCGCTGATGGTTCCGCAGGTTGTGCTGAAAGACATGATCCGCCAGACGATCTTCGCCGTGGCGGTGAACCCGGATACCAAGCCTGTGCATACCGGCGTGAAATTTGAGGTTACGGCGGGTGAATTGCGCCTGGCGGCCATCGACGGCTTCCGTCTGGCGCTACGCCGGGAACCCATTGCTTACGAAGGTGAGAACATCAGCTTTGTTGTGCCGCCAAAAACGCTCAACGAGCTGGTCAAGCTGGCTGAAGACGAGGGCGACGTCGCGATCTCCGTAGGTCGCCGCCATATCGTATTTGATCTGGGCGGGTACCACGTGGTCTCACGCTTGCTGGATGGCGAATTTATGAATTACGAAATGGCGATCCCCGCCGAACACAGCACGACCGCCACGGCCGAAACCCGCGCGCTGATCGCGGCGATTGAGCGCATCTCGCTGATCATCACCGAAAAGGTAAAGAGCCCGATCCGCTGCGACGTGCAGACGAAGGTCGGACGGCTGGAGTTCACGTGCATCACCGGGGTCGGTACCGCACGCGACAGTGTCGGCGCCGCCATCACCGGCGCGGCGTTCGAAGTGGGCTTCAACAATCGCTTCCTGCTCGATGCCCTGCGCGCTTGCGATACTGACGAAATCAGGCTGTTATTTGCCGGCCCGGTCGCGCCCGCGATCATCATGCCGCCGGAAGGGAATGCGTTCCTGTTTATGGTTCTTCCCGTGCGCCTGAAAGCAGAATAGCACAGAACCCGATAAATGACTTTAGTATGGCGGCCTGTGCCGCAATAGAAAGAACATTTTCAAGGGATCAAAGAGGAGTTTGTACGTTATGGATAACGAAGAGAAAATTTTATCGGTTCTGGAGACCTTGACCGACACGGTTACACAGTTGACCGGTACGGTTGCACAGTTGAGCGACAAGGTTGCTGAAATGGGCGATGGCATTGAGAGTATCAACGTTCGCCTGGATGGCATTGATGAACGTCTGGATGGCATTGATGAACGTCTGACCAAGCTTGAGTGTGATGTGCGGGATATCAAAGAAGACGCTGCCATTACCCGGGAAGCGACGAACCAGCTCTGCGATTGGGCCGAGCAGGCGGGGAATGTCATTGGCATCATGCCAGGCTGGCGCGAAAGTGCCTGATCAGGCGGTTCCTATATTGAGCATTGGCGGTCGCAATACAGCCGCCAAAAATTTTTCTTGACATCCACGGAAAAAACTGTTATACTGCTACAGCAAACAAGCGGGACGCTTTTTGTCCCCACCCACGAGGTTTTTGTCCGCCGCGGGTAGATCAATACCGGAAGCTGGTCTTTCGGCCTTTGCGGCCTAAGGTGCCACGGTATGATTAACACGCGGGTTTGCGCCCGTGTGCTTTTTATTTTCAGGAGGTGTTGCAAATCAACATGAAGGAGCAACAGCAGATTAACGACGCCATTCGTGACCGTGAGGTTCGCGTGGTTTCCGAAACCGGTGAGCAGCTCGGCATTATGTCCGGCGCGCAGGCGCTCCATTTGGCCGAAAGCAAAAACCTTGACCTGGTCAAGATTGCGCCCACGGCCAAGCCGCCGGTTTGCAGGATCATGGATTATGGCAAGTTCCGCTTTGAGCAATCCAGGCGCGAAAAGGATGCCAGAAAGAACCAGAAGACCGTGGAACTTAAGGAAATCCGCCTTTCGGTCGGGATCGACAAGCATGACTTTGATACCAAGGCGAACCATGCGTTGCGGTTCCTGGAGGGCGGCCACAAGGTCAAGGTCTCAATCCGTTTTCGCGGGCGCGAAATGGCGCATGCCAATTTGGCCACCAAAAACATGGCCGAATTTGCTGAAGCTTGCGCGGAGGTAAGCACCGTCGAACGTGCCGCCAAGCTGGAAGGCAGGCAGATGCTGATGTTTTTGGCACCCAAGGTGAAACAATAGTATTTTTTTCGGTTAGGCGATGGGCATAGCGCGGAATTCGGCGCTTTGCATACGAAGAGCGATGTGCGATTTTAAAGTTCTTTTTGCTACTTTTTCTTTCAAGAAAAAAGTATGAATTAAATCCAGAACAAAACCAGGAGGAAAGCAAACCATGCCGAAGATTAAAACGCATTCAGGCGCGAAAAAGCGCTTTAAGCTGACCAAGACGGGCAAGGCCGTCCGTTCAAGAGCTTTTGCGGGCCATGACATTAAGGGTCGCCAAAACGCGAAGAAAAAGCGCCAGCTGCGCGGGCAATTGATAGCCGATAAGACCAACCAGAAGCAGATCAAGCGCTTGATCCCGTATAAATAAACTACAACTGAAATAAACGGAGGTTTTGGCCATGGCACGTGTGAAAGGCGCGTTGATGACGCGCAAAAGGAGAAAAAAGGTACTCAAGCTCGCAAAGGGCTATTACGGCGCAAAGAGCCGTTTGTTCAAGACAGCCAAGCAGGCGGTCATGAAATCCGGGCAATACGCTTATATCGGCCGTAAACAGCGCAAACGCGATTTTCGCCGCCTGTGGATCACCCGCATTTCCGCTGCGGCAAAGCTGAACGGCCTGAATTATTCGACCTTCATCAATGGGCTGAAGAAGGCGGGCGTCGAACTCAACCGCAAGATGCTTTCCGAAATCGCCATCGCCGACCCGGCGGCCTTCACCGCCCTGGCGGATCAGGCAAAAGCGGCGCTCTAACAGCAATGATTTGAGGCAGACAGCAAATGTCTGCCTTTCGGTTTTTTGAACCGGCCAAAGAGGACCTCTAAAAACCTCGATGTAGGGGGCGGCGTCCTCGACGCCCCGGGAAACAATCAGCGCAAAGCCTTTGATTTTAGCGGATGCGGGGGGTCGAGGACGCCGCCCCCTACGGGCAACCGCAGTTGTGGCTAGGTTTTTAGAGGTGCCGCAAAGAGGAGCCACCATGACAAGACGACGTTTTTTTTATGCCCTTTGCGCGGCGATTCTTTTTGCCGTTGAGTTTTGCATCGCCCTGTTCGTCCACGACAAT
Source organism: Oscillospiraceae bacterium (assembly GCA_031549985.1). Taxonomy (GTDB): domain Bacteria; phylum Bacillota; class Clostridia; order Oscillospirales; family Acutalibacteraceae; genus WRMQ01. Next base: position 33,364 of record JAVBOZ010000058.1, on the reverse strand, counting down.
TTCGTGCGCCCCTTCATCGGCGATGTGTTGGTTGTCATATTGGTGCATTGTGCGGTGCGGGTGGTGTTTCCGTCGCGGCCAAAACTGCTGGCGCTGTACGTTTTCTTTTTCGCCTGCGCCGTTGAGGCCCTGCAGGCGATTCATCTGTTGGACCTGCTGGGGCTGAGCCATGTTCAGCTGCTGGTGATCGTTGTCGGCACCAGCTTCAGTTGGTGGGATATCCTGTGTTATTTGGCCGGCTGCGTGATTGTCGCGGCGGCGGAGGGCGCATATCATGCAAAACATCGCAAGCAGGGATAACCCCCTGGTCAAGCAGGCCGTGCGCCTGCGCGAAAGCGCGGCCGAGCGGCGGGAGCGTGGCCTGTTTTTTTTGGAAGGCCATCGCCTCTGCGCTGACGCCCTTGCTTCGGGCTTTGTGCCCGAGACCGTGTTTTGCACCAAGGCCGCGCGGCAAAAATATGATACGCAGGAGCTGGAAACAGCTGCGCAGGTTTTTGAGGTCTCGGAGGCCGTGGCGGCCAAACTGGGCGACACTCAAAACCCGCAAGGCATCTTTGCGCTCTTCGCAACGCGCGCGCCGTCGGAAGATTTTTGGTGCCCCACAGGTACGCTTGCAGGGCGTTATATCGCGCTGGAACAGGTGCAAGATCCCGGCAATCTGGGGGCCATCGCCCGAACGGCGGAGGCATTGGGGCTGGACGGCCTACTTTGCAGCGGAGGCTGCGACCCCTTTCACCCAAAAGCGCAGCGGGCGGCGATGGGGTCGCTTTTGCGTCTGCCTGTGCTGATTTGCGCCGACCTTTGCGCTGCGCTGCGTGAGGCCTCGTCAAGAGGCTGCCGCACCTTTGCAGCCGTGCCGGGTGCTGAAGCGATCCCGGTAACGCAGGTTGATTTTTCCGGCGCGGGCGCAATTGTCGCCATCGGTAACGAGGGCGGCGGGCTGAGTCAAATGGCCATTGACGCCTGTGATGCGCGAATTACCATCCCCATGGCGGGGCGAGCTGAATCGCTCAACGCCGCCGCCGCCGCGACCATTTTGATGTGGTGCATGGGGCAAGCATAACAATGCCTGCGGGCGGCCTGACGCCGCCCCTACTGGATAAGAACTGTGGGGCGCGGCCACCGGGCGCACCGCGCCTGCGGCGGGCTCGTCGCCTGTGGCGCAGACGCCGTGGCGGGATGAGCATTACACGCGCAAAGGAGGATTCAGGATGGCGACAGACGCGGATACCCTTTACTGGGTATGGCTTCAGTGCGTTCTTGGTATATCTTCCTCCCTGCGTACGCAAGATATTTTATCGGCCTTTGGCGGCAAGGGCGAATCCGCCGCCGCGCGCATTTACGCCGCGCCGGATTACGAACGGCGCATCAGCGGGGTTTTCACCAGCCAGCAGATCGCGCGGCTGGCCCGTGTGCCGCTTTCCGAAGCCGAGACCATTGTCGAGGAATGCCAGCGGCATCAAACGCATATCCTAACACCGCAAAGCGCCGATTACCCGCCCCGCCTGCTGGAGTTGGTCAACCATCCGTTGGCGCTTTACGTCAAAGGCTCGTTGGGTTGTCTGCGGCGGCAATTGGGCATTGCCATCGTCGGCACCCGCCGCGCTGACCGCAAGAGCGTGGATATCGCCGCGCGGCTCAGCGCCTCATTGAGCAAGGCGGGCTGCGTGGTCGTCAGCGGTGGCGCGCTTGGTATTGACAGCGCGGCCCACCGGGGCGCTTTGGCTGTGAACGGCAAGACCGTCGCTGTTCTGGGCTGCGGCCTGCGCTTTGGTTACCTGATGGAGAACCACACCCTGCGCGAGCAGATCGCCGCAACCGGCGCGTTGGTCAGCGAATTCCCGGGCAGCAGCCCCGCGCTGAGCCATAATTTTCCCATCCGAAACCGCCTCATTTCCGGCATGACCGCCGGGACGGTGGTGGTGGAGGCCGGAGAGCGCAGCGGATCATTGATCACAGCCGAGTGCGCCGCCGAACAGGGCAGGGATGTTTTTGCCGTGCCGGGCGATGCTTTCGGTTCCACCTATCTGGGCGCGAACAAGCTGATTCGCGAGGGCGCGAAGCCCGTGTTCTCGGTCATGGATGTGCTCGAGGAATATGAACTCATCTTCCCCGACCTTCTCAACATGCGCCTCCAGTCGGCACCTGCGCCTGCGGCGGGCTCGGCGGCTGTGCCGCTGTCGTATGAGGTTCCGGTCAAGAAGCCGAAAAAAGCTACACCTGCGGTGGGCTCGGCGGCTGTGCCGCTTTCAAATGAAGTTGAGCAGAAACAGCCACGGGATGCCCTTGAGGCCAAGCTGCTTGGATTATTCAATGGCGATGCACTGCATGTGGATGTTTTGTGCAGCCTTTCCGGGGAAAAGCTGGGCGCGGTGTTCATCGCCCTGACCAACCTTGAAATCGAGGGAATGGTGCGCCAGCTGCCGGGCAGGCTGTATGAGGCGGTAATGCAATGATGCATCATCCACCGCCGTCAGCAACCCACACACCCAACAAATCAACCCAATAATTTAGCCGGAAGGAATAGCATAGAGACATGAACCTGGTGATTGTTGAATCCCCCGCAAAGGCAAAAAGCATCCAAAAATACCTGGGCAAGGGCTACGAGGTGGCGTCTTCGATGGGGCATGTGCGGGATCTGCCCGCTTCACGCCTGGCGGTGGACGTCGCCCGCGACTTTGCGCCCAGCTATGTCGTGATGAAAGAAAAGGAAAAGCTGGTGCGCGAGCTGCGGCAAAAAGCGGGCGGCTGCGACAAAGTCTATCTCGCCACTGACCCGGACCGCGAGGGAGAGGCCATCAGCTGGCATCTGGCCAGCCTGCTGGCGCTAGATTTGAAGGAGGCCAACCGGGTCACCTTTAATGAAATCACCCAGAGCGGCGTGTTGGGCGGCATGGCACATCCACGCAAGGTGGATATTGACCTGGTCAACGCCCAGCAGGCGCGGCGGATTCTTGACCGCCTGGTGGGGTATCGGCTCAGCCCGTTTGTCAGCCAGAAGATTCGCCGCGGGCTTTCCGCCGGGCGGGTGCAAAGCGTCGCGGTGCGCCTGATTGTTGACCGGGAACAGGAGATCATCGCCTTTGTGCCGGAGGAATACTGGTCCCTCGAGGCCAAGCTCCTGAACAGCGGGCGCAAGACGGTCAAGGCGTCCTTTGCGGGCGATCAGAGCGGCAAAATTGAGCTGAAGACCAAGGAGCAGACCGACGCCATGCTCGCCCGGCTGCGGGATGCGCAATACTGGGTTAAGGAAATCAAAAAGGGCAAGCGAGCGAAAAACCCCGCGCCGCCCTTCAATACCTCGACTTTGCAGCAGGAGGCCTCACGCCGCCTGGGCTTTCAGGCGCAACGCACGATGCGCCTGGCGCAGGAGCTTTACGAAGGCGTCGAAGTGCCCGGCCTGGGCACCACCGGCCTGATCACCTATATGCGTACCGACTCCCTGCGCGTTTCAGACGAGGCGCGGGCCTTGGCGAACGAATACATCACCGAGACCTACGGCAAGCAATATCTGCCGCCGCAGCCCCGGGTCTATAAATCCCGCGCAAGCGCGCAGGACGGCCACGAGGCCGTGCGCCCGACGATGCCCGGCCTGGCGCCGGCCAAGCTCAAGGGTACGCTCAGCGCGGAGCAATATAAGCTTTATGACCTGATCTGGAAGCGATTTCTGGCCAGCCAGATGGCCAGCTGCCAGCAGGATACCGTCAAGGCGACAATTCTGGCCGCCAACGCGGAGGAGAAGCAGCGCGGCCGTCATCTCGTATTCACCGCCTCCGGCTATGCGGTGCGCTTCGACGGCTTCACCACCCTTTACGTCGAGGCCACGGACGACGAAGAGGAGGAGGGCGAAAGCAAGCTCCCCGAACTGAAGGAGGGCGAACCTCTGCACCTCAAGGAGCTTCTGCCCGCCCAGCACTTCACCCAGCCCCCGCCGCGCTATACGGAAGCCTCGCTGATCAAGATGCTGGAAGAAAGCGGCGTCGGCAGGCCGAGCACCTATGCTTCCATCATCAGTACGATCCTGCACCGCGGCTATATCACCCGGCAGGCTAAGCTTCTGCATCCCACGGAGCTGGGCGGCGCATTGACCGCCTTGCTGAAGGAGCGGTTTCCGAAGATCGTCAACGTCAAGTTCACCGCGCAGATGGAAGATTCCCTCGACGAGATCGGTAAGGGCGAGCTGGATTACATCGCCCTGCTGCGAAATTTTTATGACGAGTTTGAAAGTACCCTCACCAAGGTCAAGGACGACATGAAGAACGTCAAGATTGAGCTGGAGGAAGATAAGACGGACATCCCCTGCGAAAAATGCGGGCGGATGATGGTGATCAAAACCGGGCGCTATGGCCGCTTCCTGGCCTGCCCGGGGTATCCCGAATGCAAAAACGCCAAGCCGTTGATTGCCGAAAGCGGCGGAAGCTGCCCAAAATGCGGCGAAAAACTGGTGCAGCGCAAATCGAAAAAGAGCGGACGCACCTTCTATGGCTGCGGCGCCTGGCCCAAATGCGATTTCGTGACGTGGAGCACCCCGACAGACGAGGCCTGCCCCAAATGCGGCAAGACGCTGTTCCTCAAAGGACGCAACGGCAAATGCTGCCTGCATGAGGGCTGCGGATATGAGGTGAAATAGCGCGAAACAGATGTCAATTGTAAATTCGAACAAGGGCATATTTCAGCTTTACCAAAAATACGATGCGCCGGGTTGCAAAAACCCGGCGTTTGTGATAGAATAATACCGTATGAAGCAAAATGGAGGACGATCCTTTGCCAAACGGAGGTGCTCCCCATGGCGAACACAACAAATCCATTCCCCTGGCAGGATCCCCGCATGATTGGCGAGAACAAGCTCCCCGGGCGGAACCTTGCGCTGCCCTTTGGGGAAGAAGACGCTTTTTCCTATGACACTTCCCCCTATAAGCTTTCGCTGAACGGCATTTGGCGCTTTGACTGGCGGCAGGATCTCAGCCAGGGCATTGACCCTGCCTGCGCACTGCCGGAGTTTGACGACAGCGCCTGGGCTGAAATGCCAGTGCCGTCGGTATGGCAGCTTGAGGGCTACGGCAAGCCGTTTTACCTGGCCTCCTGGGTGCATAAAGACTTTGTTTCGACCAAGAAGGCGAAAATTCCAACGGTCTACGCAAAGACGAACGAAGCGGGCATCTATCGCCGGACATTTACTATGCCCCCCGACTGGGATGGGCGCAGAATCATTCTGCACTTTGGCGCGGCGAAATCAGCGCTTGAGGTTTGGCTTAACGGCGAACGCGTCGGATATTCGCAGGGTTCGATGACCCCGGCGGAATTCGACGTCACGGCTTTGGCCCGGCCCGGCGAAAACCAGCTGACGGCCATCGTCACCCGCTTCAGCACCGGCTATTATCTGGAAGACCAGGACATGTGGAACTTCGCGGGGATCTATCGCGAGGTATACCTTGTCGCAGAGCCGCAGTTGGGCATTGAGGATTTTTTTGCCGATACTGGCTTGCTGGCTGATTACACGACCGGGACGCTCAAGCTCGGCGTGACGCTGCGCAACGGCACGGCGGCCCCGGCGAATGCGCAGTTGCGCGCCCTGCTGGATGGCGAAGAGCTGTGGCAGTGGGAAGGCGGCATTCTGCCGTGCGCCTGTGAAAATGTGACATGCGAAAGAGAAATTCCCGAAGCGCGGCTCTGGTCCGCTGAGGACGCGCAGCTTTATCAGCTCACGCTGGAACTGCGGCGGGACGGCGAGTTCATCTGCAAGAAGCGGGTGCGCGTGGGTTTCCGCCGGGTGGAAATCGACGGCAACGTGCTGAAGGTCAACGGCAAACGCGTGATCCTCAAGGGAGTCAACCGGCACGACTTTGACCCCGACCACGGCTGGGCCGTCCCTCGGGAGCGCTACTACGAAGACCTTTATTTGATGAAACGCGCCAACATCAACGCCATCCGCACCAGTCATTATCCAAACGCTCCGTTCTTTTATGAGCTTTGCGACGAGCTGGGTTTTTATGTGATGGAAGAGGCGGACGTTGAAAGCCACGGTGTTCGGCGGAAGAATTGCCCCGGCGATCACCCCCAGTGGCGCGCAGCGGTGGTTGACCGGGCCGAACGCATGGTGCTGCGCGAGCGCAGCCATGCCTGCGTCTGTTTCTGGAGCCTGGGCAACGAGGCCGGGGACGGGGTAAACTTTGATCACGAGCGGGCCGCCATTCTGGCCCTTGATCAAAGCCGCCCGATCCACTATGAGGGCGACTTTAATTACCGCAACTCCGATTTCATCAGCCGGATGTACCCCACCGAGGCGCTGGTGGACTTGATGCGCAGGCAGAAGGAGTTCAAGCCAGGGCTTTATGACAACGTTGCCAACAAGCTCGCGGCGGATAACAAGGCGATCCCCGGGCGCGTCTATGCCGACCACCCGGTGCTCTACTGCGAATTTGCACACGCGATGCAGAACAGCCTGGGTAATTTCCGCGAATATGTCGAGGATTTTGAGAACTACGAGCACATGTGCGGCGGTTTCATCTGGGATTATGTTGACCAGGCCATCCGCGTGCGCGACGAAGGGCAGGACCGCTGGCTTTATGGCGGCGATTTCGGCGAGGGCAAGAGCACCTACTACTTTTGCGCCAACGGCATCATTGGCGCGGATCGTGAGCCGCACCCGTCCTATTATGAAGTCAAGCAGGTCTATGCCAACGTCTGCGCGGAAGGCTATGATCCCGCTGGGCAGACGGTTCGCATTCGCAATAAGCAGGCCTTTCTTGACCTTTCCGGCGTTGAAGTCCGCTGGGTTCTCCGCTGCGACGGCGTGACGGCGCAAGAGGGTATTCTCGAGCCCCTTTCGCTGGGGCCGGGCGAAAACTGTACGGTTCACATCCCAATGGATATCGACGCGCTGCCCCCTGAAGGCGAGGCACTGCTGAGCATCAGCTTCCGTCAGAGCGCGACCCGCGCCTGGGCGCCCGCAGGGTATGAACTGCGCTTTGACCAGTTTTGTGTGCGCGCCCGTCCAGAGGCGACGCCAGCAGAAGCGCAGACCCTGCAACTGACGAAGAGCAAGGGCATCGTGCGGCTGGAATCCGAGAAAATCAAGGCGGCGTTCCGCTATGGGCGCTTGATCAGCCTGAATTTCGGCGAAGGCGAGATTTGCGCACCCTTCAGCAAGAAGAATACGCCCGGCCTGCGGGCAAACTACTTTCGTCCCATGACCGATAACGACATGGGCCTGCTCAACTTCAAGGCGGAACTGACCAAGTGGTTGCTGCCGCTGCGGCTGTGGCGCTTTGCCAGCCGCCATTTGCTGCATGAGCGCCACCGCTGCAAGCGCCTGGACGAAAATACAGTGGAGATTACCCGCCGCGACGGAAGCTGGCTCTGGGCCCGCAGCACCGTTCGCTGCCGGGTGCATGGCGACGGTCGAATCGAGGTGACCAACCGAACCCGGTTCTTCCCGCTCTCCCTGCCGATTCTTAAGGCTGGGATGCGGATGGAGCTGTGCCCGGAGCTGACACGGGCGCAGTGGTATGGCCGCGGGCCGCACGAGAGCCACTGTGACCGAAAGACCGGGCAAAAGATTATTCTGCACACCCTGCCGGTGGCAGAGTTGGAGCATCACTATATGCGCCCGCAGGAGAACGGCAACCGCACCGACGTGCGTTGGGTTGCTCTGACGCGCGAAGATGGCAGCGGACTGCGCATTGAAGCGATGCCCGAGATCGCGCGGCACCCCATCAACATCGCGGACGACGCGCTGAGTGTGCCGCTGAATTTCAGCGCGCATCCCTGGAGCCAGGAAAAGCTCGACCGAACGGAACACATTCACCAATTGGAGCCGGACGCCTATCTCAGCTTGAACATCGACGGTTGGCAGCGCGGCGTCGGGGGCGATATGCCCGGCTGCACGTACCTGCACCGGCCATATAAACTTAAATCCGGGAAATATGTTTATGGGTTTATCCTGCGCGCCCAAGACCGGGCGGACTAGTCGCCTGTGGCCGCCTGCGGCGGGGCTAGTCGCCTGTGGCCGCCTGCGGCGGGGCTAGTCGCCTGTGGCGCAGACGCCGTGAACTTGATGATATGGTTCTGCGACGTGATTTGATGACCGGACATGCCACCCCCCCAAACAATAACCATCTAGCCTGCGGCGTCTGCGCCACAGGCGACTAGCTCACCGCAGGTGTGAGGAATTTTGCGACCTTGTTCGACTAACAAAATGAAGGGCGCTTGAAAGGAGAACAGGCGGTTGAAGCAACAGATCACGCGCCCGGTTGAGGCTGAAGAGGCATATCGCCGGTTTTGCGCCGGGGATCATGATGCCTTTGGCACGGTAATGGAAGCCTTTCGGCAAAGCCTGATCTTCTTTTTGCACGGCTACGTGCATAACTTGGACACGGCGGAGGATTTGGCGGAAGACACCTTTGTTGAACTATTGGTGCATACAAGCCGCTTTCATTTCCAGAGTTCCCTGAAGACGTATCTTTTCGCCGTGGCGCGCCACAAGGCGATTGATTATCTGCGCCGCGAAAAACGGCGCGGTACGCAGTCTTTTGACGAGCTGGATCCGAATATGTTCGCCGACGACCAGCTTTCCACGGAAGAAATGCACGAGGCGGCGGAGCGGGCGGAGGCCCTGGAAAGGGCGATGGAGGGGTTGCCGGAGGAGTACCGTGAGGTGCTGCGGCTACTGTATTTGGAGCGACTCAGTTACGATGAAATTGCCTTGGTGATGAAGAAAAGTAAGAAGCAAATTGACAATCTATCCTATCGCGCCAGACAGGCGATGCGGGAGGATTTGCGAAAGGAAGGGTTAGAGTGAAGAACGCGGCTGATTTTGCCGCCAGCGTGTATGCGCGCGCTGACGTGAAAAAACAGGAAATACGGCGAAGGAACCGGGTTGCCCGCAGGGCAGGCGCATCGGCGGGTATGCTGGCGCTGATCCTGGTGGCTGTGGCCGTGACGCAAAACGCGGGCTGGCGCAAGCCGCTGGTTGCCGTTGATAAGGCGACGGTTCCCGTTTTGTGGAGCGAAAAGCAGTTGACCCAGACGACGGAAGAAGAAGTCGATGTGGTCGACATGAGCCTGTTGCTGCGCCAGGGGCAGGGCACAGGCGAGGTGAAAACAATTCACCTGAACAACCGGGCGGATGAATACAGCGTACTTTCCGCCTATCGGAGCGAGGCTGGCCTTGAGGATAATGGCAACCTGGCGTTGGTGCCCATTCCGGGGCAATCCGAGACGGTACTGAGCAAGGAAGACTTGAGTGATTACCTGCGAAAGCTGGACGTGGAAGCTGATTTTGCCAGCGCCATGGCGGCCTATGACGACGCGTATTTCGCGGAGCATGTTTTGGTCGTCGGTGCGGTTGGGATCATTGATTTGACGGCGCAGGAGGAGGCCACAGCCCCCCCGCCCGAAACGCAGGGAACTACGGAACCGGTATATACGACTTTCCCGGAATACCTCGAGGTGCACCCCTCCACCACGGAGCCGACTGCGGGCGCAACCGACAGTGCGCCGCCAACGCAGACGCAGACTTGCACGCAAACCGCAGGGAGCGACACATCGGCAGCGCACAGCATTGCGTCCGCCACGGTTTCGCGCGCCGCTTCCGGAGTGTCGCCGATGACAATCCCGGTGGAGGTGGAGGTCCAGGGGCTGCTTCTGGTGCAGGCACCGAAGGCTACCAACGGTCGATGAGAAATGTTTTGCTACGCGCCCGGGCGGCTTTGAAGGGCTGCCCGGGCGCTGTGCTGTTTCGTCTTGCGCCTGGCCGCATAAACGCGAGAAATTCGCAAAAAAAATAAGGAGGGAGCGTCACTTTTTGTTTGACAAAGCATGGTAGAATCTGCTATACTAGTATTTAGCCTGGGGTATACTATATTTGCTGCCTGCGCTTTAGGGTCGGACAGGCACTGGAAGGTAAAGAGGGTGCGTTGGGTTGAAATTGAAACGTTTGCAAGCGCGGGATGATGCGTCGCGGCATTGCGTTGCACGCGGCGTCGCGGCGGTTCTTCTGCCGGTTTCGCTGCTTGGCGCGGCGGTGGCCTGCGGCCAAAACGGCGACGGCGAAGTCTATAAAGACCCCATCAGCGGCGTTGAACATCTGCTGGCGACCGACGCAAAAAAACACACCGTAACCAACGACAAGGGGATGCTTGTTGCGCTGCGAACCGATTTGCAAGGCGGCATTGTGACAGATAAGAGCGGCGTTCAGGCAACGTTACTGCTGGAATACCCCTGTTTTGTGCACGAAAAGAAGTTTGGCAGAACGGTCTTGGAGCTCGCCGATTTCACAGTCAAGCTACCCAAAGGCTGGTCGGTCTCTCCCAGCTCGGTCCGCAGCATCACGCTCGAGCGCACGGACGAAGACGGAATATCAGACGCTTCAATATCCTACGCCCCCCGCAAGGAGAATTACGCGGAGCTGAAAACGCTATTCGAAGCGCGCAAAGACGCTTTTCACAAACAAGAGTGGGGCAGCTCGAAGGCCTCCATAAAGGCGGAGACAAAGCAATGGTTTGGCAAAGAGGCCTATATGCTGGTGTACGACATCCCTTCCAGCGGCGGCGAAACCGATATGGTAACCGTCAACGGAATCGTCCAGCCGGGGGATTTTTGCGTTGAAGTCACCTATATGATCAGCAAAACGGAGTATAATGACGGCAAGACCTTTGACGGGCTAGTGGCACTCATCGAACCAAAATGAGGCGCGCGAGACATTCATTGACGGACCACTCCAACAAGAGTAAGGAGAATAAGGAATATGCTATTTTCACAGGACATCGGCATCGACCTCGGCACGGCGAACACGCTGGTATTCTTAAAAGGGAAGGGTATCGTGATACGCGAGCCTTCCGTGGTCGCGGTGGATCAGCGCGCCAACCCGCCCCGCGTGGTCGCTGTCGGCACGCAGGCAAAGGAAATGATCGGCCGGACGCCTGGTTCCATCACAGCGGTGCGTCCGCTGAAAGATGGCGTCATCGCTGATTTTAATATCACGGCGGATATGCTGAAGGCATTCATTCGCCGGGCCATGAACAATTCGCCGTTCAGCCGCGCACGGGTGCTGATTTGCATCCCCTCCGGCGTGACGGAGGTTGAGCGCCGCGCGGTCTATGGTGCGGCAAAGGGCGCGGGCGCGAAGGAAGTGCGCGTGATTGAGGAACCCATGGCGGCGGCCATCGGGGCGGGCCTGCCCGTCAGCGAAGCCACCGGCAGCATGGTGGTCGATATCGGCGGCGGTACCTCAGAAGTGGCGGTGATCTCCCTCGGCGACGTCGTGACCTCCCGATCCGCACGCGTGGCCGGTGATAACTTCGACGACGCGATCATAGCCTATATCAAGAAAAAGTATAACCTGCTCATCGGTGAGCGGACTTCGGAAGACATTAAGATCAACATCGGCTCCGCCTTCCCTTATGAGGAAGAGAGTTCCATGATCATCAAGGGCCGCAACCTGATGGATGGGTTGCCCAAGCATGTCGAGGTCACCAGTGAGGAGATTCGCGACGCGCTGGCCGATCCGGTCAGCCAGATCCTTGACGCCATCCGCGCGACCCTCGAGCGGACGCCTCCTGAACTCGCGGCGGATATCATTGACCACGGCATTATGCTCACCGGCGGCGGCGCGCTGCTGCGCGGGCTTGACCGCCTGATCTCCGCCGAGACGAAGATCCCCGTGCATGTGGCGGAAAACCCCCTCGACTGCGTGGTGGACGGCACCGGCATTTGCCTCGAAAAGACACACCTTTACCCGGCGAACGAGGACGACTGAGTCGCTGGTATTGATGCGTAATTGCGGGCGAACACTGTTCGCCCCTACGGTTTGGCCGTTGTGTGCTCCCGTTGCCTCCTGCATCAATACGGTTGTCTAAAAGAGCCTTATGAAAATGCCTGTATGCGCATATTTCTTGCCGCAACGGCAGAAGCTGCGCCGCAGGCAGAAAGGATTCAATTTCCTTGAAGCGTTTCTTGAAAACAGCAGCCTTTAAAGCTTTCGTCGCAGTGATGGCGATGCTGATCGCGGGTTCCGCGCTTTCGTTGGTTACCCGGGGGGGCGCTTCGCCCGTCGTTTCAGCCGTCGGTTTCGTGACCGGTCCGCTGCAAAGCCTTTGCGCGGGTGCCGCCGACGTGGTGCAAAATTTTTTTGGCCGCTTTCGCTCTTCAGCTGTGCTGCAGGCCGACTTGGACAGAAAAGAGGCGGAGCTGGAAGCTTACCGCGAGCGTTTGGTAGATTACGATAAGACCAAGCAGAAGCTGAAGCTTTACGAGGGCTTCCTTGAGCTGAAAGAGGAAAACCCGAAGGACAAATTCGAAGAGGCCAGTATCATCGGGGGCGACCCCACGGGGAAGTTCGGAACCTTCACACTCAACCGGGGCAGTTTGGCTGGCGTCAGCGTGGATGACCCTGTGCTCTCGGGCAAAAATCTTGTGGGCATCGTGACCGCCACGGAACCGACCAGCTGTACGGTTCGTACCATTCTTTACCCCGACGTGCATGTGATTGTCTACGAGACCGCCACCAACGAGATCGGCAGCACGAGCGCTACCGACGCCCTTGCCAAGCAGGGGCTGCTCTGCGTTCCAGACCTGTTGCGCAGCACGGCCATCGCGAGCGACGGGCTGATTTGCACCTCCAGTCTGGGGAAGTACTATCCCGCCGGGCTGATTGTGGGGACTGTGCAGGAGGTGCGCATGGACGAGCAGAGCCTTTCCGCTGTTGCAATCGTTAAACCTGCTGCCAACTTCGAATCATTGCGCGACGTCTTTATTCTCACGGAATTTTAGGCGGCTGTGCCGCTTTCAAAGGCACCGTATTTGTACTATTTTTCGTTAGAAGAGCAGATAATCAAACCTTCCGATTAGGAAACTGTAACATGCCACATATCCACAGGCAAAAACAGAATCGCTATCTTCGTAGGCTGGCATTGGGCCTGCTGATTGTTTTTACCGCCATGGTGCAAAACGTGCCGTGGCTTCCGGCGTTTTTTGGGGTCCGCGCGTTGCCGCTGATTCCGCTGGTCGTGGCCATCGCCGTGCTGGAGCAGGAGGTGCCTTCGATCCTTTTTGGCGCGCTGGCCGGGCTTTGCTGGGATGTCTCTTCTGAAAGCGCTTCGGGCTGGCATGCGCTGTTCTTGACGGTGACCGCATTCGTCTGCGCGATGCTGATGCGCTATATCCTCAACCGTAACTTGCTGACCGTTGCCCTGTTGACCTTTGCGGCGGCGCTTGGGTATCTTTTCGTTCGCTGGCTATTGGATGTAATACTATATCCGGGTTACGGCGGGGCATTGCACGCGCTCTGGCGTTTCTATTTGCCGCGCCTTGTGTATATCATGGCGTTGCTGCCGGTATACTATGGGTTGGTACGCGCGGTGATTCGCCGAACCAGCAGGCGGCAGGTGGGCGAACGCATTGGGACGGTTGAACTGGGCACGATAAAGACAGGGAGCTAATACGATTCGCTAATATTAAATACGCATTTTTTCCGCAGGGAGGCAGTACAGCCGATGAATCTTAAAAAAATGAATCGCAGGATGGGCTGGCTAGTCGGCCTGTTAGTGGCTTTCCTGGCGGGCTTTTCAATTACGCTGGCGAAGGTGCAGCTGGTTGACGGCAAGACCTATGCCGGTGTTCACGGCATCAACAGCAGCAGCGTACCGATCAACGCCGCGCGGGGCACGATCTATGACCGCAACGGGATCCCTCTGGTTGAGAACCGGCCAAGCGTTTCCGTCGTGTTTGAACACCCGTTTTTTCCGGAGCGGAAGACGCCCGAGGGGCAAAAACGCCGCAACGAACTGCTTGCGTCGCTGATCACCCTCTTTGAGCAGCACAAAACGCCGTGGATTGACAGCCTGCCGATTGCACTGAACGAGCAGGGACAGGCGGCTTTTTTGCCGGATCACGAAGAAGAGGTCAGGGAGCTGAAGAGCCCCGAAAGGCTCAGGCTGAACGAATACGCCACCGCGCAGAATTGCATGGACGCGCTGGTTGAGCGCTTTGCCCTGGAAAGCTATGATCCGGCCATGGCGCGCAAAATCGCTTCGGTGCAATACGGCATGCTCCGCATGGGGTACGACATCAATACCCCCTATACTTTCGCCGAAGATGCTGACACGTTGCTGGTCTCTAAGATCAAAGAGAGCAGCAGACTCTATACCGGCGTAGTGACTGAGATTGTCCCCATACGCTCTTATACGGACGGTACGCTCGCGCCGCATATCATCGGACGCGTTGGGGCCATCAGCGCGTCGGATTACGCCGCCCACAAGGCGGAGGGCTATAAGCTCAACGACGTCTATGGCGCGTCCGGGATTGAGCGCGCTGCTGAAAATTGGCTCCGGGGCAAAGAGGGCCTTAAGCAGGTGATGGTCGATTCGCAGGGCGACGCCTCGGTGGAGATTGTGCGGCCAGCCGTGCAGGGCAGTTCCGTCGTGCTGACGCTTGACATGGGCCTGCAGCGCATGATCCAGGATCGGTTTCCCAAATATATGGAGGATTTCAGGAACAAACGCGCGAACGTGCCAGCTGCGGGGTCTGTTGTGGTGCTGGACGTCAATAGCTTTGAGGTGCTGGCCTGCGTCAGCTACCCCTACTATGACATTACCAAGTATAGCGAGCAACTGGCGGCGCTGAACTCTGACCCAACCGCGCCGCTCTGGGACCGCGCTTTGCGCGGCACCTATGAGCCCGGTTCGACGATTAAGCCCTCCGGTGCGCTGGCGGCGCTTCAAGAGGGCTTGATTACGGATGGCTATACTTTTTACTGCGGCGGAACGTATAAATACTTGGATTCCAGCTACAAATGCAACCAGTACCGGATGCATGGCGGGCGGCCAATCAACGTACGCAAGGCACTGATAGATAGCTGCAACTCGTTTTTTTATGAGATGGGCCGCATTTTGGGCTACGAAAAATTGAACACCTATCGCATGGCCATGGGCTTGGGCCAGAAGACCGGCGTTGAACTGCCGGAAGAGAGCGGCGTCATGGACTCCGAGGAGCGCCGCGCCCTGCTGAACCAACCCTGGTACGCCGGGTATAACATCCAATCCGGCATCGGGCAGAACAACCTCTTCACCCCGATGCAGATCGCCGTATACGCTGCGACCATCGCAAACAACGGCAAACGCTACCGGGCCCACTTCATCCAATCCGTGCGTGAGGCGGGTACGATGGAGCCAGTGCAGGTCAACACGCCGGAAATCTTGGGCGAGACAGGCATCGACAAGAAATATTATGCGACAATCCGGGACGCGATGAACTTTCTTGGCTCTAACCCGAACGGTGTGACGGGTCGCTATTTTAAAAATTTGCCGGTAAAAGTCGGCGCGAAGACCGGAACAAGCCAGGTTGTGCGCGAGGTCGACGGCGTTCGCAAGCAGATCACCAACGGCATCTTCATCAGCTATGCGCCTGCCGATAAGCCTGAAATCGCCGTGATCGCAGTGGGCGAAGGCTGCAACAACTCTGAGCCGACGATCCCGATCATTCGCGATGTTTATGAATATTATTTTGGGACGATGGATTCCATAGCAAAGGGGCAGGCGGAAGCACAGCTTTTGGGGTAGAGGGAAACGCGAGCCGACGCCATATGCGAGCCCTACTACGATTTGGCCAAACGCCAACGCAGGCGGCTGCCTATTCAAAACGTAAAAGTTCTTTTTGGTTCTTTTTCTTTCAAGAAAAAGAGCAATTGCAAAGGGGGAAAATCTATGCAGCACCGCATTGTTGTCGCCTCGGGGAAGGGCGGCGTCGGCAAATCCACCGTCAGCGCCTGCCTTGCGCAGGAGATGGCGCGGCGCGGGCATTCCGTTTTGCTGATAGACTGCGACATTGGCCTGCGCAGCCTTGACCTGATTCTTGGGGTGGATGAGCATGTCTTGTTTACCTGGGCGGATGTCGTCTTGGGCCGCTGCGAGCTGCATCAGGCAATCATGGTACGCGGCGATTTTCACCTGCTCTGCGCGCCTTTGCAGCCTGAACGCGCCCTGACGGACGATATGCTGCAAAAGCTCGTGAAATCCTGCACGCAATATGATGTTGTGATCATCGACTCCCCTGCCGGGATCGGCTTCGGTTTCCGCATGGCGTGTTTCGCCGCCAACCGCGGTCTGGTACTCACCACGCCCGACCCCATCTGTGTGCGCAGCGTGGCGGCGGCTGTCCGGCAGATCAGTCAGTTCGGAATCAAGGACATTCGCCTGGTGGTCAACCGCTTCAACCGTAAACTAGCTTTACGCGGCCAAATTCTGATGATCGACGATATCATCGACCACACGGAGAGCCAGTTGATCGGCGTGATCCCTCAGGAGAGCCGCCTGTTTTCTCAGACTGCGGACGGGCTGCCCCTGCAAGAGGGAATCGTTTTGCAGGCGGTGCGCCGCATCGCCGCAAGGCTGGATGGCGACAACGTGCCGCTGGTGATTCAGCCGTCGGAATAATAGCTGCGCACTACTACAAACGCAACAAGCAAAAAGTTCTTTTTGATACTTTTTTCTCTCAAGAAAAAGTATACATGATATTGGAGCCAATTTTATGCAGTTGCAAACCCATGACACAATTGCCGCGATCGCGACCTCGCAGGGGTCGGGCGGTATTGGAATCGTCCGAATCAGCGGCGAATCCGCAATTATTATTGCAAAAGAGCTATTCAACCAAAAAAAACCAATCAACTGGAGCCGATGGAGCGGTTACTCCATGCACTACGGACACATTACGGACAAGCAATCGGCTGCAAATGAGACCATTGACGAGGCGATTTGCCTCGTTTTTCGTTCGCCCAAAAGCTATACCGGCGAAGACGTTGTGGAGTTCTCATGCCACGGCGGGCCTCTTGTTTTGCGCCGCGTATTGCGCGCGGTATTGACAGAAGGTGCGCGGTTGGCTGAGCCAGGCGAGTTCACGCGCCGCGCCTTTCTCAACGGACGCATGGACTTGGCGGAGGCCGAGGCGGTGATGCGTTTGATACAGGCGCACTCGGATGACGCAGCGCGTGCCGCGACGGCTACCATGGGTGGCGCGCTTAGCCGGACAATAGCCGAAGTGCGCGATACGCTGATCCATCTGGCGGCTCAGATCTCAGCATGGGTGGATTACCCCGAAGATGATGTTCCGGCGCTGCAACCGAAGCAGTTAATATCAGGCTTGAACGATGCGAAGGAGCAGCTCACGGCATTGCTGCAAAAAAGCGAGGCGGCTTTGCCGGTCCTCGACGGAGTGGAGACGGTGCTGCTTGGCAAGCCAAACGTCGGAAAGTCCACGCTGATGAATCTTTTGGCGGGTTTTGAACGTTCCATTGTGACGGAGTACGCCGGAACGACGCGGGATACCGTCACGGAACCGGTGCGCCTGGGTGCTTTACACCTGCGTTTGACTGACACAGCGGGCATACATAACGCACAAGACCCCGTCGAGCGCTTGGGTGTGGAGCGCAGCAGGTCGGCGGCCAAGAGTGCGGCGCTGCTCATTTTGCTGCTTGATGCCTCACAATCGTTGACCGTGGAAGACGAACAACTGCTGGACAATTGCGATCCCGCGCGCACGGTTCTGCTTTGCAACAAAGTTGATCTGGGCAAAAAAATTGATCTGCATTCCCTGCGCACCCGCTTTGCGCATGTCGTTCCTTTTAGTGCGGCTACCGGTGAAGGGCTGGAAAGCTTGCGCCAGGCGGCGGAGGCTCTGTTGAATGCGGGAAACTTTTCCCCTTGGGAACCGTTGCTCGCAACGGAGCGTCAACGCCGCTGTGTCGGTGATGCGATCAAGGCTTTGGAAGAGGCGCTCTCAGCGCAGGAACAAGAATTTCCGCTGGACGCCGCGGCGATCTGCATTGAAGACGGCATTCAGGCGTTGTTTTGC
Source organism: Oscillospiraceae bacterium (assembly GCA_031549985.1). Lineage (GTDB taxonomy): Bacteria > Bacillota > Clostridia > Oscillospirales > Acutalibacteraceae > WRMQ01. Next base: position 15,520 of record JAVBOZ010000058.1, on the reverse strand, counting down.
TTGACCGGCGAACGGGCCAGCGAGGCGGTGGTCGACGAAGTTTTTGCGCAGTTTTGCGTGGGCAAATAGCCGCCGCCTGCGGACTCTGTGCCGCCTGCGGACGTAGCAGTTAGAATGTTTCACGTGAAACATTCTGCGCTAGTAAAGGAGGACCTTTGGAATACGCAAATGATTATGACGTTATCGTCATTGGCGCCGGGCACGCGGGCATTGAGGCCGCGTTAGCAGCCGCGCGGTTGGGCTGTCAAACTGCGATTTTCACCGTTAGTTTGGATTGGATCGGCAACATGCCCTGCAATCCGGCCATTGGCGGGAGTTCTAAGGGACATCTTGTGCGAGAAATCGACGCCCTGGGAGGCGAAATGGCCCAGGTAGCGGACGAAAACGCTATACAGTGCCGCATGCTAAACCTTGGCAAGGGTGCTGCGGTGCACAGTCCACGCGCGCAAATTGATCGACGCGCCTACGCTGGGAGCATGAAATCGCGGCTTGAACGCCAACCGGGGCTGGAAATTCGACAGGCTGAAATTACGGCGATTGAGCCTTCGGTAGAGATGAACCCTGGAAATGTTTCACGTGAAACATTTCCGGCCAGCGGGGTTTCGCAGGCGAGCAGGCGTTGGACTATAGTTACGCGCACAGGAATGCGATACGCGGCAAAGTGCGTTGTTTTGGCGACAGGCACCTTTCTCTGCGGAAAAATCCATTTGGGGGAAGTCAATTATGCGGCCGGGCCGGATGGAATGCCGCCTGCCATGGGTCTGACTGACTCGCTAGGTGCACTGGGAATTCCGCTGCGCCGCTTCAAGACGGGCACACCGCCACGTATTCACAGCCGAACCGTCGATTTTAGCCGGATGGAGCCGCAGTACGGCGACCCAGAGGCTGTGTGCTTCGGGCATGGAATTGCCGCGCCGCGACAGAAAGTGTTGTGCCATCTCACCTATACAACGCAGGAGACGAAGCGCATCATACTCGAAAACCTTGACCGATCACCACTCTATAGCGGGCAGATTGAGGGGATTGGCCCGCGCCATTGCCCCAGCATCGAAGATAAAATTGTACGTTTCCCCGAAAAGGAGCGCCATCCCGTCTTTTTGGAGCCCTGCGGAGAGGATACGTCCGAGCTCTATTTGCAGGGCCTGTCGTCGTCGTTGCCTGAGGACGTACAAATACAGGTGCTGCATAGCGTGCCAGGGTTGGAAAATTGCCAGGTCATGCGGCCCGCTTACGCGATTGAATACGACTGTGTTGATCCGCTTGCACTGCGGCCTACACTGGAATTTAAGGATGTCGGGGGACTATTTGGAGCCGGGCAATTTAACGGTTCCAGCGGATACGAGGAAGCGGCGGCACAAGGGCTGGTAGCTGGAATAAACGCCGCCCACAAGGTGTTGGGGAGATCACCCTTCGTGCTCAGTCGCGCGGAGGCATATATCGGAACGCTAATCGACGACTTGGTGACGAAGGGATGCCGCGAGCCCTATCGCATGATGACCTCGCGGTCGGAATTTAGGCTGCTCTTGCGGCACGACACGGCGGAACGCCGATTGCTGCCGACGGGGTACCGGTTGGGATTGGTGCCCGAAGAGCGATACGCGCGTTTTGTTGAGAAGCAGGCGGCGCTTGCGGGTGAGTTGGAGCGAGTGCAGGCGGTGACCATTCCGCCTAGTGATGGGCTGAACGCGCTGCTGCGCGCCAAGGAGATGCCGCCCATTGTGAGCGGCGTTCGTCTGGCGGACTTGCTGCGCCGCCCGCAGTTGAGCTATGAAGCGCTGGAGCCGTTCGATCCGACGCGCTCTGCGCTGCCGCCCGCCTGGCTGCGTGAGGTTGAAACCGACCTGAAATACGAGGGATATATCAGGCGGCAGGAGGCGCAAGTACGCGAAATGAACCGGCTGGAGGCGATGCGGCTACCTGAAAATATGGAGTACTTAGGGATTTCCGCGCTGCGGCTGGAAGCACGAGAAAAATTAAGCGCCGCCAGACCGGAGACGCTCGGCCAGGCAGCGCGGATTTCCGGGGTCACCCCGGCGGATATTTCGGTTTTAATGATCGCATTGCAAAAAAGGCTTAGAGGTTGAGCAAAACGGCATGTTCATTGGCGAGGGGCTATGCCAATAATTCCTTCAAAATACGTGTGACTTCCTGCGCGGGGGCCTGACCCTTCAGCGCCCGCATGCCCTGCCCGATGAGGTACTGCAGCGCTTGCTCCTTGCCCGCGCGGTATTCGGCGACGGATTTTTCGTTCGCCACCAGCACTTGGGAAAGGGTTTCGCGGATCGCACCATCATCCGTCACAAGGGCAAGGTTGTTCTCTTTAACGTAGGCCTCTGGATCAATGTCGCCGCGAAACACTTCGGCGAACACCTTCTTAGCGGTACCGCGGTTGATGATATTGTTTTTGACCATCAGAATCAGCGTGCCCAGAGCGTCGGGGTTAAAGCGCATGTCTTCGGGCAGCGTCTGGGTTTGTTGCAGCAAACGCAAAACTTCGCCCATAATCCAGTTGGCGGCCTCCTTCGGGTCGCCGCAACGCTCGGCGGCGCGTTCAAACAGCCGCACCAAATGAATCGAGCCGGTAATGATACCGGTGTCATATTCCGGCAGACCAAGCTGCTCAATATAGCGGCGCTTCTTTGCCTCCGGCAGCTCGGGCATCGACGCGCGTATCTGCTCAAATTGCGCGTCACTGATCACCAGCGGCGGCAGGTCAGGGTCTGGGAAGTACTTATAATCCTGCGCGTTCTCCTTGGAACGCATGGCGTAGCTTTCGCCAGCGTCATCATCCCATCGGCGGGTCTCCTGCGTCACGCGGCCCCCCGATTCCAGCAGTTCAATCTGCCGGGCGGCCTCAGCCTCAATCGCGCGGGCGATGGAGCGCATGGAGTTGAGGTTCTTCATCTCCGTTCGCGTGCCCAATTCCGCCGCGCCAAGAGGCCGGACGGAGAGGTTGACGTCCGCCCGGAGGGACCCCTCCTGCATTTTGCAGTCCGAAACGCCGGTATATTCCAGAATCGCCTTCAGCTTTTCAAGATAATCAATGGCTTCGGCGGCGGAACGCAGATCATGTTGGCCGACAATTTCAAGCAGCGGAACACCGCCGCGGTTGTAATCGGCCAGCGAAGCATGCTCCCAAGAGTCGTGCACCAGCTTTCCCGCATCCTCTTCCATATGAATCTGACGAACGTTTATTCGCCTCCTGCCTCCGTCATCTGCTGTTATTTCGACCCAGCCATTGGTGCAAATGGGGTGAAACAGTTGTGTGTTCTGATAAGCCTTGGGCAGGTCGGGGTAGAAATAGTGTTTGCGGTCAAAGGTAGTATAGCGGGCAATGGTGCAGTTGGTGGCCAGGCCCGCGCGGATCGCGAAATCCACCACGGCGCGATTGAGCACTGGCAGCGTGCCGGGCATGCTATAGCAAATGGGGCAGACGTGGCTGTTGGGCGCGCCGCCAAATTTGGTCGTGCAGCCGCAGAAAATCTTCGATTGGGTGGCCAGCTCAGTGTGAACCTCCAGGCCGATGACGGTCTCGTAGCGCATGGTATATTGATCCTTCCTTCTGGGGATTTTCATCTGTCTCGGGAAGCTTGCCTTTCGGAGTCGGCCGCGCCCGCGATATACTTAACAACCTCGCCGGCCATGATCAGCCCGGCGACGCTCGGCACGAACGCGACGCTCCCCGGCACAGGCCGATGGGCGGCGGTTTGCTCCGCGTCGATTTTTGGCGCATGCGGCGGCTCCTTTGAATAGACCACCTTAAGCGCGGGAATGCCGCGCCTGCGAAGTTCGTGGCGCATCACCCTGGCAAGCGGACAGCCAGAGGTCTCATAGATATCCCCCACCGCAAAAGCCGTTGGGTCAAGCTTATTGCCCGCACCCATGCAGCTGATGAGCGGCGTCCCGGCGGTGTGGCAAAGTTCGGCGAGCAAGACCTTCGCGCTGACGGTGTCGATGGCGTCAAGAACGTAATCATACTTCGCAAAATCGAAGCCCGGTGCGGTCTCGGCGCTGAAGAAGACTTCGTGGCAGCTCACCGCGCATTCCGGGTTGATATCCAACAGGCGGCGGCGCATGATCTCGACCTTGCTTTGGCCTATTGTGGAGTGCAGGGCAACCAACTGGCGGTTCAGGTTGGTTTCGCTGACGGTGTCGCTGTCGCAAAGCTCAATCGTGCCGATGCCGCTGCGGCCCAGAGCCTCGGCAGTAAAGGAACCAACCCCGCCGACGCCGAAGAGAATGACACGCGCGCCAGCCAAACGGGCGATGCCTTCGCGGCCCAGAAGGAGTTCGGCGCGTGAAAAAGGGTCGGGCATAGGGCCTCCTAGCGGTTGATTTTTGGCAGCGGATTACGCGGTGAATGATCAGTAATAGCCTTCCACGCGTTCAATCAAGGTGTCCGCCTCTTCTTCACTGTCGCAGTGGCAGGCAAGCATTAGGCCTTCCGGGCGCAGCGCCTTGCAGAGCGCCTCCAATTCTTCCGGCCTGACGGACATATGAATCATCTTGCCCGCTGCCTGAATCTGCCGAAGAACATCCAGCCATTCGCGTGCATCTTCCCTGCCCGAACCGGGCACCCATTGGATGCCCTTCAGCTTTTCTATGGAAAGAAGCGCGGGCAGGTGTCGCAGCGCATCCGGGCCGTCCAGGTGATAGAGCGACGCATCCAGACAATCAATTTCAGCCGCGATTTCCGGCAAAGCTAACTCGTTAAAATGTTCGGCGGAGATCAGGCAGCTGAAGTCGCAGGATGTTACAAACCAGCGCTGCGGATGCCAAACGCGCATCCAGTTTGTTGTGCCACCCTGCCTTGCGCTGATCAACCCATAAAGCCGGTCATACACTTGCTGAAACACGTCAAATATCTGCCAGTTCAGCCGTTTGACCGTGTTGGGGCATTCCAACACGTCATAGCAAAGGTTTTCCGGCCCGCGCAGGGAGACCAGCGCGTCCAGGCCGGTGTGTAAATCGGGTAGGCCTACAAGATAATCGCCATTGGCGTCTTCCAGCGCCGCCAGGGTCAGCGCTTCCACTTTCTTATAATAGAAATTATCAGGCTCAAAGCGCAGTTGCTCTACGGCGTTCAGGTCGTCAATAGGATGCGTGGCCCAGCTTGTTTCTTCGCCAAACACCAATTCGCAGCCCAGAAACGCGCCCAGCATATCAGGGCCAAGGTTGGGGTTGAAAATCGGCAGCGCCTCGCCTGCATAGTAGGTGTTTTCGAGGCCCTTACGTGCCCTGACGACGACGGCGTCGACATCCAGCCAGCGCTCCTCCAGGGTCGCGGGCGCGGCGATGCGCGGATGTGGACGGTCTTTCTTTGGTGCGGTCACAAACATCGCCGGCCGCCTGTGGTTCTCCAAGTTCCACGCCTCAACCATAAACGCCTTCGCCTGTTCAAAAGTCCGCATGGTGCCCTCCCGCCCCCGTGGGGGCTACCGCAGCCGCGCACCGCACCCAAACAGCGTCGCCTCTTCAAACGTGCGGCCAATCAACTGCACGCCGATGGGCAGCGCGGCCTCGTCGCTGCCAAAGGGTACCGCCAGCGCAGGCAGGCCCGCCAGGTTGACCATGGCGGTGTAAATATCACCAAGATACATTTTCAGCGGATCGGAGAGGCTCTCGCCCAGGCGCGGCGCGGTCGTCGGAGCGACGGGGCCAAGGATCACGTCACACTGCTCAAAGGCCGCGTCAAAGCCGCGCCGGATCAGTGTCTTGGCCTGCAGGGCTTTCTTATAATAGGCGTCAAAATAGCCCGCGCTGAGCACAAAATTGCCCAGCATGATGCGCCGCTTGATTTCCAGCCCGAAGGCCTCGCTCCGGCTGAGGACATAGGTGTCGAGCAGACTTTCGGCCTCTTCTGTGCAGTGGCCGTAGCTGATGCCGTCGAAGCGGGCGAGATTGGAACTGGCTTCGGCGCTGGTGACTACGTAATAGGTTGGGATGGCGTATTTCGCCATCGGAAGGCTCAGCTCTACCGCGACTGCGCCCTGCGCAATCAAAGCATCCCGCGCGGCAAAGACGGCGGCGGCAACCTCGGGCTGCAGGCCTTCGCCAAAGTATTCAGTTGGCAGGCCCACGCGCAAACCCTTGAGAGGCAGCGCCGGGGTGTTCGGGTGCGCCACGCAGATGCAGTCGCGCGGGTCGTCGCCCTTGATAATCTCAAACAGCGCGGCGCAGTCGGCGGTGTCGCGCGCCATGGGGCCGATCTGATCCAAGGAAGAGGCGTACCCGACCGCACCGTAGCGCGAGACCGCACCGTAGGTTGGTTTCAGGCCGACAATGCCGCAATAAGCGGCGGGCTGGCGGATGGAGCCGCCGGTATCGGTTCCCAGGGCGATGGGCGCAAGCCCGGCCGCGACCGCCGCCGCGCTGCCGCTGGAGGAGCCCCCCGGCACGTGCGCGGGATTGCGCGGGTTTTTGGTCGGCCCGAAGGCCGAGGTTTCGCCGGTGGAACCCATAGCGAAGGCATCCAGGTTGGTCTTGCCCAGCAGGATCATATCAGCCGCCCAGAGCCGTTCAACCGCCGTGGCGCTATAAGGCGGCTTGAAACCACGTAGCATCTTGGAGGCGCAGGTGGTCGCAACCCCCTCGGTGCAGATCAAGTCCTTGACGGCAACGGGTACACCGGCCAAAGGCGAACGAATGTCGCCCGCGTCAAGGCGCGGCTGAATCTCCGCCGCCCGCGCGTAGGCCAGCTCTTTCGTCAGCGTTATGTAACAGTTCAGCTCAGCGTCAAGCGCGTCAATGGCCGCGAAATACGCGTCCAAGACGGCCGTGATGGTTAAGCGACCGGCATGGAGTTCAGCGGCCAGCGCAAGAGCGGAAAGGGATGTGATCGGTTGAGATGACATAGTGGCGATCCTTTCGAATGGTGGATCTGCTTTTTCTTGAAAAGAAAAAACAGCAAAAAGAACATTTTATCGCCTGCGGCGCGGTTTTAATCAAGCGCATAGACGCAATTATTCCACAGCCCTTTGCACCAGCAAATAGCCGTCACGCTCGTGGGGCGCGTTGGCCAGTAGCATTTCTGCATCCATGGATTCCTCCACCGCATCCTCCCGCGCCACGTTCACCAGCGGCAGGGAATGCACCATCGGCTCAACCCCTTCAGTATCCAGGGCGTTGAGCTGGTCAAGGTAGTTGATGATGTTTTGCAGGTCGCTCTCGCAGGCCACGCGCTCCTCCTCGGTCAGGCGGATGCGGGCAAGGGACTCCAAATACAACACAAGATCACGGTCAACGGTCATGCGAACGCTCCTAACAAATTCGAATTCGAAAAGTTCTTTTGCTTCTTTTCTTTCAAGAAAAAGACTACAAGCAATAACAACAAATAATCAAAGCTATTTTAGGCGAGCATATTGATTCTTTGTCGCTGCGGGCGGCCTGACGCCGCCCCTACGGAAAAGGCCCCACGTGTAGGGGCGGCGTCAATACGATTGTCTAAAAGAGCCAAAATCAAAGTCCAAAATACGCCTGCGCGTTGCGGAAAGCGACGTCTTGCGCCAGCGCCAGCAGCGCCGCCTCATCGTCGGGATAAAGGCCCTGTTCCACCCATTCCCCGCAAAGGCCGCAGAAGATGCGGCGGAAATATTCGTGGCGCGGGTATGAAAGGAAGGAGCGCGAATCCGTCACCATGCCGACGAACGCGCCCAGCGCGCCGAGGTTGCCCAGCGTGCGCAGTTGTTCGCGCATGCCGTCGATGTGGTCAAGAAACCACCAGGCAGGGCCATATTGCATGCGACCCGCCTGGCTCGCCGTCGCGCCGGTTTGAAAATTACCGATCATGGAACCCAACACGTAGCTATCCTTCGGGTTGAGGTTGAACAGCAGGGTCTTCGGCAGCGCGTCTTCGGCGTCGAGAGCATTGAGCAGGCGCGAAAGGGGCTGCGCAACCGGCGCGTCGTCGATGGAATCGAAACCGGCATCGGGGCCGATGCTTGCAAAAGCCCGGCTGTTGTTGTTGCGCATGGGCCCCATGTGCAGTTCCATCGCCCAGCCACGCTTCGCGTATTCCTTGCCGAGGAAAAGCAGCAGCGCAGTCTGGTATTGCTCCGCCTGCAAGGGCGAGACGGCATTGCCCGCCCGCCGCGCGCGGAAGATGCTTTCCACCGCATCCTCAGTGGCCACGGCAAAGGGTGGCGCACGAAACCCGTGATCGCTGGCGCAGCAGCCCAGGGCCTCGAAAGCATCCATACGTGCGCCAAGGGCTTCTTTCAACGCGGCAAAAGAGCCAACCGCGCGGCCTGTTCTTTCCTCCAGCTGGCCGAGCCAGGGCAAAAAGCCCGGTTGGTCAATCGCAAGCGCTTTATCGGGCCGGAAAGCGGGCAACACCTTAAAAGGCAGGCCTTCTGCGGCCAGCAATTCGTGATATTCCAGGCTATCCGCCGGGTCGTCGGTGGTGCAGAGCGCCGCAACGTTGGAGCGGGCGATCAGTTCGCGCGGGGTAAAGCCGCCCGCCGCAATTTGCCGATTGCATTGCGCCCAGATGTCCTGCGCGCTGCGCTCGTTCAGCGGCTGGTCAATATTGAAATAGCGCTGCAATTCCAGGTGCGCCCAATGGTGGAGGGGATTCCCGATGAGCTTGGGCAGCGCAGCGCTCCACGCCATGAACTTTTTCTCGCCTGCGGCGTCGCCGGTAATGAGCTCTTCCGGGATTCCGCAGGAACGCATGGCGCGCCACTTATAGTGGTCGGCCCCCAGCCAAAGCTCCGCGATGTCGCGGGGCGTACGGTTTTCATAGATTTCCTTGGGTGAAAGGTGGCAGTGCCAGTCGAAGATCGGCTCCGCAGCGGCGGCGGCGAACATCGTTTTTGCGGTCTCGGTGGTCAGAAGAAAATCGCGGCCCAGGAATTTTTGCATGGTGTGTCCCTCCGAATTACAAAGACTTTTCGTCATGCCCCAACAGAGCGTCGTCGCAAAAGCGGCGCAGCGTCGGCATGCTGTTGCAAGCGGTGTCCCAGATGATTTCCTCATCCAGTTCGTTATAAGCGTGGGCAACCCAGTTACGCATCCCACGAATCAAAGCCCAAGGCGCTCTCTCCTTTGTTTCATCGCGAAACTCATCAGAAAGCCCATTAGCGAGCTCACCGATTTGCAGAATTGCCATGCACACGGCGCTGTAATAAGCCCGATCGTTTTTGAAATTTTCAAAATCGCCAAAACGCTTCAGGTAGCCCTCGACATCTTCGCAATAACGCCTGATGTGGCGCAGCCGTTGAACATCACTGCTGACCATATAGCAATACCCTCTCTTTCTCCAGCGTGTCGATAAACCACGGCGTCCGCTCCCGTGTGTTCCGCTGTTCAAGTGTCTCCATTGTCACAAGGTCAACGGGCTTTTGAAGGCTTTCGCTCAGGTCATTGTAAAGCGCACCCATCAGCAGGCCCTGCACGGCGGAGCCCCTGCGGCGGATCAGCAAATCTACGTCACTTTTTTCCGTGGCATCTCCGCGCGCATAGGAACCAAAGAGGTAGATAGAAGGTATCTTGTATCTTACAGCAATGGGCGCAACTCTGCGCCTGATCTCATCAACGGTATAAACCATGTAAACACCCATTTCAGCGCAAACTATGACAAAATCGAAAGGTTTTGCGGAGCTTTTTCAAAAGCGGCCGTACCCCCGAACCCCCGCTACACCTTGCGCACATCCCCGTGGCAGTTCTTATACTTCTTGCCGCTGCCGCAGGGGCAGGGGTCGTTCGGCCCGGGTTTCTTAGCCTTACGCACCGGGCGCTTAACGTCCGTCCCGTCACCCGCCATGTTGGCGTTGGTCTGGGTCTCCTGCGCGACCTGGCGGCGTTCGGTCTCCTGCTGGCTGCGCACGCGCAGGGTCAGCATCATCCGCACCGTATCCTCACGGATATTGGTGGTCATCTCATCAAACATATCGTAGCTTTCCATGCGGTAGGCCACAACGGGGTCCTGCTGGGCATAGGCACGCAGGCCGATGCCGCGCTTGAGCTCTTCCATCGCGTCGATGTGATCCATCCAATGGGTGTCGACGCAGCGCAGCAGCACCATCTGCTCGAGCGAACGCATCAGTTCCGCGCCCAATTCCGTCTCGCGCTGCGTATAGCGCTCATTGCCACGGGCGATCAGCATCTCCTTGGCCGCAAAGGGATCAAACTCGCCGTCCTTGAAGTCGTCCGGCAGGGTCAGCCAGCCGAGGTATTTTTCGCGCAGGCCGCCGATGTTCCAATCCTCCCGCTGAACGGAGGTGGAGCAATAGAAATCGACGCTCTCATTGATGCTGTCTTCCAGCATCTTCAGGATGATCGGGCGCAGCTCTTCACCTTCGAGCACCTTGTTGCGCTGGCCATAGATCAGTTCGCGCTGGCGGTTCATCACGTCGTCGTATTTCAGCACGTTTTTACGGATGGCGAAGTTTTGGCCTTCGATCTTCTTTTGTGCGTTCTCAATGGAGCTGGTGACCATGCGCGCCTCAATGGGCATATCCTCCGGGGCGTTGAGGGTGCTCATGATGTTGCTCAGGCGTTCGCCGCCGAACAGGCGCATCAGGTCGTCTTCCATGCTGAGATAAAAGCGGCTTTCGCCCGGGTCGCCCTGCCGCCCGGCGCGGCCGCGCAGCTGGTTGTCGATCCGGCGGGATTCATGACGCTCCGTGCCCAGAATGAACAGGCCGCCCGCAGCGATCACCTGTTCGTATTCGGCCTGAATGTTTTCCTTGTGCCGCGCTTCCAGCTCGGCGAAGGTGCGGCGGGCGGTGAGGATGTCTTCGTCATCTGTCTCGGCAAAACCGGTGGCCTCGGTGATCATCTCTTCGCTGAACTCCAGGCGGCGCATCTCGGCCTTGGCCAGGTATTCCGCGTTGCCGCCGAGCATGATGTCCGTGCCGCGCCCCGCCATGTTGGTGGCGATGGTCACCTTGGCGAAGGTGCCGGCCTGGGCGACGATCTCCGCCTCGCGCTCGTGGTTCTTGGCGTTGAGCACGCTGTGCTTAATGCCGCGTCGCTTCAGCAAAAGGCTGAGCAGCTCCGATTTTTCGACCGAGACCGTACCGACCAGCACCGGCTGCCCTTTTTCGTGGCAGGCCAGAATCTGTTCAATGATCGCCTCGAACTTCGCCTTTTCGGTCTTATAGACGACGTCCCGGTTGTCAGTGCGGATCATCGGTTTGTTGGTGGGGATTTCGACGCAGTCAAGATTATAAATCTCACGAAACTCGTCCCGCTCGGTCATGGCGGTGCCCGTCATGCCCGAAAGCTTGGCGTAAAGGCGGAAGTAGTTCTGGAAGGTGATGGTGGCCAGGGTCTTGGATTCATGCTCGATCTTGACGCCCTCTTTGGCTTCGATCGCCTGGTGCAGGCCCTCGTTATAGCGGCGGCCATACATGATGCGCCCTGTGAATTCGTCAATGATCAGCACTTCGTCGTCCTTGACCATATAGTCAACGTCCCGGCGCATGACGCCGTGGGCGCGGATCGCCTGGTTGACGTGGTGCTGAATGGTCAGGTTTTCGGTATCCATCATGTTATCAAGGCCGAAGTAGTGTTCCGCCTTGAGGACGCCGTTCTTGGTCAGGGTGGCGTTGCGGGCCTTTTCGTCAACCACAACGTCGTGTTCCCCCGCAACGTCTTCGGCGTTCTGCTTGTCATTGAGCTCCTTGACGCGCAGGAACTTCAGTGTCTGCGCGAAGCTGTTGGCGCGGGTATAAAGCTCGGTGGAGGCCTCGCCCCGCCCGCTGATGATCAATGGCGTACGCGCCTCGTCGATGAGGATGGAGTCTACCTCGTCCACGATTGCGAAGGCGTGGCCGCGCTGCACCTTATTCTCCTTATACTGCACCATGTTGTCGCGCAGGTAGTCAAAGCCCAGCTCGTTGTTGGTGCCGTAGGTGATGTCGGCGGCGTAAGCGGCGCGCCGCTCGTCGTTTTCCATGTCATGAATGATAAAGCCGACCGTAAGGCCCATAAAACGATAAATCTTGCCCATCCATTCGGCGTCGCGGCGGGCAAGGTATTCGTTGACCGTGACGACGTGAACCCCATGGCCCGCGATGGCGTTGAGGTAGGCGGGCAGCACGGCCATGTGTGTCTTGCCTTCACCGGTGCGCATCTCGGCGATACGGCCTTGGTGAAGGAAGACGCCCGCAGTGATCTGCACGGGGTAGTGGCGTTTCTTATCCACACGCCAGGTGGCCTCACGGCAGGCGGCGAAAGCTTCGGGCAGCAGGTCGTCCAGGCTCTCGCCCGCAGCGAAGCGCTGCTTGAACTCAGGCGTCTTCGCCTGCAATTCGGCGTCGGAGAGCTTGCTATAGGATTCTTCGAGCGCGAGGGTCTTCTCGACCTGCCCACGAATGCGCTTGATCTCCTTTTTGGAGTAATTGCTGCGAAGTTTTTCCAGGATTCCCATGTGATTTATATTCCTTTCGTTGCGTTCTTGTTATTTTCTTTTTCGTGAAAGAAAAAGAAGCAAAAAGAACTTTTAGTTCGCGTTCTATGCTAGTGATAACAAGGCTTTTCTCACGCGCCTTGTGTATCATCTGACAGTCCTCACGTATTATAACGGCAATTCCAGCCGCCTGCGCTGTGTGTGCAAGCCGTAGCGCTCAAAAAAACGGAAAGCCGCCTCGTTCGCCTCCCAGACCTGTAATTCCAGGGACGAAGCCCCAACCTGCGCTGCCAGCGCCTTTGCAGCGTCCAGCAGCAGTGTACCGATGCCCTGCCTGCGGCAGGCGCTGTCTACGCAGAGCTCATCAACACCCAAAATCGTATTGGCGACCAGATTCGCCGAGGTCTCCCATTCAAAGCGCACGCAATACGCGTAGCCCTGAATGCAGCCCTCCGTGTTTACCGCCGCGAACCAGGTGTGGTCGGGTCTTTGCAGCGTCGCGGCGAATTCCTCCACCGTGTACTTCGGTCGCGCGGAGCGAAATCTGTTGGGGCGTATGGCCGCGTTCTGTGCCTGCAACTGCATCATCAGGCGGGCGATGCCGGGGTAATCCTCCAAGCACGCGCGGCGGACGGTTGTCATGACCGGCTCCCTTCATTGCGGTTGCATTTTGCGGAGAAACATGGTAAAATAAAAGCGCAATCCCGAAACCCATATAAACGGATCGTACCCAATCGAGAACAGAAAAGAGGTCTGTCTATGCCCAAACGCGCTTCATACATCAGCTGGGACGAATATTTCATGGGCATCGCCCTGCTTTCGGCCTATCGCAGCAAGGACCCCAACACGCAGGTCGGCGCCTGCATCGTCAACGGGCAGAACCGCATCATGTCGCTGGGCTATAACGGCTTTCCGCTCGGCTGTTCCGACGATGCGTTCAGCTGGGAACGCGGAGAAAAAGAGAAGTACGTCTGCCACGCCGAACTCAACGCGATCCTCAACAGCGGCGGGCGAAACCTTGAAGGCTGCAAAATTTACGTCGCGCTCTTCCCCTGCAACGAATGCGCCAAGGCCGTCATCCAGTGCGGAATCAAGGAGGTACTCTACCTTTCGGATAAATACGCCGGGACGGAAGAAGTCGAAGCGTCCAAGCGAATGTTCCGCGCGGCGGGCGTCCACATGACGCCGCTGGATTTCGGGGCAAAGCAAATCACGATTGATTTTGCCGCGGAAAAGGTTTGAGGCCCGTCGCCCCTTCGCAGTCGCTGCCTGTTTCACGTCTAAAGTCTAACATCTAAGGTCTAACCTGACCGGGCAATGGTCGGCGCCATGCACCTGCGCAAGGATCGAAGCGTTATCCAGCAGCGGCACGGCGTCCTGGCTGGCGACGAAATAGTCGATCCTCCAGCCAACGTTCCGTTCCCGTGCGTTCGAGCGGTAGCTCCACCAGGAATAGGCGTCCCGTTGCTCCGGATGGAAGCTGCGGAAGGTATCGACGAAGCCAGAGGCCAGCAATTCGGTGAACTTTCCGCGTTCGGCGTCGGTGAAACCGGGGTTGTTGTGGTTTGCCGCCGGGCGGGCGATGTCGATCTCCTCGTGCGCGACATTCATGTCGCCGCAGGCAATCACCGGCTTTTGGCGGTTCAGCGCAATCAGGTACGCCCGAAACGCGTCCTCCCATTCCATGCGGTAGGGCAGGCGCACCAGCCCATGCCTGGCGTTGGGCACATAGACGTTGACCAGTATGTAGTCTTCGTATTCCAGCGTGATGACGCGGCCTTCCTGGTCGTGCGCTTCAATGCCGATGCCGTAACATACATTCAAGGGCGCGGCGCGGCTGAATACGGCGGTACCCGCATAGCCTTTTTTGACAGCGGGGTACCAATAGACATGGTAGCCCTCGGGCGCGAAATCAACCTGATCCTGTTCGGCCTTGACCTCCTGCAAACAGACGACGTCGGCGTCAAACCCGGCGAAGGCTTCCAGGAAGCAGCCGCTCTTAATGCATGCGCGTATGCCGTTGACGTTCCAGGAAATCAATTTGCGCGAACGCATGGCATCCCCACTTCCTTTCAGCTGCTCAAAAAATGATACTTCATGTTATTATAGCACTTCTTTACGGAAAAATCTAGGGGGATTTTATGAAATTTTCGGCTTTGAATGAGACTATGCCATAAACGAAGGGGGCAAACACATGGAAAACCGCAAACCGCAACAGGCAATCTTCAAAATGGTGCTGATCGCGCTGCTCAGCGCGATGGCCATCGGTCTCTTTTATCTGGAATTCCCGATCTTTACCGCCGCGCCCTTCCTGAAGCTGGACTTTTCGGATTTGCCGGCGCTGTTTGCCGGGATATTCATCGGCCCGGTGGCAGGGGTGACGGTGGAGCTGATCAAAAACCTTGTGGAATTGCTGACCAAGGGCCTGGGGACGCAGATGGGCTTTGGCAACTTGATGAACTTTGCCGTGGGCTGCGCCTATGTGTTGCCGACCTCCCTGCTTTGCCGCGCATGGCTGAAGCGCGGAGACGGCGGCGATCACCGGCTCCGCGCAATTTTTGCCTGCCTTGTTGGCATGGCCGCAATCATCGTCGTTGGCTTGGGAATGAACTACTGGACGATGCCGCTGTTCTTTCGGTTTTTCCTGCACCAGGAGCTGACGCGGGATACGATCGTGCCGCTGCTCGGTTACGCCACGGGAATGAACGCCATCAAGGGGGCGATGCTCAGCGCGGGGGCACTGTTGCTTCTGGCCTGGCAAAAGCGCGCGCCCGGCGTCTTTCGGGTGTTTGACCGGTAACGTCTGGGCAATCGCGAGAAAGGCACCCTTCATGCCAGAATAAGCGGTAACAACTTGGGTTTCATGTGCACTCGTAGGGACTGGTGCGCCGTGCCCGGGTATGCAAAGCGTTGCTTGTTTTTTGCGCGGGACGCCGAGGAAGGCGTCCCCCTACGATAAGGTTTTTTTGAAAGGGCCGTGGCACGCCAGTTCGAGCCAAATACGAACATAGAAATAATACCTACTGTCTTGTAATTTCTAAAATCACTTGAAACAAATTCAAAATCATGCTATACTGTAGCAGGGTGATGAAATGATCAAGTACCACGTGACACTGACGGAAGACGAGCGCAAATATCTGCGCGAGTTGATCGGCAAAGGACAAA
>JAVBOZ010000166.1:0-7776 GCA_031549985.1 Oscillospiraceae bacterium | reverse complement strand
GGCGAAGGCGCGGGCGTCCTCCGGCGCGGCGTTGACCCCGCCGATCACCGGGATGCGCAGCAGCAGCTGTTCCCGCCGTTCCCCGGCGATCCGTAGATTGGCGCTGATTGCTTCGTTGCCCTGCCCAGTCCAGCGGCGGTGCCGTGCGCTGTCGTAGTGCTTGCAGTCGAGGATCAGGTAATCCACCAACGGGAACAGCTCCGGCAGGCGCGGATGCGCGGCGTTGCTCTCCATGCAGGTATGGATCTCTCGCTCACGGCAAAGGCACAGGGCGGTGCGCAGGGCCTCGAACTGCACCGTCGGCTCCCCGCCGGTGAAGGTGATGCCCCCGCCGCCGAAGAGCAGGGGTTTTGCCTGCGCACACTCTTCGACCAGGGCGGCCGCGCTGATCTCCGCACAGCTCCACCTTGGCGGGTCGGTGGCCATCCGCACGCCCTTTGCGGCAATGCTCTCGGGATTGGAGCACCAGAGGCAACAAAAGTTACAGCCCTGCAAATGAACTACAAAGCGGTTGCCGGGGCCGTCCTGAAAGGCGTTCATGCCCCTGCGAAAGACTCGCAGGGCGGCGTCTTTTTCTTTCTTATCGTCCATAGATGAATTCTTTCAGTTGCGTGATGTTCGCGTCAAAATCAAGTTCCAACACGTCGCTGCCCTTCTTTTTGGCGTTCTTATAGGTATCCGAAGCGGGCACGCTGTGGCGCTCGGTCTCGTACCCCATATAGATGGGCGCGCAAATCAGAAAGCGTGTCAGCCGCAGGCGGCTCATATCTGTGCGGATGCAGGGCAGAACCGCGTCGGGCAGCTCAAGCAGCACAAACGGGGAACTGGTTCGAATTTTCGCGACGATGGCGTTGAGCACCTTTTGCTGACGCGATGTGCGCCAAAAATCGCTGTCCAGCTTGCGGATGCGGCAATAGATCAGCGCCTGTTCCCCCGTAAAATGCACCGCACCCGCCTCGCGCATCTGCTGGCTGAACCCCTCCCGACCGATCTGTTTGCCCAGGCGGGTGGTCTTACAGAGGAAGTCCGCCTCTTTATCCGTCACCGCCACGTCGACGCCGCCCAGGGAATCGACAATGCCCCTGAATCCGGCGTAGTCGACCATGAGGTAGTAATCAATGCGTATGCGGAAATTCAGCTCCAGCGTCGCCATCACCATCTCCGCGCCGCCTCTTGCGAACGCGGCGTTCAGCTTGGCGTGCTCGCCGTCGGGCAGTTCCACCCAACTATCCCGCAAAAACGAGGTGAGTTTGAGCGTCTTGTCACGCCGATCGACGCTCAGCAACAGCATTGTATCGGAACGGAGGGAGGCGTCGCTCTCTTCGCCGTCAACCCCCAGCAGCAGGATATTGGTGACGAACGCGCTTGACCGCAGCTCAGAGGCGCGGGGCCTCGAAACAGCATCATCCCCCGCTTCGGCAAAACGCACCTTACCCGCCTCAAAATACGCAAACCCAAACCCCATCGAGCCAAAAAACAGAGTGATCACCAGAATGGCCGCGAAAAAGCGCCGTACCGGATGCTTCTTTTTGGATCGCACCACCGGCGCGGCCTTCTTTTGCTGCGGCGCGGGCTTTGACTGCGGGCGCTGCGGTGGTAGCTGCGGCTGCGGAGCAGCGACCCTCGGTGCCGGTGTCTTCGGCAGTGACGCCTTGGACGCTGGCCCCAAAGGACTGCCGCTCCAAATATTATCCAACGTGGGCTGACCGACGCGCGACGGCGCACGGTTCATATCCCTTGGCGGCGCGCGCATACCCGTTGCGCGTCCGCCGGTGTCAAGGTTGTCCAACTCCAGCAGGTCGCATTCGGCGTCCGGGTCGACCGGGCGGCGCTGCTTCGCCTGCCGGATATTGGTCTCCGCCTCGGTCAAATGCTGCCGGATCATGCTGAGCAGATCGGCATCTTCGTCCGATGGATTATGATTGTTGTTGGCCACACACACACCACCTTTTCACGGCATAGGACCTCACTAAGTGAACATACCCACTATTCCAAATCGTGTATGAACAGCCCGCTCAGGAGTTTCGGCTCAAACCAGGTTGATTTCGGCGGCATAATGTTGCCGCTGTCAGCGATTTCCATCAGTTCCGCCACCGTGGTGGGGAACATGGCGAAGGCCAGCCGCATATCCTCTTGGCAGCGGCGTTCCAACTCCTCCAACCCACGGATGCCGCCGATGAATTCGATGCGGTGATCTCGCCTTGGGTCGTCGATACCCAGGATCGGGGCCAATAAATTTTTCTGCAAAATTTCAACATCCAGCCGGGCAATGGGGTTGCCCTCGTCGAAGGTACCGGGCCGCGCATGCAGCCGATACCATTTTCCATCCAGCAGCATACCGAAGCTGTGCGCCTCTTCCGGGTGGTAGGGCCGCCCGGCGGGGGCAACCTCTTCCACGGTGAACAGCGCACCGATTCGTTCAAGCAGCGTCCGCGCGTCCATGCCGTTCAGGTCGCGCACCGCGCGGTTATAGTCCAGAATTCTCAGCTGCCCCTCTGGGAAGGCGACGGCCAAAAAATAGTTGAATTCCTCATCGCCCGTATAGTCGGGGCAGGCGGCGCGGCGCTCCGCGCCAACGCGGACGGCAGAGGCACAGCGGTGGTGACCGTCGGCGATATAGAGCGCCGGAAGGGCGGCAAATGCGCGCTCCAGCCGTTCGCAGAGCGGCGGGTCGTCAACCGGCCAGATCTCCTGCAACACGCCGCCGGAGACGAACGACACCTCGCAGGGCCGCAGCGCGCGCCAATGTTCGAGCGTTTCGGCAATGAATTCCGTATCGCGATAGGTCAGAAAGATCGGACCTGTGTTGGCGTTGCAGGCGCTGACGTGGCGGACACGGTCGTCTTCTTTTTCGGCGCGCGTCAGCTCGTGCTTCTTAATGATGTTGTTTTTGTAGTCGTCGATGCCCGCGCAGCCCACAAGGCCGAGCTGACTGCGCCCCTTCCAGGTCTGGCGATAGATATAGAATTGCGCCTGCGCGTCCTGCCGGAGTGCGCCTTCGGCAATCATCGCCCGGAGCCTTTCAGCGGCGGCGGCGTAGACGCGGGCATCGTAGATGTCTACGGATTCGGGCAAGTCAATCTCCGCTTTGTCGACGTGCAAAAAGGAGTGGGGGTTCCCCAGCGCCTGCGCACGGGCTTCGGTGCTGTTCATGGTGTCATAGGGCAGGGCAGCGACGGCCGCCGCAAGTGCCGGGGCCGGGCGGATGGCGCGGAAAGGTCTGAAAACAGCCATGGCTCTTATCTCCTTGTTTTGCATCGCAAATTCGGATAAAAACAGACAGTATATTACTTTAGCATTATACTATATCATGTGGCAAAAGGCAAGGGAAAAGCATAAAACCAACGCGGTAAAAAATTGCTGCCGCGCTTAGCAAAACGAAACCGGGGAACTCCAAAAGCGGAATTCCCCGGTGGTTTTTAAATATGCAAGTCCGGCTCTGGCGCGGCAAATCAGTCCGCCGAATAGGGCAGCAGGGCCACGTGGCGGGCGCGCTTGATCGCCGTGGTCAGCTCACGCTGATGTTTGGCGCAAGTGCCGGTCATGCGGCGGGGCAGAATCTTCGCCCGGTCAGAGATGTATTTGTTCAGGCGGACGGTGTCCTTATAATCAATATGCTCAACGCG
Organism: Oscillospiraceae bacterium; assembly: GCA_031549985.1. Lineage (GTDB taxonomy): Bacteria > Bacillota > Clostridia > Oscillospirales > Acutalibacteraceae > WRMQ01. The sequence continues at coordinate 4,150 of JAVBOZ010000166.1, read as the reverse complement.
GTCGACACAGAAAGAGCAGACCTTGCGGCGGCTTTTGCGCGGGTTGCGACGTTCCGGCCGGTCGCCGCCGTCGCGGTCACGTGGGGCACGTGCTTCGTATGGCATGGTGGTTTACCTCCTCTATACTGTTTTTAAAATCAAATGATGGACAGGGCGCGTGAAGACAACGCCCCGCGTATCAGGGGAAATTGCGCGGTTAAAAGGGAAGGTCGTCTTCCCCGGCAATCTCGTCAAAATCCGCTGCGTTGCCCGTTGCGTAAGTCGGCGCGGGGCCCTGTATCTGGCCCTGGCGCTCGGGCGGAGGCGCGGGGAGCGGAATATCTCCGGCATTGCCGTATCCGCCGCCGCTTTCGCTCTTGTTGCCGGTGAAGCTGACGTTTTCGGCGACGATTTCGACCGCCTCGCGGCGGTTGCCGTTTTTATCCTCATAGTTGCGGGTCTGGATGGAACCCTGCACGGCGATCATGGAACCCTTGTGGAAATAGCGGGAAACAAACTCCGCCGTCTGCCGCCAGGCCACCACGTTGATGAAATCCGCCTGCCGTTCCTCATTTTGACCTTTGAAGCGGCGGTCGACCGCCACGCGGAAGGTACAAACATCAACGCCGCCGCCAGTGCGGCGTAGTTCAGGATCCGCCGTGAGACGGCCCATGATAATTGCGACGTTCAACATGTTCTCCCTCCTTTACGCCCGTTTTGTGACCAGGCAGCGCAGAACCCCATCGGTAATACCCGCGATGCGGTTAAGCTCGGCGGGGAATTCCGGAGTCGCGTTGAACAGGTAGAGCACATAATACCCGTCGTTTTCCTTCTGAATCGGGTATTTGAGCATGCGCTTGCCCCATTCCTTGGTTTCAGTCAGTTCGCCATTCTGTTCAATCAACGCCGTGAAGCGTTCCTTGAGCGCGCCAAGCGCCTCTTCGTCTTTGACCGAATAGACAAGCATGGCTTCGTAATCCTGATTTGCCATTATGGTTGACCTCCTTCTGGACTTTGGCCGCGGTTGGCCGCGGCAAGGATATGGTTTTCACGCGGCGCCAACTGACCTGCGCCGCAACGCCTAATAGTATAACAACTCAAAGAGAACTTGTCAAGCATTTTTCAGGTGCGGAGGTTTTTCGCGTTTTCTCGAACGACAGCATGGTCAGGTTCATTTCTTCAATGAACTGCTCACCGGCAGTACGCCAGCCGTTTTTCAGGTAAAACCGCACCGCGTCGGCGTTTTCTTTGAAGGTCTGCAGGCGGATGGTTCTGTGCCGCCCGAACAGCTCAGATTCCGCAAGCGCCAGCAGCCTGCCGCCGTAGCCCCTGCCCTGGAACGGAACGTCGAGCATAATCAGGTGCAGCAGATCGTCTTTCGTTATCACAAAACCAAGCAGAGCTTCATTTAAAAACAGCACCGAACAGCGGTCAAGGCCGTCGTCGATCTCTTTATCCGCCATCCCGCTGCTTATGAAAGCATCGACCGCTTCCGCGCCCAGAAAAGGCACGTAATTATGCAGGATTACACGCCTGGCCAGTTCCTTGATTCGCTCTGCGTCCCGCAGCGCTGCCTTTTGGAAATACAGGCCTTCATCCATTGTGCTGTCCCCATTTCATTGCGGCAGGCTCCCCTATCCCCAAATTTTCTCCGCATATTCCCGCACGGCGCGGTCGGCGGCGAACCGCCCCGCTCCGCTGATGTTCATCAGGCTCATGCGGTTCCATTGCTCCTTTTGCTGCCAAAGGTCCCCGGCGGCCTGCTGCGCGAAGCTGTAGTCCGCAAAATCGGCCAGCACAAGATAGGGATCCCAGTGGATGGTGTTCCAGATTTCGGGGAACATCCTGCCTGCCAGGCCGTTGTGGTTGATATAGTCAAACAGCCGCCCCAGCTCGCTGTTGTTGCGGTAGCATTCAAGGGGATCGTAATCCTGGCGACGTCTTTCCGCCTCCTCCGCCCGCAGGCCGAAAATCAGAATGTTGTCATCCCCCACGGCCTCGTGAATCTCCACATTGGCCCCGTCAAGCGTCCCCACCGTGACCGCGCCGTTGAGCATCAGCTTCATGTTGCCGGTGCCGCTGGCCTCGGTACCCGCCAGGGAGATTTGCTCGCTGATCTCCGCTGCGGGGATCAGCGCCTCGGCCAGGGAGACGTTATAGTTTTCTAAAAAGCGCACCTGCAGCCGCCCGGCGACGTCCGGGTCGTTGTTGACAAGGTCGCCCAAGGCGACGATGAAGCGAATGATCTGCTTGGCGATGAAGTAACCCGAGGCCGCCTTTGCGGCAAAGAGATAGCAGCGCGGCGTGACCTCTTTGTTGGGGTTATCTTTCAGCTCCAGGTATTCGGCCAGGATGCGAAAGGCGTTGAGGTGCTGGCGCTTATATTCGTGCAGGCGTTTGATCTGCACGTCGAAAAGGGCGTCGGGGTCAAGGGCTGCGCCAAATTGTCTGCGCGCAAGTTCTGCGAAGCGCCGCTTGTTCTCCAGCTTGATCTTGCCCAATTCAGCCAGCACAGACGCATCGTCGGCGTATGCGCGCAGCTTCAGCAGCGCCTGGGCATCATAGACGAAGTCGTCGCCGATCAGTTCGGTCAAAAAGGCTGTCAGGCGTGGGTTTGCCTGGCAGAGCCAGCGCCGGTGGGCGATGCCGTTGGTGACGTTGCGAAATTTTTCAGGCGTGATCAAATAAAACTCACGGAAGAGCTTTTCCTTGATGATCTCGCTGTGCAGGGCCGAGACGCCGTTGACACTGCGGCAAGCGGCCGCGCAGAGGTTGGCCATGCGGATTTCGCCGCCCGCGATGACCGCCATGCGCTCCACCCGGGCGCTGTCTTGCGTCAGCTCCCAGCAGTGCTGGCGAAAACGGTTGCTGATTTCCAGAATGATCTGGTAGATGCGCGGCAGCAGGCGGCGTACCAGTTCCTCCGACCAACGCTCCAGCGCTTCGGGCATAACTGTATGATTGGTATAAGTGAACGTGCGGCGCACGATGGACCAGGCATCGTCCCAGCCATAGCCGCACTCATCCAGCAGTAGGCGCATCAGCTCGGGGATCGCCATGGTCGGGTGCGTGTCGTTGATGTGGATCGCGGCGCAGTCCGGCAGGCTTTCGACGCTGCCGTGTTCCCGCAACTGGCGGAAGATGATTTCCTGCATTGAGGCTGAGACCAGAAAATACTGCTGGCGCAGGCGCAGTGCCTTGCCCTCAGGGTGGTTGTCGGAGGGGTAAAGCCCCTTGGAGATCATTTCGGCCATGGCGTTTTCTTCCACCGAGTTCATGTAGTCGCCCTTCATAAAGCTTTCCATGTCGATGGCCTGCTTTTTTGCGCTCCAAAGCCGGAGCACGCTGACGCCTCTGCCATCTTTACCCGCGACGTAGAGGTCGTAGGGCACGGCGGTGACGGTCTTGGCCCCCGTGAGGCTCACCTGGTGGTAGCCTTCCACCCAGCGTTCCTCGACCTGCCCCTCAAAGCTGACGGTGTGCTCCTGTTCTTCCCGATGCTCCAGCCAAATTTGACCGCCGGGGAGCCAGAAATCGGGCAGCTCCGTCTGCCAGCCGTCGACGATTTTCTGCTGGAAGAAGCCAAATTCATAGAGTATGCTATAACCCGTGGCGGGAATCTCCTGCGTGGCAAGGGCGTCAAGATAGCAGGCGGCCAGGCGGCCCAGCCCGCCATTGCCCAGACCGGGGTCGGGTTCGCAATCATAAAGTTTATTCAGCTTCACCCCGAAATCGGCCAAAGCTTCCCCGGCCAATTGGGTCAGGTTGAGGTTGAAAAGCGTATTTTTCAGCGAACGACCCATCAGGAATTCCATGCTGAGGTAGTAAATCCGCTTCTTTCCCTGCCGGTTACTTTCCTCGTTAAATGCCCGGCGGCGTTCGCCCATAGCCTCGCGCAGCAGGCCCGCCAAAGCTTTGTAATAATGTTCATCCGTGGCGTCGCGCGGGGTGACGCCAACAAAGCGCGAAAGGCGCGTCACCAGCGCCTCCTTGAGTTCTTCCTTGGTCTGCGGCAATGTCATGTGTTTGCGTCCTCCCTCGTATAATATAGTTTGTAAATTAGCCCACGAAAGTGGGAGATTTGCATTGACAAACGGGGTGTCTGGCAGCACAATAATCTTGTAAGAGATAAACGGGACAGATCTCGTCCTCCTTGCGGCGTGACCGCTGG
>JAVBOZ010000035.1:0-6455 GCA_031549985.1 Oscillospiraceae bacterium | reverse complement strand
CGCCGTGATCGTCGCCGTGCCGACAGCCACCGCTGTCACCACGCCTGTCGAACTGACGGTCGCGACGCTCGTATTTGAAGAACTCCAGGTCACGGTTTTGTCATCCGCGTTCGCGGGGCTGACCGTCGCGGTCAAGTTTTGCGTATTGCCGCGCTGGATTGTCGCCGTGCCCGGCGTCACCGACACGCCCGTCACCGGCACACCGGTAGCTGCTGTGACCGTAACATAGAATCGCTCAGCAAAAGCACCATTTGCGGTAGCCGCGATCACACAGGTCGTCCCCAAGGCGATGCCCGTCAACTGCCCGCTTGCGTTGACGGTCACAATCCCGGTATCCAGCGAATTCCAGCGGATGGATGGATCGGTGGCATTGCTCGGGGTTACGGATACACCGCTGATTTGCAGCGTTGCGCCGACGCTCAGGGAAAGCTCACGTTGCGCGGGGGCGTTCAGGCCCGTGGGGCTGACCGAACCGGCGGGCAGCAGAGGCACCATAACATCCTGATAAGCCGCGATGCTCGGGCTGGTCCCGAGGCGGATGTGGGCATAATCGCCCTCAATGCGCATCTGATAAATCGCCTGCAGGCCGCTAAGACCGGGCTGCGTATAAAAAGCATGATCGGTCATGTCGGTCAAATCAACATAGCGCAGACTGTCAGGTGTATTGTAAAAAATCTTGTTGCCGTATCTGGCGACGAAGGGCGCAAGCGTCCAGTAAGAACCGACCTCGTTTGACTTCCAGCCGCCGCTATAACCCAGAGTCAAAACATTGGCATAGGGCGAACCGCCGGGCATGGTCGCCGTTCGAAGCACCTTGTTGTTCGCCGAATAAGTGAAGTGCCATTTTCCGTTATGGGCAATCATTGTGGAGCGATAGTAGGTACTGTTGGTCCAAAAAAAGCTGTCATAGGTTGTGTTGGTGCCGGTTGGCAGACCGGAGTCCCAGCCATAGTGCCCGGTGGAACCGATGCCGGTACTGCTTCGCAAAAAGTTGTTATGCATCACGCGCCCCAGGGTGTCAACAGTCGGGTCGTCCCAGGTGATATCCATGTGATACCAACTGCCGCTCACATTGACCAGATTCCAGGCGTGGCTCATGGAGGAGCTTGTAACATATAGGCTGTTGATGCCAAGATACCCGAAGAGGTAGGATGCCGCCATGGTGTATCCTTGACAGACGGCGACGCCCAGCCCCAAACAGCCGTAGGCCGTGTAAGAGGAATCGGGTGTGGTTGTGCCGGCGGAGACGGTGGGGTCATATTCGCAGTTCAACGCCAAAAAGTCGTGAACCGCTAGCACTTTTTCCAGATCGGAGGCACCCGCAGGCACGGTTGAAAGCATGCGGTTCGCGGCGGTGTCAATCGCGGCGAGAATGGTCGCACGGCTCCCGCTGAGGTAGGCAGGCTTAATTGCGGTGATAAAGCCGCCGGAAACCGAATAGCTAAACGCTGTTTTAACGTCAAAAGCAACATCCTGATGCTGATAAATATTTGAATAATAGATTGCGGCCAACGCATCTGTATCCGTAGGATATGTAAGGTATAAAGAACTCACATTAATTGAGGCCGCCCGGGCTGACCAGCCGGGAACCAGCAAAGTCGCCATATCCTCCATCAGGCCTTGCGGCTGCGCGGCACCGTTGGCGTAAATCGGGTTGAAATTTGGCGGAACATAGACGGTAAAAGTCTCATCCGCCGCCGCTGCGGGTATCGCCGCCGCAAACGGCAGGCCCGTCAGCAATAGGGTCAGCAGGAGCGCGAGGAGTCGTTTTCTCAGATTCTTCAACTTGGTCATTCCCTTCATCTTCTTCGCCCTTAGGGTGACCTCTAAAACCTCGGTGTAGGGGGCGGCGTCCTCGACGCACCGGGAAACAATAAGCGCAAAGCCTTTGATTTTAGCGGATGCGGGGCGTCGAGGACGCCGCCCCCTATGGGCAACCGCAGTTGTGGTTAGGTTTTTAGAGGTGCCCTTAGGCGGCAATATTATACCACATTTTTGCCACAAAATCAACCCGAAATGTGTGTTTTGAACCAGTTAATGGGAGGGAAAATAAATATTTTTATTCACAATTTCGGGCATTCAACGACAATTTTATTGACAACTCCCGCCATTTATGTTATCTTTAGAATTAAGAATAATGAAAATTCGCGTGGAGGTCATTCTATGCTGCGGATTCTATTGGTTTGCCTGTTTGGTCTGCTTCTTTTATTTGGGGCGCTGCTGTTGATCGCTGGTTACATAGGCTTCTCGTACGCCATTGCCCGCCCGAAACCGGGTAAGCCCGAAAAGCCGGAGACCGAACCGAAAAAGCAGGCACGCAACGCCGCGCGCGAAGAGGCAAAACGTCAATTTTATGCGCTGGAGCCTGAGGACGTTTCGCTCCGTTCAAAGGACGGCCTGCTGCTGCGGGGGTGGTTTTTCCCTGCGCCCGCGCCCAGCCGCAACCTTGTCATCTTCGCCCATGGCTACCACAACACCGGCCCCGGCGAATTTGCCGACCAGTTGGCTTTTTACCGTGAAGAACTCGGCTTTCACTGCCTTTTCCCCGACCACCGCGCGCATGGGCGCAGCGAGGGGAAATACCTCGGCTTTGGCGCACTGGAGGCACCCGACCTGCTGGACTGGGCGCGCCAATACATCGTCTTGCTGGGCGAGGACATCGACATCACCCTGCACGGGATCAGCATGGGCGGGGCGACGGTGATGCTCTGCGGGGCGCTGCAGCCGCCCGCACAGGTCAAACGCATCATTGAGGACTGCGGATACAGCAATGCCTTTGAAGAGGTTCGCAACACGATGAAGACCCAACTGCACATCAACTTTCCGCCGCTCATTTGGATGGCCGAGCTGTGGTGCCGCCTGCTGGCCGGGTATTCCCTCAGAAAAGACGCCGACCCGCTGGGTAAATTGAAAAACGTTTCGCTGCCGATGCTGTTCATCCACGGTGCGCAAGACGTCTTTGTGCCTTTCGCCATGGGCGAGCGTCTTTACGAAGCCTGCCCCGCCGAAAAAGATTTTCTTTGGATCGCCGGAGCGGAGCACGCCATGGCGCATTTTGTGGGCAAGGCGGAATATCAGGCCAAGATTCGGCAGATGCTTGGGCGCACAGGTGTCGCAGCCGTTCGATAAACAATAAACAAAGAAAGAACCTTCGGCGATGTGCCAAAGGTTCTTTTGTTTATGCCAAACGTCATTTCCCTCCAAGCTCCGTGAATCCGTAGCCCAAGATTTCTTCGGCTTCGGCAATCACCAAAAAACTCTTTGGGTCGTGCGCCTTGATCAAATGGCGCAGGGGGGTGGCCTCGCCCCTGCGCACGACGCAGAGCAGCATCTCCTTTGCGTCACCTGTATAAGCGCCCTTGGCGGGCAGAATCGTCACCCCGCGACCCAATTGCTTGATGATTGCCTCGGCCAAAACCTCGGGGCGCTCGCAGAAAATATAGAACATCCGCCCGTTGCTCATGCCGTATAGGATCGCGTCAAGTACGCGGGCGCTAAGGAACATAACAATGGCGGCGTACATCGCGCTGTTGAGGTCGGTGAAGACGAGGGCGGAGCTGATCACGACGACCGCGTCCGCCACAAGGATCACCCGGCCCAGCGAAATATGCGGCCAACGCCTGCGTACCAACCAGGCAATGATGTCCGTCCCGCCGGTGCTGGCGCCCCGCGAAATGACCAGCGCCAGGCCGAAGCCTTCCAGCGCCCCGCAAAAAAGCGACGCCAGCAGCCGGTCGTTGATATAGGCCGAGGCTGCGTGCGGCGCGTACCGATTCAGAAAATACGCCACCAGGTCAAGCAGGAGGGAAAGCTCCACCGTCACCCAGACCGTCTTCGAAACAAAGCGCCAGCCCAGGACGATGCCGGCTACAATCAGCAGCGGAATGTTCAGCGCAAGGTTGGTCATGCCAACGGGCGTACCCAGCAGATAGTTCAGGATGATGGACGCTCCGGAAAAACCGCCCTGCGCGATCTGGTTGGGCAGGGCAAACAGGTTGACGCCCAGGGCATAAAACAGGCAGCCGAAAAAATAAAAGAACTGATCCGTCAGCAGGGTGCGCACCGTACCGGCGGTATTCTTTTGGGCGCTGATTTTAACGGCGCTTTTTTTCATTTTTTTCACTTTTTTGGGTTTTGCGGCGTCCTTCGTTGACTTCGCGGCGCGCTTCTTTATTTTCAAAGAGCTTTTTTTCATCGGCACGATCCTTACTTTGTGTCTTGCGCGGGCGGCGGCAGGCGGCGATAGAGCATGCGGTTATCCAAGGCCCAGACGCGGCTGCTGAAATTGCCGGGCTGCACGTTCTGCAGGGATTGCTGAATCACATTGACCCGGGCGTCAAGCAAGTCAAGCTGCGCAAGCAGTTCCGCCTCCAGAAACATAGGGCGCTGCGCCGCGCCAAATTCCGGATCGCCGTGGTGGCTGATCAGCATATGTTCCAGCAGCATCAACGTCTCACCGGGTATGCCTAGCTCCCGCCCCTTTCGGTCAATATATGCCGCGCCGGCAACCAGGTGCCCGACGAGATTACCAAAGGAGGTATACCCCGCGGCCAACCCGCTGGCGGGCACCTCAAATTCCGAAAGTTTTTCAATGTCGTGCAAAATAGCGCCGGCAAAGAGCAGGTCGGCGTCGACCTCTTCATAGAGCGCGGCGACAGCCTTCGCCAGCCGCAGCACCGTAAGGGAGTGCCACAGCAGCCCGCCCCGCACGGCGTGGTGCAACTTATAGGCGGCGGGCCAATAGAGCAGCTGGGCTTCTCGCTCCTCAAGAATTGCCAGCACGAGGCGGCGCAGGTCGGCGTCGGCGAAACCTTCCACGGCGGCGCGGATTTCCGCAAGCATGGCGGCTGGGTCGATGGGTGCGCAGGGCACGAGATCCTCCATGCGGACTTCATCTTTCTCGCTGCAAAGGCGCATGCGTTCCACGCGAAACTGCTCCGCGCCGTTATAGACGCTGACGGTGCCCCGGAGCTTGACGATGTCGTTGGGCTGGAACGCGCCGTTCAGCTCGGGCCGGTAATCCCAATATTTCGCCGAAAGTTCGCCCGCGGCGTCGGCGATGGTCATGTCAAGATAGGGCAGGCCCTTGGCTGTCTGCTTTTGCTCCACGGTCTTTAAGATACAAAAGCCCTCCAGCGCGCCGGTGGCGTTGTTGACGCAGGTAAAGTTCATGCGATGCTCCTTCACAGGTCAAATTAGGCGGTTTGAACCAACGGTATGAATAGTCGCGGAATACGGCTGCGTAAACGTGCATCAAGAAATCATCGGAGGCAGGCATTCAAGCAGTTCCAGCTCTTCGCCGCGTATCGCGTAGCCGGGTTCTCCGGCGGGTACGAACAGGCAGTCGCCGGGGCGCACAGGTAAGCCGCCCACCACGCCGCTGCCCCTGGTGACCGCCAACGCGTACGCCCGCTCCGCCGCCGGAGCGTTTGCCTCACCGTTGACCGTGCGCCTGCGCAGGCCGAAGCAGGCCGTGCGGCTATAGGGGATGAGTTCCTCATAGTCTTCGCCCAACACAACTGGCTCCAGGCGATAGGCTGCCAGCAGGTCTTCAAGGCTCTGCTTCGTGCAGTCGAAGCAATCGAACATGCGCTCGAAGCCCAACCCCTGGTGAATGATATCCTCCGGCACGGCGTTGCCCGCCGTGTCGTGGGTCTCCAGGCTGATGGTGTAATCGGTGGGCTCCTGTACCTCCAGCAGCAGGCAGCCCGGGCCGATGGCGTGGGGCGTGCCGCCCTCAATCAAATAGACCTCACCGGGTTGAACGGGGATCTTGTGCATCAGCGCCGCCATGCCCTGAATATCCTGCGCGTCAAAGAGGGCGCGCAGCCGCGCGGGCGTCACATCCTCCCTGAATCCCATCAGGATATAGGGGTCTTCGCCGTTGATCACACGCCCGGCAAGGATATACCAGGCCTCGGTCTTACCATAATCGGATTGAAAGAGCCGTTTGGCGTTCGCGCGGTCGGGGTGCACCTGAATGGGCAGGCGCTCGGCGGAATCCAGGAACTTGGTCAGCACACCGAAGTTCGCCCCCAGAGCGCGGCAGTGCGCTTCACCGAGCCAGCGCTCGGGTTCGGCGGCGATCAGATCGCGCAGATAAGCAACCTCACCCCCGGGGAGCAGCGCCTCGCTCAAGCCCTCCTGTTCGGGTTTGCCGGGGCGTTCCGGGTTGATGGCCTTCACCACCGAAGCCAGCCAGTCCTCCGGAAAATATCCATCCGCTCCGTCGCGACCGTGCAACTCGTCCAAAAGCTTGCCGCCCAGATAGAGCCGCCAGACACGGTTCTCTTTCATCTTTAAGATCATGAAAAGTCCTCCCTCGTATAATATAGTTTGTAAATTAGCCCACGAAAGTGGGAGATTTGCATTGACAAACGGGGTGTCTGGCAGCACAATAATCTTGTAAGAGATAAACGGGACAGATCTCGTCCTCCTTGCGGCGTGACCGCTGG
>JAVBOZ010000007.1:0-10183 GCA_031549985.1 Oscillospiraceae bacterium | reverse complement strand
CCCTTGTGCTGCCGTTCGATCACATGAAAGGCAGCACAAGGGCCGCAGACTTCTGTATGTCTAGTATAAAAGAAAATGCGCGCTCAAAAATAAGGGTTCCTTCTGCGGCGTTGGCCCCTGCCTTTTCCGCCGCGCGCCAGGGCGATCACCGCCAGCAGCAGCGCCAGCGCGCTCATGATCAGCGCGGTCAGCACCGGCGGATTTGCCCGCACGGATTCCATAAAGGTCTGGTCGGCGGAATCCGCCGTGACCGAAGCGTCTTGTGCAAGATCAGAAGCCGCCGGGGCCTGCGTTTGGGTCGTGGCCTTGGTCGTGGGCACGGCGGTGACCGATGGCGCGGGCGCAATCACGAGCGGCTGGGTCGCGTCTGGCGGCGTCAGAATGGGTGGCGCAAGCGTGTTTTGGTTTTGCGCTGCCGTCTCCGTCGGCTTGGTCAGAGCGTCTTCCGGCGCGGCAAAGGCTGAAAGACTGAGCGCGGCGGCCAGCGCCAGAATCAAGGCAATCGCTGCCGCGCGGTGCTTATGACTGGTATTCGTCATGTTATTCTCTCCCCCATCAAGTTATGCTCTTTATTGTAAAAACTCTTTGCATGTCTCAAGGCGCAGCCAAAGACTATGCTTAAGGCTTCAGCCTGAGACTATTATAGCCCATTTTTCCGACGGATGTCAAGGCAAATCTGCCTCGGCAAATCTGCTTCAGCAAATCTGCCCTGTGGGCATACCCTGCGGTTAGGCCAGTATTTCGCCCACCGTGCCGGGCACAACCATGCCGGCGTTGGATTCATCGGTATCAACGTGCATCGCCAGCGCAAAGTTGGGATTTACCCGTACAACAACGTCGCCGAACGCCAGCGAACGCCCCTCACCGCCAACGCGCACACCGACAATCTGGCGATCCTTCAGCCCAAAGCGTTCGGCGTCAGCAGGGGTGGCGTGAATGTGCCGCTTCGCCACGATGACGCCTTCATCCAGCGTTACCTCGCCCTTTGGGCCGATCAGCTTGCAGCCGCCGCTGCCCGCAATGTCGCCGCTTTCGCGCACGGGCGCGCAGACGCCGATGCTGCGTGCGTCTGAAATCGAGAGTTCTACCTGGCTGGCCGGGCGCACCGGCCCCAGAATCGAAACCGATGGAAATTCACCCCTTGGCCCGACCACGCGCACCCGTTCCTCGCAGGCAAACTGCCCGGGCTGCGAAAGGGCCTTTTTGGGTGTCAGCGCGTGCCCTTCGCCAAACAGCGCTTCAAGTGCCGCCTGCGTCACATGCACATGCCGCGCCGACGTTTCAATCAGTACTTCTTGTTTTTCCTCCGCCATAAATCTAACCATACCTTTCTATTTGCTGAAAATGAAAACGCATGCGCTATGCGGCCACTTCGTAATCATATGCATCAGGGTCGACAGCCTCATAGTCGTAAATTTCGGCCGGGAATTTGACCGTGACATCATTGATGGAGATCACTTCATTCTTCATTTCAAGTGTAACGTCCGCCGGTTTTCCCTCCTCGTCAGTGTACGTGCCTTCGAGCTTAGCTTCCATGCTCTTCAGCAGCCCGTCTTTATCCACCAGGAAGGTGAAGACAGTATCTTGCATCTGCGCAAGGCTGGCGGACACATCGTTTGGCAGGTTTACCTGTGCAAACTCCGTCGCCGCCTTGCCTTCCACTACGAGGGTCACTTCGCGCACACCGCTGCCGACAGATTTCGATTTGGCGGAGACAACCGACGCCGTCTCGAACGGCAACCCGCCGGTCTGGGCTTTCAGGTCGTCCGCGCTCATTTCAAGCTCTTCCTTGGATTGATCAAAGCCGTAATAGCAATAGCCGTCGTCGTAATAGACATCCTCCTGGTATTCCTCCCCTGCGCTATTGCTTGTTATGCGCACCAGCATATCGCCTCCATCCTTGTTCAATACCAGGGAGACGTCATATGTCATTTCCAGCGATTCTTCACCAACGGTTGTTTTCACCCACTGCTTGACGTGTTGAGATTTCGCGGCGTTAAGCTTTTCGTAGGCCTCCCCATAGGCGGTGAAGGCCTTCTGTTCGCTCAGGCCCTTGGTGAGCATCAGTACAGTTGCAACTCCGCCCAGCAGCAAAACGATGCCGGTGAGAATGGCGATGACCTTAACCACCGTATTTTTGGGTTTTTCAGTCGTCACAACATTTTGCTGCGGCGGATAAAAATATTGGGGTGGCGCGGCAGCCTCAGTCGGTTGTCCCTGCGCATCGAGCGTTTCCTCCTGCTGAGGCTGGGTCTCCGGTTCGGCCTGTTGGGATTCCGCAGGCAAATCCTGCGCAACGGGTTCCTCGGGGACTGTCTCTTGCGCCTGTTCAGTTGGTTGGGGAGCGCCGCACTCCTGGCAAAATCCGCTATCCTCGGGTATGAACGCGCCGCATGCGTTACAAAGCATGGTGAACCTCCTCGTGTTTTTAGTATTGCTCCGGAAAGCTGTAAATTTCCTCCGGAAAGTCAATCGCCGTCACTTTGTTGACGGAATGAACTTCGTAGTCGCCGCTGCTGGCGATCGCGAGCGCCTGGCCCTGCATGGTAATCGTACCCGCGGCGGTGAACTCAACGGAGTTCAGCGTGCCTTCCTTATCCAGGTAGGCGTAAATCTCCATGTCGCCGCCGCTGACCGAATCGACCTCCGCGGCCGCTGCACCCATGGATTCACGGATCTGCGCCTCAACGACGCTGCCGCGAATTATCAGATGCACCTGAACCCCCCCGCTATCCTGCTGCTGCTCGGAAGAGATCACGTCCTGCGCGCCGAACGTTGGGCCCGCGTTGACCGAGCGCATCATCTCGCTGGCGCTCAAGGCCATTTTGGAAGGCGTTCCCGCTGCGGTGGGAGCATAGAACATGAACCCGTCTTTAAACCAAAAGTCGCCCTCCGTCCGCTTTTCGCTGAGTGCGTCGTTCGATTTCATGTGCCCTTTTAGTTCCACATTGCCGTCGGCGGTGGATGTAAAAGTAAAATTGTAGTACTTCGACTGCGTCAGGCTTTCGCCCGTGGTCGTAAAGCCGATTTGGGTGTGCTTTACCGCCTCCAGCGACCGCGCGCTGTTGAGTTGCCGCAGCCCTTGCGCATAGAGCGCATAGGCTTCCTTGTTCGATTGGGCGGGCGACGACTGGCTGGCCTCAACGACGGGAGGGTCGGCTTTGTTTACGAGCAGGCGCGTTACCAGTACCGCGCCCCCAATCGCCAGTGTCCCCAGCGCCAGCGCGGCGGCGATGACGATGGCGATGAGGATCCCCACCCTGTTCGGCTTTGGCGATCCGCCCTTTTTGCTAGCCATACGACGCCTCCTTCCAAGCTTATTCGGTGTATGTTCTCTCGCAGATTTCCCTGATCTTGTTTTGCAGGGCCAAAAAATCCTCCAGTGCGTCCGGCTTGCGGCGGGGGTCGCGCAGCAGCATCGCCGGGTGATAGGTGCCCATGCGCAAAATGCCGTTATGTTCCAAAAAGCGGCCATGCTCCTGTGTCACCTTGAAGTCTTTGCCGATGATCCGCTGCGCGGCGATGCGTCCCAGGCAGACGATGATTTTTGGCTGCATCAGCGCGACCTGCGCCTTGAGCCACTGCATGCAGCAATCCTGCTCCTCCGGCTTGGGGTCGCGGTTGCCCGGCGGCCGGCATTTGACCATGTTGGCAATGTAGATGTTGCTGTGTCTGTCCAGGTCAATTGCGGCCAGGTATTTATCCAGCAGTTGCCCCGAGCGCCCCACAAAGGGTTCGCCCTTCAGGTCCTCCTGTTCGCCGGGGCCTTCGCCGATGAACAGTACCTCCGCCGTTGGGCTGCCCACGCCGAACACCAGGTTCGTCCGCGACTGCCCCAATTCACACTGCACGCAGGCGCGGCATTGCATCTCAAGTTCCGCCCAAGTTTCCATTCGGTACCTCCATAGATTTTTTAGACGTTAGACTTAAGATTTTAGACTCCGCTAAATATACCATATCTAACATCTAATGTCTAACATCTAAAATCTAGCATCGTATCCAACGGCTCTTCATAAGCGGGCAAAAATTCGGCCAGGAAGCAATCGACCGCCGGCATCGCCATCGCCCGGAGCGAGGCAAGGGCGGCCTCCCTGGCCCGGCGGAACTCGCCGCTGCCTGCTTTTTGCTCCTCCATGCATTTGATCAGCGCACTGAGTTTATCCGCTGCCTTGACGTACTGCCACAGCGCCTTCTCCTCTTCCTGGGGCTGCAGCAACGGCGTATAGGCCGCGCGCAGATCGTCGGGTAACAGGCCCAGCATCGCGGCGCAGGCGCTCCGCTCCACCGCGCCGTAGGCGGCGCGTACCCCTTCGCTGTGGTATTTGACCGGCGTCGGCAAGTCGCCCGTCAGCACCTCCGGCACGTCGTGAAACAGCGCGAGGGTAGTCGCGCGCTCGGCCGAAAGAGCGCCGCCGAAACGGGTGTTGTGCAGCGTCACCAGGGCGTGAGTCAATATCGCGCATTCCAGGCTGTGTTCGCTGAGGTTTTCAGGCTGCGCGTTGCGCATCAGCGCCCAGCGGGCGATGTATTTCATGCGGGAAAGCAAGGCGAAAAAGGATGATTTACACGTCGGCATGCTTATGATCCATCTTTCTCAAGTTTTTGCGCAGCACAAAACGAATGGTTGAAAAATAAGTGGGCGTGATTTTTCAAACTTTCTCTTATTCCGAATAAAAGTCATTGACCTCCGCCAGGTTGAGAACGCTTTCGCGCACCAGTTCCATCGCCTGCGGCGAATGGATGAACACCGTCGCCTTGAGGACGGTCGTGGTTCGCTGGCTGATGCGCCCGATCATGCCTTCGTCGGGGAAGAGCATTTCAAGGCTCTGCAGCTTCACGCCGCAGTTGCGCAGTGTCGCAACGAGTTTTTCCGCCGCTGCGTCGGCGTCGCTCACGCCGACAAAAAGCGTGCGATTGTTTGGCTTGCTGAAAGAGACCTTCTTCAGTGCGTTGAGCGTGAAATAGATCACCGCCGTAGCCAGAAGCGCACCGTGCCAAAACCCGATGCCCGCCGCCAGGCCTACGCAGCTGACAGCCCAAAGGCTGGCCGCCGTAGTCAGGCCCTTGACGCTGAAGCCCTCCCGCAAAATGGTGCCCGCGCCCAGGAAACCGATGCCGCTGATCACCTGTGCGCCCAGCCGCGCCGGGTCAGGCACACTTTTGCCCTCAAACATTTCCGCATAATACTGGAAAATGAACGTGGAGGTGCACATCACCAGGGCGGAACCCACCGCGACGAGGATATGCGTACGCAGGCCCGCCGGGCGGTGGGAGTGCTCACGCTCGAAGCCGATGATACCGCCCAACACAGCGGCAAGCAGCAGCCTTCCGAGGGTATGCACCGCCAGACGCACCTGTTCGTTTGCCCAGAGATCCCATAGGAATGCTTTCATTTGATTTGCTGTTCCTTTCTGCGGCGGATCAGTCCTGCGTTATATCCGGTACGCCTGCCGCAGGCGCGCCGGATATCCACATTTCGTCCCACTTGCGCCCGGCAATTTCCTCCAGTCGGACGCGCTCGGCCTCCGTGATGTCGGCTTCGCCGGTTTCGTGCCGCGCGGCGATCGCACGGCGCATCAGCTCGTGGTCCTGTTTGGTCATTTTATATTTGCGAAGCGAAAACAGCGAGAGCAGCATGAAGACCATCGGCAGCAGGGCGTTCGAGGTCTTGAGGCCAAACGTGGGGGTAAAGGCTTTGTTCAGGTTGATAGCGCGGGCGTTGAACAGCGGCACCGTCGTGCTCTTCTGCGCGACGCCGAACCATTCCAGCAATATGCCGACCACGGAGGCCATAAAACCGCTGGTCATGGTCTTGATGAAGGAACTGAAGGTGGAAATTGTCCCTTCGCGGCGGCGGCCGGTGATCATTTCGTCCACGTCCGTCACGTCGGGGTATATGTTGGAGACCATGAAGCCATAGCCCGAATAACCAATGATATAGGAAATTTCGCGGATGAACAGGAGCGCGGCGACCGGCAGAAGGCCCGTGCCCTGCGGAATCACAAAGAAACCGAGAAAGAAACTTATGAAGAGCAGCGGCATGGTGAGCAGCGCGCATTTCTGTTTGCCAAACTTCTTGGTCAACGCGTAGTTGATGGGGAACATCGCCATTTCAAACCCGCCCCGCCAAAGATCCAGCTTGCTCTTTAAATCCCAGCGACCGGCGACCTCCTCAAGGAAAAACGGCTTAGAGACACCGAAGAACGACGCGCCGAACAAGTAGAGGAAGGTCATCGCGAAATACTGCCGGAAGGCGCGGTTGCGGAACACCAGGGCAAATTCATGGAAGAAGGCGCGGATGTTCAGCGGCGGAAACACGTCATCTTTTGAACTGCGTTCCCTGGTTGCCAGCCCGCTGAAGAAGATCGGCACAATGGCGGCCAGCCCCACAATCAGCCCGATTTTCAGCATCGTCGGGCGCATAGAGGCATCGAATTCCTTTGTGGCTTTGATCCCCACCATCGCCACGCCCAGAATCTGCGCGGGGCCCATGCCGACGGAATTCATGATGTATTGCATGGAGGTATACTGCGTGCGCTCAAAATAGCCCTTGGCCAGCGTGGGCAGCATCGCGCCGTGGGCGATGTTCAGTACGCTGGAAATCAAGGCAAACAGCAGTCCGGCGAATAGATGGTAAGCCCAGAGCTGGTCGCCCGCGTTTGGTTTGGCCGAAAGACCGAAGGAGGTGAACATCATCGAAAAAGAGATGCCGAAGGGGATCGCCATCAGGAGGATATAAATCCTGTGTTTGCCAAAGCGCGTATGCGTGCGGTCCACCATGAGGCCGATGAAGGGGTCGATCACCGCATCCCAGACGCTGCGCAAAAACATCATGCCCGTCGCCCTGCCGAGCGAGAGGCCCTCAATCTTTGTCAGAAAGGGCAGGTGATAATCCCCCGTGATCTGCGAACCGGCGGCGACGCCGGCGTTGACGGCGCTGTAAGAGATCATCGGCAAGAGCGCGTCCTTCGCGCTGCCTTCGATGCCGACGGCGCGTTTAATCACCCCGCCGAGTCCATTCTTCTGCCTGGGTTCTTCGCCCATACAAATCCCTCACTATCCCCATACTTGCTGTATACTATATTTTCGTTTAGACATATAGAAAAGATGACCTGGACACGGCAGGCCGTGTCCCTACGCGCCAAGAAAGCAATCTATTTGACAACCCTTTCGTACCGGCAAAACCGGTACCGCAGCCCCTTTTCCTCCGCCCAGGGGCTTTCTTCCGCCAAACGCCATTCGGGCTGTTCGTCCAGGTTGGGGAACCAGGCGTCGGCGGACGGCGCGGCGGCGTCGATCTTAGTGACCAGGGCAGTGCCGCACCGGTTCAGCAGCGCGGCATAGATGCTCGCGCCGCCGATGACAAAGACCTGCGCGCCCCGCGCTTCCGCCAGACGCGCGGCGGCTCGCGCACCCTTCTCCGGACCATCGCAGAAGGTCACACCCTGCGCGCATGCAACGGAAGCGGAGACTACCACGTGTTCCCGCCCCGGCAGTGGCCCCGGCAGGGAATCGAAGGTCTTGCGCCCCATCAGCAACACGTGCCCCATGGTCAGCGCCTTGAAGCGGCGCAAATCGGCTGAAATGCGAAAGAGCAGTTCGTTATCAAAGCCGATGGCCCAGTTTTGGTCAACGGCGACGATGGCGGTGAGGGGTCCGAGCATATTTGTTCCTTTGCATGTTGATTGATATCATACCCACTTCAGCTTATACATCAGCTGCGCGCCCGCAATGGCGACCACCACCGTGATGGGGATCAGAACCCCCACCTGCAGGCCGGGGGCGAAGATCAACACGATCACGCCGGCGAGGATTGGCAGGAACGAGACGCGCCAATGCTTGACCAAATAGCCTGCCAGCAGCGCACCGAACAGGGCGGGCAGAACCTGGCGGAAGGCCGGGGCGACGACAGAGGCGTCGTCGGTGATGATCGGCAGGAAGGGAGAAAACAGCAGTACGCCAACAGCGATGAGCAGCGTGGTGGTGATCGCCGAGACCGCAACGGCAATGGTGGAAATCACTTCACCCTCTTCGGAGCTTGCGCGGACGTCCGCGTTCTTCAGCGCGGCGATGGCGCAGGGCAGCTTCAGGTTGGCGATGTTGCCCGAGACGAAGGCAAGGTAGGTGGCTCCGCTGCCCATCAGCGGGCCATAGCTGACCGTCTCAATCACCGCGACGGCCCAATACATCGGGATCACGCCCAGCAGGCCCTTCATCACGCCCTGAAAGGATGGCCAGGCGTTGAGGTATACGCAGATCGCGAGCGGGATGCTCAGAATGAACAGCAACGCTGCCACGCACCAGATCCGCCCCCAGCGGTGCACAAGGTCAAAGTAGGTTCGTTTCGCTTTTTCCATCGTCTAGCCCCTCCATTCCAGCAGCGCAAGGTTATCCGGCAGAAAATATGTGGCAGCCACCGCCATGCCCATGGCGAAGAACATGCTCACCGGCATGGCGAAAGGGGCAAGGAACTTCCATCCGAAGCGGCGAATCAGCAGTTCAATGATCAGCATGCAGCCGACGGCGGAAAGCAGCGTCAGCACGGATACCGGACCCGCGCCGTCACCTAACAGCTCCGGCTTGCCTTTCCCGGCGAGCGCCCGCGCGACAAAGGCGGCGATCAAGCCGATGAAGGCGGCGGCGCTCATCAGGTCGGCCCATTCCGCCTTTTGGCCCATAGCCGATCCGATTTTGCGTTGCATCTTTTTCAGCAGCAGCGGAAGGAGGAACAGCGGCAGGATGCTGCCGACCGTCATCACCCAAGCGACGGCGGCGTATGTTTCAGGGTCGGTGACCGCTTCGCTGAGGCCGCCTGCGCCCAGCCCTTCCAGTGCCGCCTGCGCGGCGGTGCTTGCGTAAGCAAGGTTGCCAAGGAGACTCAGGCGAATCCACGGCAGGGCGATGCCCAGCGCGCCCGCGAGCGCAAGCACCGTCGCCGCGATGGCCATGGCCGGGGCGATGGTGAAAAGGGCGCTGGAGGTTACGGTGCCGCGCAGCTTTTCGGCGGGAATGCCCAATTCTTTGCCCCTGCGCCAGGCGCGGCGCAGGAAGAACAGCGCCTGCCCGACCACGAACAGCACGACGCAGCCCCCCAGAATGAACAGAAACGGCGATTGGCGAAAGTCCAAGTGATCATGTCCCCCTTCCAAATACGTTTTTTATTGATGGCTTTTAGAAAATCCTATTGATGGCAGGTGGCCCGACGCCGCCCCTACGCAGGGGCATTCCGCCCCGCCTTTCGCCGCCGAAGGGAATCCGCAAAGGCATCCCAGGCGGAATAGATCAGCACCATCGCCAGCGCGGCGACAGGCAGGCGCGCAAAAAGAATCCCCCCCATTGCCCCGAATTCCAGCACCGTAGTGCGGGCGGGGTTGGGGTTGAGCAACAAATTAAGCGCCGTCACAAAGCAGATGCCAATGAACGCGGGTGGCAGTATGCGCGACAGCTTCTTGGCCTTGCGCGGCCAGGTGATCAGCACCACCATCATGATGGTGGAATACAGCACCGCCCGCCAGTTCGGGTGAAACCCCAGGTTGCGGTAGCTCCGCAGCAGTGCGGGCACCCCCGCGCCCTGCGCCGCGACTTCAAAGTAACCCGCAGTCTGGTAAAGGGTCATCACCACCGCAGCGATCAGGCAAAACGCGGCCAATACGCTTCGAAGCGGTTGCAATCGGGCGAAAAACGCCGCCAGCTTCGGCCTGCCGTCACGCATGCGGTAAAGGCCGAGCATCGCCAAAAAAATGATGGTTCCTGCAAGCGTGAAGACCGCCGCCGCCGTCAGGCTCCAGCGCAGGGCGATGCTTTGGGCGCTCACCACGGCAAGGGGGAAAAACGCTGGCTGTTCGGCCAGCAAAATCCCCAGCGCCAGCGCCAGTGCGGGCAGGATCGCCAAAAGCGCGGTTCCGTTCTCCGCCGCCTGACGGAAGGGAGCCATCGTCAGGAAGGCGAACAACAGCGACAGCGCCGCCAGGAACCTTCCCAGCAGGCGCGGCAGCGGATGTCTTTCATTTCGCAGGCGCAGTTTGCCGTCGTCTTGCAATATGATTTTGCCTCCTGATTTTATACTACCCCTTGGTAAAAACGATGGCTCTTTTAGACAATCGTATTGATGACGGGCGGCGTCAGGCCGCCCGCAGCGATAAGGAATCAATATACTCGTCTAAAATAGCTAAAATGATTGTTC
>JAVBOZ010000048.1:0-7745 GCA_031549985.1 Oscillospiraceae bacterium | reverse complement strand
TTTTTCAGAATCGTGCGTTGATCTGTGCTATAATAGCGCCAAACGGGTCGTTTGTCGCATTGGGAAAAAACTTGCGGTTTTTCAGAATCGTGCGTTGATCTGTGCTATAATAGCGCCAAACGGGTCGTTTGTCGCATTGGGAAAAACCTTGCGGTTTTTCAGAATCGTCGGGTTTCTATTCCTTCGTATCCCGGTAATACTGCGTCTTGGGCGCGGGGTGCGGGTTCTCTTCCCAGATGCGCGCGGCCACGGGCGCCCAGTCTTTGGCGTAGCATTCGCACTTGGCACAGAGTTCCTCCACGGGTTCCGGCGCGGCCAGGTCGGTGGATTTCGAATTCGTCTGATTGACCAGACTGCGCAGGAGTTCGGGGTTTTCCAGCATCGGGCAGGGGCGCAGGTGATTGTCGTTGAAGGGCTGCCCCTTATAATAAGCCTGGAAGAGCGGCCGCTGCAGCGCCTCCAGCAACGTATGCTTGCGAATGTTGGAGTCGGAATAGTGGATGAACACACAGGGCTCCATATCCCCGGCGGAATTGATGTGGAAGTAGTTCCGTCCGCCGCCGATGCAACCGCCAACGTATTCGCCGTCGTTCTGGAAGTCCATGATGAAAATCGGTTTGCCGGTCTTGCTGTTGCGCGTTTCGCGCAGCCAGTGATACATCCGCTCGCGCTGCTGCGGCGTGGGGATCAGCTCCACCGCCGCGTGCTTGCCCAGGGGCATATAGTTGAAATAGAAGCCGAATTTCGCACCCTTGGCGATGATATCGTCCAAAAAGGCGGGGGAGGTGACGGCCTCGATGTTTTGGCTGGTATAACAGACGGAGATGCCGAAGAAGCACCGCTCCTCTTTCAACAGGGAAATGGCCTGCATTGAACGGGCATAGGCCCCGGCGCCCCGGCGGGCGTCGTTGGTGTTCTCCCAGCCCTCCAGGCTGACAGCGAAAGCGACGTTGCCCAGCTTGCGCGTTGCGGCGCAGAGCTCGCGGTCGATCAGCGTGGCGTTGGTATAAATCAGGAACATGCTTTCCCTGTGCTTGGCAGCCAGGCGCAGAACATCATTTTTGCGGATCAGCGGTTCGCCGCCGGTTAACATATAGACGCGGGTGCCCAGGGCGTGCCCCTGCCGGACGATGCTGTCCATCTCCTCATAGGTGAGGTTGTCATGCTTCGGGTATTCCCCCGCCCAGCAACCCTTGCAATGCAGGTTGCAGGCGCTGGTGGGGTCAAAGAGAATCTGGAACGGGATGTTGCACTTGTATTTTTCCCGGTTGACGCGCACCTGCTTGGTGCCGTTGACGACGCCAAGCCCCAGCGAAAGCAGGATTTTGCGCAGGGCCGTCCGGTCAATATCCCGCAGGGCGTTGATGGCGAAGGTCTTCCAGACGTTTTCCGGATCCATCGCGCCCTTGCGGAACGCATCCATCACGCGGGAAGGGAACGCGCCTGCGGCCAACCGGTCAACCAGGTTGATCAGTTTGACTAGGTTCGGCTCGGGGTCTTTTTCGATGAAGCGAAGCAGCGGGCGCAACACCAGCGATGCTCCGGCGCGCTGGATGGATTCGTAAAAGGTCATAGATAGCTCCTAGATTCTAGATGTTAGACTTTAGGCGGGGTTCGCCCAAAGCAAATTTGTGTATTAAAAGGATGGTTCGTTCTATGCCAGACCCAAAAACCGCCGCCCCCGAAGATGTCGCCGCCCGCCGCCAGCGCATGCTCAATATTTTGCGCGTAGTCGTCGTGCTGGCGCTGCTGGCCGCCATCGCGCTGAATTTCAAACGCCTGCGCAGCCTCGACGAAACCGACATCGCGGCGCTGACCGAAGGCGCGTCGAGCCTGATGCTGGCGATCGCCGCCATTTTGGGACTTTACTGCGTCAAGGCTTTCCTCTTCGTGATTCCGGCGATGCTGCTTTACGTCGCGGTGGGCGCGGCGTTTCAGCCGGTCTGGCTCTCGCTGGCGATCAACATGGGGGGCATCCTGCTGGAACTCGCGCTGACCTACGGCCTGGGCGTCTTTTTGGGCGGGCAACAAGTCAACCGGATGCTCGCGGGGAACAAGGGGGGGCGCAAGCTACTTGAGATGCAGAACAAGCGCGGTTTTGCGATGCTCTTCACCGTCCGTCTGTTGCCGGTCTTCCCCATTGATTTCGCGGGCCTCTATTTCGGCGCGTCCCGCATCCCCTTTTGGAAGCACCTTGCGGCCTCGGCCCTGGGGCTGCTGCCGCGCGTGGCGCTGTTTACGATCTTCGGCGAAGCGGCAAGCCGATTCTTTCCGCCGCAGTTTCTTGCGGCCGCCGCCGGGGTCGGGCTGCTGGGGGCCGGGGTGATGTTGCTTGTGCGCAAGGCGCGAAAGAAACAATGAACAACTAGCTGCCCAAAAATCGCGCTTCAAATTGCCAATTTGTCTTTTCCGCCCATATATCCGCGCAGAGCCACGGGGATGTTGACGCTGCCGTCGGCGTTATAGTTGTTCTCCAAAAAGGCGATCAGCATGCGCGGCGGCGGGACGACGGTGTTGTTCAGGGTATGGGCGAAGTAGTTGCCGTTTTTCCCTTTTAT
Source organism: Oscillospiraceae bacterium (assembly GCA_031549985.1). Taxonomy (GTDB): domain Bacteria; phylum Bacillota; class Clostridia; order Oscillospirales; family Acutalibacteraceae; genus WRMQ01. The sequence goes on along the minus strand of JAVBOZ010000048.1, from coordinate 5,187 downwards.
GCGGATGCCGAGACGGCGGGCCTGGGCGTCGCCCATGTTGGAACAACTGCCCACCTCAAAGTATTTCTGCTGCCGGGGTGACCAGGCCTCAACGTCAACGCTCTTGACCTTGAGGTCGGCAAGGTCGCCGGAACAGCACTCGAGCGCGCGTACGGGGATATCAAGACTGCGGAAAAATTCCACCGTATAGCCGTACATTTTGCGGAACCATTCCATACTGTCCTCCGGCTCACACAGGACGACCATCTCCTGCTTTTCAAATTGATGCACCCGATAGACGCCGCGTTCCTCAATGCCGTGGGCGCCCACCTCCTTGCGAAAGCAGGGGGAATAGCTGGTCATGCGCTGGGGCAGGCTTTCGGGCGGCAGCATATTGTCAATATAGCGGCCGATCATGCTGTGCTCGCTTGTGCCGACAAGGTAAAGATCCTCGCCTTCAATTTTATACATCATGTTATCCATCTCGGCAAAGCTCATCACGCCGGTGACTACGCTGCCGCGGATCATGAAGGGCGGAATGCAATAAGTAAAACCCTTGTCGATCATGAAATCGCGGGCATAGCTCAGCACCGCCGAATGCAACCGGGCGACGTCGCCCAACAGGTAATAGAACCCGTTGCCGCTGGTTTTACGCGCACTGTCGAGATCAATCCCGGCCAGGCGTTCCATGATATCCGTATGATAGGGGATTTCAAACTCCGGCACAGCAGGTTCGCCGTAGCGTTCCAGCTCGACGTTTTCGCTGTCGTCCTTCCCCAGCGGCACGCTTTCGTCAATGATGTTGGGGATCACCAGCATGCGGGCGCGGACTTCCTCCGAAAGGCGCTTCTCCTCCTCGGCCAGGGCGTCCAGCTCACCGCCCAGTTGGGCGACCTCGCGCTTCTTCGCCTCTGCCTCATCCCGCTTGCCCTGCGCCATCAGGCCGCCGATCTCCTTGCTGCCGCTGTTGCGCCGGGCGCGCAGGCTCTCCGCTCGGCTCAGCGCCGCGCGGTATGCCGCGTCCAGCTCCAAGACTTCGTCGACCAGGGGGAGCTTAGAATCCTGAAATTTTTTGCGGATGTTTTCTTTCACCCGCTCCGGCTCCGCGCGCAGAAACTTTATGTCGATCATACAAAAGAACCCTCTCTTGCTCCAACTTAATTAATAATGAGTCGTTTTGAGGTGAAATATTCCTTGTTTGCCAATGGCGAGTGCGCCACAGGCGACCAGCCCCGCCGCAGGCGGCGGTCAGTCTTCCAGTGCGCTTAACGCGTTGACAATCCGGGTTAAATCGTCGCGCTCAAAAAAATCAATGACCAGGTGACCGGCGTCGTCCTTGCCGTTGGCCACAACCTTCACCTTTCGCCCCAGCGCCTGACCTAAGCTCAGTTCAACTTCATCAAAATAGGGCTGCCGCCTTGCGGGCGGCCCGGATGATCGCTGCGCCTCCCTCTTTTCCTGCTGCGCAAGGCGAACCAGGCGTTCGGTCTCGCGTACGCTCAAATCCCCGGCGACGACCGCTTCGGCAAGCGCCTGAACGTGCCCCGGTTCCTCCAGCGTCAGCAGCGCCCGCGCGTGGCCGCCGCTGAGCTTTTCGGCCCGCACCAGTTCCAGCACGGTGGCGGGCAGGCGCAGCAGCCGCAGCGCGTTGGTGACGGCGGGGCGCGATTTCCCCAGCCGCTGCGCGGCCTCGTCCTGCGTCAGGCCGCAGGCGTCCATCAGCTTTTGAATACCCTGCGCCTCTTCGATCGGGTTCAGATCCTCCCGCTGAAGGTTTTCGATCAGCGCGGCGGCCATCGCCTGCGCATCGCTCATCTCTTTGACCACGGCGGGGATTTCCGGCAGACCCGCCGCCCGCGCTGCGCGCCAGCGCCGCTCGCCAGCGATGATCTGGTAGGTACCGCCCGGCAGGGGCCGCACAAGAATCGGCTGCAATACGCCGTGTTCGGCGACGCTGCGACTCAGCTCAGCCAGGGCGGTCTCGTCAAAATCACGGCGGGGCTGATCCTTGTTCGGCTCAACATCCAAAAGGCGCAGCCGCACCGCGCTGGCGGCGCTTTGCTCCTCCAGACCGTTGTCTTCAAAAAGCGAATCCAAACCGCGGCCCAGGCCGCCTTTTTTGATTGCCAGATGAACCCCTCCTTTTCAATGCCAAATCAATACCCGATGAAACGCATGCCCGAAAAACGCAAATAACTTTACGGCGGCTGCGCCACAGGCGACAAGCCGTGCCGCAGGCACTAGATGGATTGGTTGTTGGCCAGAAATTCGCTGGCCAAATCCTGATAGGACTGTGCGCCGCGCGAATAGCGGTCATAATACATCACCGGCTGACCGAAGCTCGGGGCCTCCGAAAGCCGGACGTTGCGCGGAATGACCGTCGAATAGACCCGGCGGGGGAAGAAGCGTTTCACCTCTTCAACCACCGACTGCGTCAGGTTGAGCCTGCCGTCATACATCGTCAGCAATACGCCTTCAATATCAATCAGGGGATTATACAGCCGTTTGACCTGCCGAACGGTGTTCATCAATTGCGAAAGCCCCTCAAGAGCAAAATATTCGCATTGAATCGGCACCAACAGGGTATCCGAAGCGCAGAGGGCGTTGATGGTGATCAATCCCAGGGCGGGCGGGCAATCCATAAAGATGAAGTCAAACTCATCGCGTACCAGGGCCAGCGCCGTCTTTAAGCGGGATTCGCGCTGGGGCAATTCCACCAGCTCAAGTTCCGCCCCGGCCAGGTTCATGCTTGAGGGCAGCAGCCAGACGTTCATGAACTGCGTCGGGAGCACTGCGGCCGAGACCTGCGTCCCGCCGACGATCACCTCATAAGAGGACGCGGCAAGGTTCTTTTTGTTGACGCCAAGGCCCGTAGTGGCGTTGCCCTGGGGGTCGATATCCGCCAGCAGCACACGGCTGCCCGCCGCGCCCACAGCCGCTGCCAGGTTGATTGCCGTGGTTGTTTTGCCAACTCCGCCCTTTTGATTCACAATCGCGATGATCTTGCCCATGTGATTCCCCCGCCTTCCTTAAATCGAATCGCAAGTTTTTTACTTCCATAACAAGGGGCAGAGACAAGCCCCCTTATAGTCGCAGATTATTATACCATCTTCTGTTAGAAAGTGCAAGCGTTTTCAATAAAACAAGCCATTGCGGGAACCGCATCCTGGGCTTTTCCCGCAATGGCTTGAACATTCTATTTTGCATGTATTCGTCCGAACGCCTAACAGTGCTGTAAAGCAGCGCGAGAGCCTGCCCTTCGTCAGCTAAAAACGCCGACGAACAGCGCTTTGAGGTTTGCAAATGTATTCACGAAAAAGGCCTCAAACTTGGCTTCGCAACCCTCATAAACGGGATACGGCTCGTCAATTTGCTTCACCAGCGCCGCGTCGTCTGTCTGAACGCTCCCTGTGTAGATATAAAGCTCGTTATCGTAATTGCGTACGTCGTCCTCGTGCAGTGTGATGACCCGCACCCCGTAAGGCCCGCTTTTCGCGAATTCGCAGCCGTAGGTGAACCCCAGTTCAATGCCCTTCCATACGCCTGAATACCCCTCGGTGTGCAGGTGCCCGAAGAAGGCGCCAAGAACGTCGCCCTGTGCCTTCCAGGCCTTGAACTCATCGCTTGTCTTGCCGGGTTTGATCGCCATGGTGAAATAGCCGCCCGCAATATCTTTGTTGAGGCGGAAAAGCCCGATTCCGCTTGGCGCAGCGCCGTAATCCCAGAGCCAGCTGCGCTCAAAAAGATTGCCGATGTCGTCAACGTTTATGTGCTGAAAGGCAATCGAGGGTACGGCTTGATTCCCGTTTGCGCTGGCGAGCGCTGTCGCTTCGCCCTTATACCATTCCAGCTGCTCTTTTGTGACCTTATCTTCGCCGGTATCCATCAGCCAGAGGTTGAAGGCGGTGCGCTCGGCGTCGCTCGAGCGGATTTCAAGATTATAGTCGATTCTGCCGTTGCTGTCATTGCTTTCGTCCATGACAAGGCAGTGGGGATACGTCGCATAGATTTTGAGCCAATCGGCGGGTTTTATGCCGCAGGCATAGTCGTTGTTGCCCTGCGTCACCGCAAAGGGGATACCGGCCGCTTCGACAATCGAAAACACCGCGTCGGCGGCAACCTTAACGTTCGCCAGCGTCTGGTCGTAGATAATTTTCCCGTTGTTATCATATACGCAGACACCCTCGCGGCCGTCCTCATCGTCAATTCCGCTGTCGCCGCCGCGCTTATCTTCAACAATGTCGCCCGTAAAAACAACCAGGTCGGGCTGCGCCTGCGCGATGGCAAGCTGAATGAGGTTGCGCATGTCATAGGCCGGATTCTGATCGTCCTGCGGGTCGGTTATATGAAGGATTATGAAGTCTCCCTCAGAATCGAACCGCAGCGCCTCATCGCCCGCCGCACCGGCAAAGACGGCCGATGACAGGAGCATCGCAACGGCAAGCAGAATCGAATATGCTTTTTTCATGTTTATGATCCATCCTTTTCAAGTTTTTGCGTAGCACAAAACTTATGGTTTGAAAAATAGCTGGGCGTAATTTTTCAAACTTGTTTCCCCCTTTCGGACTTTTGTTCTGTAAACATTATATCAAAAAACTGTGCTGAGTTCAAGCTTCTGCAAAGATTCTTTTAACGCTCTATCACTCAAAAAGCTAGACTTGCGTTTCAAAACGTGCTATAATAGCGTCAAACGGGTCGTTTGCCGCATTGGGAAAAACCTTGCGGTTTTTCAGAATCGCACCTTGATCTATTATATTAACCTTGTTCTGCCGCGCCGCGCGGCGTTTCACGCTAACGCCCCACCGGTTGCCCGGCGGGGCGTCGTGCGCAACTGTTTCACAAGAAATAGTATTAGCCGAACAGGCCTGTCAGGAATTCAGAGAACTCCTGCAGCCATTTGATGGCGTCGAAAAAAGTAAGAACGCCATCCCACGCGGTGGAAATGAAGTTGATGATTTCGGTCATACATTTTTCTCCTTTCGTTCGAGCTTTTCCACACCCTTTTGCCCGGGTGCGCGGAATTTCTTCCTCATAATCAGTATAACGCAGGCAAAATTAAAAGTCAAGCGCATACTTTTTGACAAGGCAGGTGCGTCGTCATGCCGTTGACAGACCAACAAAACGAGCGTTATGCCCGGCAGCTGTGCCTTCCGGCGCTGGGTCCGACCGGGCAGCAAGAGCTGCTGGACGCCAGGGTTTTGCTCATCG
>JAVBOZ010000057.1:0-40620 GCA_031549985.1 Oscillospiraceae bacterium | reverse complement strand
GTATTCCAGCGCCCGCTTAATTTGATGCCAGAGCTTTTTCAGCCAGCCGTCGTCGCCGGAGAGCTTCCAATCGCGGTAGGACTTGATTACCGCGCCCATCTGGCCGTCGGCGCAGGAACGGAAGGGCCATACAGAGGAGCCTACGGGCAGCATTATACGGAAGGGCATGGAGCCGTCGGGCTGCAAATTGTAAATAAAATCCAGCTCGCGCATGGAGCGTTCGAGGGATGGAAACAGCATGGGCAGCGCATACTGATAATTCCAGACATGCTGGCAGGAGCCTTCGCAGGAGCCGGTTCGGGCATGGGAACCCTCCCAACCGTAGAAGCTGCCGTCGGTAAGGCGCAGGCAGGTAGGGCTTTTAAATACAGAAAGCGTTGCCCCGGCGGCATCAACAACCTCCTTGGGCAGGAACCCTGGCGCCAAGAACCTTGCCCTCGCGCTCGGCCTTAACGGCTAAAAAGGAAAAGCCGTTATAGCTATCCTTATTGGGCTGATTAAAAATTTCAAAATCGCAGAGACGGGCGCCGCCGTCAAGACTAATATTGCCGGCGCCGATTCCGCCGAGAGGAAATCTGACTCTTTTAACTGCTCGCCCTTATATACAAAATTATTAACAAAAGATTTCATAATAAAATTCATCCCTTTCTGAATTTCGAAGAAATTCCAAGCGTGAAACGGAATCAGGCACAAATAGGGCATGAAACTATATCTTTCACGCTACATCCCTCCCATGTACAGTTTACTTTATTCTGCACAGAAAGTAAATAGTAAGTAAATATTAACTGGACACGCTATTTCTCCAACCCTAACCTAGCTTTTCCAAGTATGTCCTACAAGGTTGAAAAAACCAATTGAAAATTTATGCTACACAGAGCACAAATCATTGACTTTTTCTAATTTTGTGCTATGCTATAGATAAAGGAGGTGCTTGCTATGCCAAACTACATCCAGCGCCCAACTTACGTGGAAGAGCTTCTTCGCTTCCAAGACAAGCAGTTGATTAAGGTTATCACGGGAATTCGGAGATGTGGTAAGTCTACCCTGTTTGATTTATACATTGACCGCCTGCATCAAAAAGGGGTAGAGCAGCGACAAATCATTCGGTTGAACTTGGAAGACCCGGAACATCATGAACTGCAAACCTGGTTTCAATTGTTCGAATTCGTGAAAGCGAAATTGCAAGAAGATTGCATGAATTACATCTTCATCGACGAAGTGCAAAACATTCCCGAATTTCAAAAGGCGGTGGATGGACTATTCATCCGCAAGAACTGTGATGTGTATGTCACGGGTTCCAACGCCTATATTTTATCGGGCGAATTAGCAACGCTGTTGTCTGGACGATATGTGGAGATAAAGATGCTCCCGCTCTCGTTCAAAGAATATCTTTCAGCCTTTGAAAGTAAGACAGACTTGCTTTTGAAGTACCGCAGCTATTTGGAGAACAGCTCCTTTCCCTATGCACTTGCGCTGACGGATAAAAAAGATATCCGCTCCTATTTGGGCGGAATTTATGATTCTATCCTTGTAAAAGATATCCTTGCGCGGAGAAAGAATCTTGATTTGGCACAGTTCGATAGCATTGTGCGCTACGTGTTTGACAATATCGGCAATCTGTGCTCCTCCACAAAAATAGCAAATACGATGATTTCAAGCGGCAGAAAAATCTCTGTGCATACAGTGGAATCTTATTTGGAATCTCTGACGCAGAGCTTTATCATTTACAAGGCCAATCGCTATGATGTGAAGGGCAAGCAATATCTTGCCACCGGAGTAAAATATTATTTATGCGACATTGGCCTGCGTTACTATCTGCTGGGGAGCAAACGCGCGGATGCCGGGCATATTCTTGAAAACATCGTCTATTTGGAATTGCTTCGGCGCGGTAAGGAGGTCTATGTTGGCAAAGTTGGGAGCACTGAGGTAGATTTTATTGCAATCACTCCCGAAGGCGAAGAATATTATCAGGTTGCTTATACTGTAGAAATAGAAAACACTTTGGAGCGGGAACTTGCACCCCTTGACGCAATAAAAGACCATAACCCGAAATGTTTGCTTACTATGGATTTTACCCCCGCAGCTTCCCATAATGGTATTAAGCAGATGAATGTGCTAGATTGGTTGTTGGAGGAGTAAAAAGCATAAGCGGACCAAAGGAAAGCCTTGAATCGTATGGGATTCAAGGCTTTTTGCATTTCAAAGATTGTCGCGAAACACGGGCAATTGTCAATCTGTCAATGAAAACGTCCGTTCGCTATCGCATGACACCGCCATAAGCATGTTTTATTAAAAAGTTCAAGCCCTTATGTCCGGCGTTTATACACTTTCATTGCAAAGAACCAGGCCACGGCCGTGGTCCCAATGCACCACGCAAGCGCGATCCATATATCATTTCCAACAGGTTCGGCGTTCAGCAGTGCGCGTATCGCATTCACGATGGGCGTCACGGGCTGATGCTCGGCAAAGGCGCGGACTATGGCGGGCATGGTTTCGGTCGGGACAAACGCCGAGCTGATCATTGGCAGAAATATCAGCGGATAGGAAAACGCGGTTGCGCCCTCCATGGAGTTTGCCGTAAGGCCCGGAATGACCGCAAGCCATGTCAGCGCCAGCGTAAACAGCAGGAGAATGCCCGCCGCCGCAAGCCAATTCAATATGCCCGCGCCGGAGCGAAACCCGATGAGTGTTGCAACTGCGAAAATCAGAACGATCGTGATGGCATTGGACACAAGAGAAGTCAGAACATGCCCCCACAGCACCGATGAACGCCTGATGGGCATGGAATGAAACCGCGTAAACAGCCCCTTTTGCATATCCTCAAACAGCCGCATAGCAGTGTAGGCGATTCCGCTGGCAACAGCCATCAGCAAGATGCCCGGCAGCAGGTAATTTACATAGTTCACCTCACCCGCAGCTACGCCCAAACCGTCGGCTATGCCCAATTTGACTGAGCCGCCGAGAACATAAACAAAAAGCAGCATAATGGCGATTGGCGTTATCGCCACCGTGATGATGGTGTCCGGGCTGCGCAGGATGTGCTTCATCAATCGCCCGAACAATACGCCTGTTTTGCTTTTCATTTTACTCGCCCTCCTTCTGGCCAGTATTTATAATGGCAAGGAAGATTTCCTCCAGTGTCGGCTGCCTTTTCACATATTCAACTATCGCGGGCGGAAAGAGCTTCTTGAGTTCGTCAAGTGTTCCGTTTGCAATTATTTTTCCGCTATGCAGGATAGCGATCCGATCAGCCAACTGCTCTGCTTCCTCCAAATATTGCGTGGTCAGCAAGATTGTTGTACCGTTGTCGGCAAGCTCTCTGATGGCTTTCCAGACCTCCAGACGTCCCTCCGGATCAAGTCCTGTCGTCGGCTCGTCAAGGAAAATCACGGCGGGCGCTCCCACCAGGCTCATGGCGATATCCAGCCTGCGTTTCATGCCGCCGGAATAGGTCCCTACCCGTTTATTTGGCGACTCGGCCAGCCCGAAACGTACCAGCAAACTGTCCGCAAGTTGCGCGGGTTGGCCAATACCCCTCAGCTTAGCGATTAGTATCAGGTTTTCCCGCCCGGTCAGTATTTCATCCACTGCGGCGAACTGACCCGTCAGGCTGATGGACTGCCGCACCTTGTCAGGCTGCGACGCCACATCAAAACCGTTGACTTGCGCGGTGCCCCCGTTAGATTTTAGAAGCGTTGAGAGAATGTGGATGGTCGTCGTCTTGCCTGCGCCGTTGGACCCGAGTAAGGCGAAAATCTCTCCGCGCTTTACCTCAAAATCGACGCCTTTCAGCACTTCGGTTTCCTTGAAGGATTTTCTTAACCCAATTGCTTGAATTGCGGTGTCACTCATTTTGAATCATCCAACTTTCCAAGCTTTTTCATGATATCTCGGTTCAGCTTTTCACGCCAATTTTCCGTGTAGGTTTGCGCGCTGCGCAAAAGATCATCGCAAAACATGGCGACGTCGTTGCCCGTAACTTCCAGGACGCCTTTGCCCTGCGCTGCACCGGACTCGAACAGTTCTATCAAATCGTAATGAATCTTCATCATGTCATAACCAGAACCCGATGCGAACATCCACATATGGCTCTGGATTTTCTTGAATACATATTGATAATCTTCTGGGAGCGCCTCCACCCGTGCCATTTGTTCCTTATATTCGCGCTTGCTTTTCATCATTTTAGGAATATTAAAATAGGTATCAAAAAAATCAGACATCCGCTTGCTCCTCCTTTAATTGATTGAGTTTAGATGAGACGAACTCCCATTTGTTCCAAAATTGACGCAGCTCTTCACGGCCCTTGGCATTGAGCGCAAAAAATTTGCGTGGCGGCCCCATGTCAGACGGTTTTTTTTCAATGATCACCAAATCGTCTTTTTCAAGCCGGATTAAGATTGTGTATACCGTTCCTTCTACTACGTCGGCGAACCCCAAAGCGTTGAGTTTTCTTGTGATTTCATAGCCATAGGTTTCACCCCGGTTGATGATTTCGAGCACGCAACCTTCCAATACGCCTTTTAACATTTCAGTTAATTTATCCGTAGCAAAATCCTCCTAATCTGTATTGCTTCTATGCAGTATCACGCATTACTTGTATATTGTATCACAAAGTAGCTCGAATGTCAACGGGAAAAACAAATTTTTTTGATCTCCTCGCACCCAGACATCTCCTCAGCAAAAAAAGATAAAAAGAGATTGAAAAAAGATCACAAAGCTATTGTTCAAAGCGCATTTTTACCACCGATTATGAAGCAACTCCCTTGAACTGGTTTCTGTTCTTTGTTTGTTTCGGCTGGATATGGATGTGGTTTTAGTAAAATTCAAGCATTAGCACCTTGATATATAGGCTTTACGAAGTTTTTTGTCTACTCTTTTAACGAAAAACAGTATAAAACCTTGCAAGGCTGGCGTAGATCCCCGCGCAGGGGATCTGCTCCAGCGCGGCGGCGTTCTTTTTCGCGTCCTTGTTTGCAAAGCCGTTCACCCAATCCTGGGGAATGATGTTCTTCTGCCAGCCCAATACACCGTTCAGGCGGTGGTTCTCATAGCCGTAGTTGAGAGAATGCTCCATATTTTCGATATAGCCCAGCGCATCCGGCTCGAACGCATAAAGATCGATAAAGCCCATGAGCAATATCTCACGGAACCACGGCAGATCCGTGTAGGTCATTACACCTTCGACAGGGCTTTCCTTCGCGAAATAGGCGTCGGCGCTGCGACCCCAGCGCTTCGCGTCGTTCAGATAGGCCGCGTCCCCCGTGGTTTTATAAAGCTCGACCGCCGCGCTGATGGGCGTACCGGCGTTGTAGGAGAAAATCCCGCCTGTACGCTCGTCTATGCCGGTGATGTTGTTGTCAGCATCCTTGTGGAAGCGCATGAGGTCCCAGAATACGCCGTTGCCGTTTTCCATGTATTGCAAAAAACGGTAGCATTTTTGGGCGGTCTCGAGGTAAGCCGCTTCTTTGCCGTTCTCCGCCACCTGGGAAAGCTGCGTCAGAAACTGCGCCGCCGGCCCGTTGGAGCACACGTGCAATGCATCGTGGTCGTCCCGCCAATAAAACCCGCCCAAGGGTCCGCCCGGCGTACGGCCGAATTTCTGCGTAAACATATTCTCGTCCAGGTTGATCCACCCCTCGGCGATGAGCATGTCAGCGATAATGACAGCCCTATCCAGATATTTTTTATCGCCCGTGAGGCGGTACAACTCCACTAGGTCGCGCCCCACCCACATATTGTCGTCGTAGTAGACCTGACCGTCGGAGGCGTTTTGGCGCGGAGCCCACGCACCCGTATATGCGCTGAACCCGCCGCCCGACGTTGCCCGGCCATAAAACCCCAGGGCGTAAATGGCCCTGTCCGCGCCCTTGACATATTTTTTGTCAAGGGCCGCCATTTTCGTGTACATGGTCAGCAGGGCTGCGGCGTCCCAGCAGCCGGAGGGGCTGAACCAGTTGCCGCTGTCGTTATGCAGCACGCGGCTGGCTTTGTCGAAGAAATTTCTTTCGTTGCTCTCGGCGAGGATCGCGGCTCGCGCGTGATATTGCTCCGCTTTGTTTGCCATACCGAAGGTTGCGTCGGGGCCCGCCGGACCCAACAAGCCGGTACAGGTTAGGCCAAGCAAAAAAACGAGTACCCCGCGCAGGTAGCCAAGGGCATAAGTAAAATAGTTTAGCATATTGGTCTCTCCATCTTTGTTTTATTGTTGCGCCTATAGCATAGCTATTGTAGCATAAACCAGTGTGCACGTCCACCAGAAAATAGATCAAAAAAAGTAATGTTCTTTTTCGTTAGAAGATGGACAAAAACTTCGCAAAACCCATATATCAAAGGCTTAAGCTTGTTTTTTTATACTCTGCTTAAACGAAAATTAGTATAGACTGAATCGAGCATTTTGCTTGAGGCATTTCCCCTTTTGCGCCTTTTCTTTGCTTTCTTTGGACAATTTTCTTTCAATTTGCGGATTTTTTGTCCCTGCAAAAATTTTTTTGTTTTTGATTTTTTGCCCTTGACAACAGTGATTAACCATGTTATAATTGGTTGCCTTGGGGGATTAGCTCAGCTGGGAGAGCGCTTGAATGGCATTCAAGAGGTCAGCGGTTCGATCCCGCTATTCTCCACCAAACCCGCATAGCAAACGGCTTGCAGAGCAAGACGATAGGCTTATGCGGGTTTTTTCATGCCATTTTTCATGCCGCAGAATGAAAATCCTTTTTGTCAAAAACGTCGTAAGACAGCACCAGTTGCTCGCAGTCGATTGCCAAATCAATTTCAATTTCGTAGTTGCGCCTGACCCGCACAGCGCGTAAAAGACTGGCAGCGATCATTTTTTTGGTGGCCATATCGCATTCATCGTATAGCGCTGACCAGGATTGAACGGTGTCGAACTGCTGCGCAAGCGATGCGCGGCGTTCCGTGCTGGTTTGCAGGGCAGCTTCACATTGTCGAACCGCTTGTTCGGCAGCCCAAGCATCTTCCTTTGCCTGTTCGTAAAGCTTGTTGAGCAAATCTGAGTTCAGCCTGCTGTCTCCACGAATAACTTTTAAAACCTCGGTTTCATATTCCAACACCTCCGCTGCGCGTGCTTGAAAATTAGCACGTGCGGCGGTTAATTGCAACTGGATTTCAGCCTTTTGCGCAGCGTAACGCTCGGCGATCAGGGTGTCTTTTGGCGCATCTCTGAGCCTGGCGAATATATCGTGAATCACTTTGTCAACCACGCTATCCAGCTTACTGACGGTGTAGCCGGTCTGCCCGTCACACAGATGCGCATGCCGGGTTCGGTTGTAGCAAACGTAGCGGGTGCGTACGGTGGTCGTTATGTCGCCGTCCTGCCGTTTATACTTTTTGCCGTTGGTCGTGACCGTCAGCCGCGCGCCACAGTGCCCACAAAATATGTTGCCCGACAGCAGCGAACTTCCGCGCGTATTCAGCGGAATGCACCGTTCTTGATAATCTGCCGAACGTTGTAAGGCGATATTTTGTGCGGTTTCAAAGGTATGCGGATCAATGATTTGCAGCTCTGGAAAAATCTCCGATTCCGTTTCGCCGCTGCGCAAAATGCCAAGGTAGGCGCGGTTTTTCAGCATATGGTTGATGGTGACGTTGGTGAAATTGTTGCCTTTGCGGTTCAAAATGCCTTGTTCGGTCAAATAGGTTCCGATGCGGTGGGAGCCATAGCCCAGCATGAAATATAGCTCAAACATTTTGCGCACGACCGCCACCTCATCCTCGTCGATCATAATTTCGTAAAGCTCATGATTTCGCTTATTCATGCGCCCCTGCTTCTGTAATTGATAGCCGTAGGGCGCAACATCGCCGCGAAAGCAGCCCTCCTGCACGATTTGCCCCAATCGGGTTTTCGTGCGCATGGAAGTCTTTTCGCTCTCGCCAGCCGCCTGCCAAAAACGGATATAATTGGTGAGCTTATCCACATGATTTTCGAAGCGCTGCTCACCTTCTTTTACGCTCCAAACCGCAATGCCCTGCTTGGCAAACCACTGCACCACAAAGGCGTTTCGTCGTCTATGCGCCCGATGCGGTCGAACATGAATACCAGCAGGATGTTAAACTCGCCGCGCTGCGCCGCTTCTTTCAAATCTTGAATTGCGTCTCGATTCTCAGCAGAGACTTTGTAGCCGGACACGCCTTTTTCCTCAAATTCCTTGCCTACAATCCAGCCCTGCTGCGCTGAAAACGCACGGCAAGCCTGCCGCTGCATCGGGATATCGTTTTTTTTGCGATCCACCTGGCCTGGCTGTCGAATCCACGATTAACACACGTTTGCCGTGACGCGCCAGGCCAAACACTCAGGTTCGTGCTTGTGACAGATTTGCCGACGCCACCCTTTTGGTTTACGCAGGCGATGACCTTACTTTCCGGCATTTCCTTGGTTCATCTCCTTTCATTGTTTTTCTGCGGGTTGGGTTACATTGCGCTGAGTATTTCAACGATGTGGCGGACGATGATATCCACAAAGCTGGGGAATTCTTTGAAAAGCGCGTAGATGCATTGCAAGGTGAACATAGAGATACCCTCCTTTTTCAAAAATTTGTAGAGATGGGCTACATCGCATTGAGGATGTCGAGCGCATGGGTCGCAAGCTCAATGCACATACGGACAATCATGTCCACGAGGTTGGGGAGTTCCTTGGCGAACGCTAAAACAGATTCTAGGGTAAACATGGGCGAAACCTCCTTCCGATAAAAAAAGCCACCCTCGTTGCGTTGAACGCGGGTGGCATGTAATGTGAATGCAAAAGGCCGGATTTTTGAGAAGCACTCAAAAAAATCCGGCCAAACATAGCTAAATATTATGTGTGAGAGATCCTTTGTTTCTCATCAATACCAAATCCACCCGAACAGCAAAATCACGATCAACCACTGCCACCACACATACTTCACGGTTACGTTCGTTGTGGCAACCACATTGCCCGCAGCATCCTTCGCTGTCACGGTTGTCGTGCCTCGGCCCTTATAGTTTATGCTGCCGTTGGCGTTGACCGTCAAGACTTTGCTGTTGTCCGATGTCCAGGTGATTTTGCCGCCGTCTGTGTTGAAGCTGTAGTCAGTGATCTTATAATCAAGTTCTTTTGCCGCGTCATGGGGCAGGGAGAATTTCGTGATATACGTGTCTTTGTAGCTGTAATCGCAGCGCTTACAAGCGTGTGTGGTGAAGCCGTCCGCAGTGTATGTTGGAGGCGTGACGGTGGAAACGCACTCGTGCCCCAGCGCGGCGGTTGGCCTTGTTTCTTCCCCTTCGCCGCACACGGAACAGACGCGGTATTCCAATCCGGCAGTTTCGCAGCCCGCCGCTTCGCGCACCTGCCAGCTGCCCAAAGCATGCCCCGTCAACGCAACTGGCGTATCGGTGTACCTGTGCGTTGTGTCATGGCTGCAAACCCAGGTGGTATGGCCCGCTTCTGTGCAGCTCGGCGCGGTCACGGTCGGCTCGTAGTCATGGCCCAAGGCGTTGCTGTACTGGTCAGTATGCGTATGCGGCGCGTCGTGCGAACAAACCCAGGTGGTAAAACCCTGGCCGTCGCAGGTTGCCTGCGTGACGGTATGGGCGTTTTGCGGGGCAAACGCAAACAATGCTGCCGCCGCCGCATCAAAGCCGGTGATGCTGCTTTCGGACGGAATGAAGTTTTTCGTTGCGGACAGGATTGTCAGCAGCGGATTCGCCGTCAAGTCGAGCGCAGTCAGGTGGTTGTTGGCGCAAGAAAGCGTCTTGAGGTTGGGGTTTTGAGAGAAATTTAGCGACGTAAGCTGGTTCCCGTCGCAAAGCAGATGCTCCAGATTGATGAAATGTTCAATGCCGGAAAGGTCGGCGATGCCTTTGTTCGCGACATTCAGCGCGGCAAGCGATGCGCATTCAAAGGCGTAAATTGGATTGGAAGCCTGCTTGCCAAGGGCTGTGCGGATCGCAGCGAGGAAGTTTTCGTCGGCAAAGGCAGCGGAGACATCAGGCCCCGCGACGTGTTGCGGAACAAACGAATACTCGAAAAACAGAACGGACGCCGGGATCACCAGGTCCAGATATTCGTCCGCAATGTAGTTGTTTCGCGCGTCCAAGTAAAGAAGGTTCAGGTTTTGTGTTAAATCTAGGCCCGCAAAGAGATTATCTGCAAAGTACAGCGTTTCCAATGCGGTATTTTTGCTCAAATCCAGTTTGCTGAGCTGGTTTCGGCTGCAATCGAGGTAAAGCAGATGCGTGTTTTGGGAAAGGCTCAGCGACTTCAGCCTGTTGCCGGAGCAATCGAGCGTCACCAGGTCGGGGAAAGCCGAAAGGCTGATGGACGTAAGTTGGTTATCCGCGCAATGCAACGTCTTCAGGCGCGGGAAATTCTCAAGCCCGGCCAAATTCGCGATGCCGCAGCCGGAAAGGTCGAGCGTCTCTACAAAAGCGCATTCCTCGGCCGTGATCCGGGCGTTTTCGGCCTTGCCCAAGGCGTTGCGTACGGCGGCCAAGAGGTTCGGGTCAACGAACTGCGCCGTGATGTCCGTCCCGCCGGGGGTCTGCGGCTCGAAGATGACCGTGCCATATCCGGGGCCGATCAGCGCCGCTTCGGACGGCAGGCGGTTGTAACTGATGTCCAGATACATGAGCAGGTCGTTTTGCGTTCTATTCAACGTTGTCAGCTGATTGTGCGCGCAGCGGAGTTCGCGTAACTGCACATTTTGCGATATATTCAGCGCCGTCAGCAGATTGCCGGAACAGTTAAAAAGCTGCAATTTTGTCAGAGGATTGACATCCAGCACCGCGATCTGGTTGCCATGGCAGTCAAGATTTTCGAGGTTCGTGTTGTCCCCCAGGTTCAGCGCTGTCAGTTCATTCTCGTAGCAATCCAGGCGCTGCAAGGCCGTGTTGGCGGTCAAGGTCAGGTCGGTCAGATCATTTTGGCCGCAAAGCAATGTAGTCAATTTGGTGTTTGCGCTCAAATCCAGCGTAGTGATGTTGTTTTCCGTGCAGACCAAGGCCTGCAAGTCCGGATTTTGGCGCGTGTTCAGCGCAGAAAGGCTGTTTTGCGCGCAGATTACCGAAAACAGTTTTGGGTTTCGGCTCAAATCCAGCGTCGCAAGCTGGCTGTTTTCACAAGAGAGGACTTGCAACAGTGGGTTCCCCGACAAATCCAGATTGGACAGCGGGTTGTTGCCGCAATATAGCATCAGCAGCGCGGGGTTTGCGGATAAATCCAGGCTGCGCAGCGCACTGTTGTTGCATTCCAGCGTCGTGAGATTGGGATTGCCCGCGAGGTTGAGCGACGAAAAGTTGCTGTTGCCCGCCACATAAAGCGCTTGCAGCGCCGTGTTCTGCGATACATTTACCGCCGTGAGGTTCGTTTTGGTGCAATACAGCTGCAACAGCTGCGCGTTTTGCGCAACGTTCAGCGACGTCAGCGGATTTTCGTTGACCGAAAGCGCCCGCAGCGCCGGGAGCATTGAAAAATCCGCGCTGGTCAATGGGTTGCGGCTGATGTCCAGGGTTTGCAGGCCGGTGAAATATTCCATGCCGCTGAGGTCGACAATGCCCTTGTTGATCAGGTTGAGCAAGCGCACGGCGGCGCACTCTGCGGCGGTGATGGGGTCGA
This sequence comes from Oscillospiraceae bacterium, assembly GCA_031549985.1. Classification (GTDB taxonomy): domain Bacteria; phylum Bacillota; class Clostridia; order Oscillospirales; family Acutalibacteraceae; genus WRMQ01. The sequence continues at coordinate 29,030 of JAVBOZ010000057.1, read as the reverse complement.
TGGGCTGCTTGCGCAGGGTAGTTCGCACCGCCGCGAGCAGGGCGGGGTCGGTGAATGCGGGGGTGATGTCGGGGTCGGCGGCGCGGGCGGGGAGGGCGGTCAGGGGGAAGATCGAGAGGAGTAAGAGGAAAGCGAGGAGGAGCGAGGCGATGCGGGCGCGCGGCTTCTTCATATGCTGTACCCTTCTTTCAAATGATATAGCGCATTCCCAGTTCGGCAAGCGTTCGCCGGTTGCTGTACACAATCAACGGAATCCGGAACCTTTCGGGGAAATTCTTCATTAGGTTTCCAGACCCAGCGAAAGGCGGGAACGACGCTCATTGCTCTGCAGATGTTTTTGTATCCAGTCCACGTCGTTGGCTTCCACGTGAAGCACTAATTCCGCAGTTTCACCAAGGAGCTGTTCCATCCAAGCATCATGTTCAGGGTCTGAAAGTGATCTTTTGTTTATCTCGTATCCTTCAAGCCTACTCTCGTATATCGTTTTTGCATATTTTAGAGCCGTTTCATAATCTCCAGCCTTGAGCAACATATACATCTCATCTTCATTCCAAGGGATCGCATAATCTTCTTCAGATGCATACGTTTTGTATATCCGTCTATTTTCAGTAAAGGCTTGGGCGCAATCAACTGCATTATGAAAAAACGGAACCAAATCATGTTCAAAACAAGTTTTAAGAATCGCAACGCATGCAGCTATGCCCTCATCATTCTCGTTATAACTGATTGCGTGTTTTCCGAGCGAATATTCAAACAGTTCAAGTCCAGTGAAAGCAAGATTGCAGTTTGCTTCCACTGGCGCACTGCGACATAGAGGAACAGCCCCAAAGACTAAATAAAACCTGTGTGCACCTCTATAATGAACCATGTGCAAATACTGTAAAACATCGTTCGTAACCCGATAGTGTACATCGGGTGATCTCTTAAATCCTAACGGTGCAAGAATCGTTTTGCACAACGCATGATAGTGTTTGCGGATTGGTTGACTCATTTCCTGTCTCCTATGCAGCTCGATCCTGCAAAAATCGTGCTATTTCAACCCCTATCTTGCGGCGGTGCAATGTCCGTTTCATTCGAAATATGTTTCTTTTTATAATTTCCCTCAATGGCCATTGCGGTGGAAACCACAGCAAAAGCGACCAGGTAATATAGCGAAACAGAAACGCTCCAAGCGGGCTTGCATATTTGCAATAACTGAAACGCTAACAGTCCTAATATTGAAAGATGAAAAACCAATTCCGAAAAAAAAGTACAACCTAACATGAGTTTTTTCTTGCAAAAAAACTCTATGGCTAAAATCAGAAGATGGCAGAACTGGAGAGCTAAAAACCCTGATAAAACGTATTTAGCACTCTCTAAGAACTTTGTTTGACATTCAAGAATGTTAAGAATTTGAATTGCGGAACAGAAGAATATGCCCAAAAGCGAAATTGCTGCTGCTATTTTCTTAAGCATGACTATACCAACCTTTCTGGATTGTTGCGCAGCAACATCTCTTAGCCTGAGAAAGTTCTGACATAGTTTCCTTCGTAATCATAATATGTAACGCTTCGCATACCGACAACATGCTTAGAGTGCAAAAAAGTAACGTAATCGCCCTCGTAATAAGTTCTGTCTATAATGGTTTTTGACATTCCCTCCAGGATCATTGACATTCCTTTTGTCACGGCAAAAAGCGCAAAGACATATGGACTTGCCTTTGCGGCAGTAAGGATGCCTCCAACCCTTGCGGCGACTGACGCAAGACCTGCAACTTTAACGAAGCCTGCAATACTTAAAGCAACCGAAATGACCGCTTCTGCTTGATTTAAAATATCCCAATTCTTCGCTTTCTTGTCACACTCATCGGCCCACTTTTTCATGTCTGCTTTCTTCCCGGAATAAAAAACTAAGGTCGAACCACCAAGTTTTTGCTGTATAACTCGATATTCCCTTACTCCTGGAAATACTTCCTTAACTTGATAAATGATTCTTGCTTTCCAATCAAAGTCTTTGCCTGCACCTACTTTTGCAGCAGCCTTTTTAAGCATATTCAGCTCACTTGCTGTCGGCGCCTCTCCTTCTGGATCGCTAAAATTCACCGGATCCCCATTACAATACGCATACATATTGGTGCCCAGAACGCCGTCGCCGGTGTCCATCAGCACGTCGGCGCTGATCCAACGGCACCACAAGGGGTTGTAATAGCGACTTTGGCAGTAATAGTAGCCGGTTTCGGTGTCGTAATAGTAGCCGCGATAGCGAATGGGGTTGAGCGCGCCGAGCGTCGCGGCGGCGGGACCGGTGGTTGTGAGAATATTGCCCCAAGCATCATAAGTATACCGCACCACGACGCTGCCGTCAAGATCATAAATGCCGACGACGTCGTTTTGTAAATTGCGTAGGTAGAAGTATGGGGTGCCGTTGATGGCGAAGCCGACGGCGGTGCCGCTGTGGTCATAGCTCCAGTTGATCTGGTTTGTGCCGTCGTCCTGCGAAATCAGCAGCTCGCCCGCCCAAAGGTATTTCGTCGTCACGCCGTTGACGGTCTTTTCGGCGCGAAGGCCGGTGTAATCGTATTTATACGAGGCATCCAGTCCGTCACCAACGATGCCCGCCAGCTGGCTGGCCTTTTTCCAGGTATACGTTTTGTCGCCGTAGGTGTTGAGATTGCCAAGCTCGTCATAGGTCAGCGGATTGCCGTCAAAAACGGTCAGCTGGTCTTTCCATTGGGCATTGGCATAGGCGAAGCTGTGCGTCTCTGTGCCGTTTTCCTTGACGGATTTGATGTTGCCGCCCGCGTTGTTTTGCCGGGGGCGGCGTCCTTCGTCAGCTGGCCCAGGCTGTCATAGGTATACGTGTGCTGCAAAGCACCGTTTTCCGTGACGGTGGCGATGCTGCTGCTGCCCGGCTTATAGGTGTACGCGTAGGTTGCGCCGATGCTGTTGGTCATGCTCGTGACGAACGAGGTCGCGTTGCTGCCGTTTTGCCAGTAGGCAAAGCCGGTGGTCACGTTCTGGCCGGAGGGCAGGGCATGGGTCGTGCTTTGCAGGCGATTCATGCCGGTGTAGGCATAGCGCACCGTGCCGCCACCCAACGAAGTGAGCGCAGTCTGTTCCGGGCGGTCGCGGTCGTCGTAGGTGTAGTTTGTCTGTGAAAGAACGCCGTTTCCGTCGCTGGCTTTGAATTGCGCCAACGCGCCCACGTCGTCATATTTCATGCGAATGCGCGTCGGGTCGGTTTTGTCGGCGGTCTTGAAGCTATAGATGTCGGTCAGCCGCCCGGATATGTCATGGCCAAACTCTGTGCTGCGGCCTGTTTCGGTGCTGCCGGCGCGCGTTAGGGTGCCGTCGTTGGCATAGACGTAGTTGTGGGTGATGCCGACGCGTCCGCCGCTGGTGAAGCGTTCCGCCGTCACCTGGCCAAGGGTGTTGTAGGTCGGTTGAGAGGAATGGCCGTTGCCGTAGGAAGTCGATTGCAGCCGCTGCGTTGTGCTGTTATATGTTTTTGTCACAAGCGCTTGATCGCCAATGCTTATTTTGGTGGTTTGCCCAAGCTTGTTGCGTTCAAACGAGTATGTCGTGCCATTATGTACAATGCTGTTGAGCCGGTCATCGCCGTAATTGTAGCTGTTTTGGCCGCCGCCGCTGCGCACGCTGGTCAGGTAATCCAGATAGCTCTCATAGCCGTAATCATAGACCGAGCCATCCGACGCGGTGGACTTGGTGATGATGTTGTGGTTCTTGCTGGCGTATTGATAGATGCCGTAAATCCCGCTGCCGTCCGTCACCTTGGCCACGTCGTTGTTGTCATTCGTGTACTCATATTTTTGTGTGGACGACGCGCCGTCGGCAGTGACGGTGGATTCCAGTAATACCCCACCCGTGCCGTACTGATAGCTCGTGGTGGAAATGGTGTTTTCCACGCCCTGTTTGGATTTTGCTTTGTATGTCGCTGTTTTCACATTGTTCGTGCCGGGTTCGTAGGTGTAGCTGGTGGTTGAGCCGCTGCCGTCCTTATTGTCAACCACGATCTTCTCCACATTTGGGCCGACATAGGTGTAGTTCGCGGTGCCCTGCACGGTCGTTGCTTTTGTCAGCCGTCCGTTGCCGTTGTAATCATAATTTGTTCCGGATTCGCCGACGAACAAAAACACATCATAGAAATATGCCGTGTTTACCTGGCTGTTATAACGCAGGCTGAGACGCACCTTGCTGCAATCCTGCGCCAAGGCGTAGGTGCCAGCGACAGTTTGAAGGCCGTCTGCGATTTTCGCCTTGCCTTTGATGTCGCGGTTGAATTCCACTGTTTCGGTTTTGAAAGAGGTCGTTTGCCCCTCCCTGAAGAATTCAACAACCACATCGAAGGGACGCAATTCATCTGAAATACTGTTGCCGCGCAGCTTGTCTTGCGTCGCCTTGGCCGCAGCTTTTGCGCCGAACAAAATCATTTCGCCCTTTTTGGCGTTCATCGGTATTTCCTGATACACACGCTTTTCAATGCCGGGCTCGCCGGGGATACCCAGCACGTTCGAGGCCAGTCTGTCGTCTCTGGTCACAACGCCGCTTGCCCCTGCCGGAAAATCCACCGCCCAGCGCTCAGTACCCGCACTGAAAAAACTGTTCTCTACGTGATTATATGCGGATGTGCCGCCGTTCTTCTCCACCTGCACCGCATCGATCAACACGGTTCCGGGGCCGTCCAGCGAAATGGCAACCTTTCCGCTGCCGGTTGCAGTGAAGGTTGCAGAAAAGCGTTCCCAATCCGCCCCGGCATCCATTTCGACGCTGCCGGTGTTGACGCCGAACGAATAGCGCAGCGTTGCTTGGTGGATAATTGGTTGCAGGAATTGCGGGCGGGTGGGGTGTTCTATGGCGGGTTGATCGGCGCGACAGGCCTGGTGCTGCTTTACGCAAAGCGGCACCAGGTACCCCTGGGCAACATGGCTGACCTCATGGCTTTCTTTGCGCTGGCATTCGGCGTAGTGGCACGCTTTGGTTGCCTTTTCGCGGGCTGTTGTTACGGAAAAGAAGCATCCTGGGGTATCGAAATCAACGGCGTGAGCAGATTGCCTTCTCCATTGTTTGAATCCGGGCTGAACTTGGTTATTCTTTTGGTGTTCCTCATCTGGAAGCCCGAACGAAAGCGTTCAGGCACGTTGTTCCCGCTGTACCTCATTCCGTATTCTGCCGGGCGCTTTGTGTTGGAGTTCTTCCGGGGCGATGAAAGCCGGGGGATCCTCCTACACCTTTCCACTTCCCAGTGGATCGCTATTGGAATGGTCTTTGCTGTGGGGATCGTTTTATTCAGGATGCGTAAAACAAAGAAGAGCGTATGGTTGCAGCCACCAGTGGCTGCAGAGATGCAAAATGTGTAATGTTACCTCAGCACTTATACACGGTAACATGCTTTAGCAATACATATTAGGTTCTTCCCCCCAGTTTTTTGAGCGCACGAAAAGCGCTAGCATGCCATCCAACCGCCTACAGCATGCCATTCAACCGGGGTACAGCATGCCATCCAACCGCAGGTAATCGCCTCAACAATGAAATCGTATTTACGGACAATGTTTAGCGGCTTTTGTGCTCCTCATTGCGTTGGCTCATTTTTGGGAAACTTGAGTGACTAATCTCTGAACTCCTTGTACAGCAAGCATTTCGCGGCTCCCGTCTAAAAATCCACCCAACCAAAACCGTTCGATTTTGGGGGTGGTTTACCGTATACGCTGGGAGAGCGCTTGAATGGCATTCAAGAGGTCAGCGGTTCGATCCCGCTATTCTCCACCACTTGTTCTTAGCGAAACCGCTGCCTATGTGAATGTGAGCAGCGGTTTCACCGTTTATAAAGCGCGACAGAGTGCTTGCCATTGAAAAGCGCTTTGCTCATAACTAAAACCTGCCGTTAAAGCAATTTCAGCTTTTCGACAGGTTTTGAAATTTTGGTGGACCTGAAGGGATTCGAACCCACGACCTCTCGGATGCGAACCGAACGCTCTACCAACTGAGCTACAGGCCCATATGCGCGTCAGACAAACAGCTACTCAAGTAGTATAGCCGACGCGAATTCGTTTGTCAAGCTTTTTTTCATCTGCCGCAACGGCAACTTTGTTTTGGGCAGGTTTCCATAAAAAATAAACAAAACGCTTGCATTTATTGCCGGAAGCTTTATAATATGAGGAGAGGGTTTCATGTCCTCATATATTCTATTTTTTTAAGGAGAATTACCTATGGCAGACAAGTTGAAGATCGGTATCATCGGCTGCGGCGGGATCGCCAGCGGGAAACACATGCCCAATTTGGATAAGATCGACGAAGTAGAGATGGTGGCGTTCTGCGACATCGTGGAAGAACGCGCTGTGAAGGCGGAAGGGCGCTTTGGCGCCAGGGGCGCGAAAATCTACACCGACTATAGGGAACTGCTGAAAGATGAGAGCATCGACGTGGTGCACGTCTGCACACCCAACCGCTCGCATGCGGAAATCACCGTCGCGGCGCTGGAAGCCGGCAAACACGTGATGTGCGAAAAACCCATGGCCAAAACATACGCCGAAGCCAAGCAGATGCTGGAAGCTTCCATTCGTACGGGCAAGAAGCTCACCATCGGCTACCAGCAACGCTGGCGCGGGGATTCGCAATACTTGAAGGAAATGGTTGCAGCGGACGAGCTGGGCGAAATCTATTATGCCCGAGCGATCGCGCTGCGCCGCCGCGCCGTGCCCACCTGGGGCGTCTTCCTGAACGAACATGAACAGGGGGGCGGCCCGCTGATCGACATCGGCACCCATGCCCTTGACCTGACGCTCTGGATGATGAACAATTACAAACCCAAGATGGTACTGGGTACTTCTTATAAAAAACTGGGTCAGCAGACCCGCACCGCCAACGCCTGGGGCGATTGGGATCCCGAAAAGTTTACGGTGGAAGATTCCGCGTTTGGTTTCATTGTGATGGAGGATGGCGCAACGATCTCCCTCGAAAGCAGCTGGGCGCTCAATATTGCCGACCCCAACGAAGCCGTCTGCGTATTGGCGGGCACCAAAGCCGGTGCCGATATGCTCAACGACGGGCTGCGTATCAACGCCGTGCGTCATGGCCGCCAAGTGATTGAGACCCCCGATTTCAAGGCGGGCGGCGTTGCCTTCTTCTCAGGCAGCCGTGGCGGCGATCCGGCTGAATTGGAAGCCCGCGCCTGGATCGATTGTATCCTCAACGACACCGAACCGCCCACGCGCGCGGATCAGGCGATTGTCGTCACCCGCATTCTCGAGGCGATTTACGAGAGTGCTGCCACAGGCAAGGCAGTCTATTTTGAGGACTGATATGCTCCCGCGCGACTGACATGACAGAAAGGGTTGGTTTCACCAATGAAATTTGCGGTTCAACTGTATTCCCTGCGGGAACTGTTCGAGTGGGAGGACGATTTTCTGGCGATCTTCCCAAAGCTCAAGGCGCTGGGTTTTGACGGCGTGGAGTTTGCCGGCTACTTTGGCCTGGAAGCCGAAGTGATCCGCGCGGCGCTGGACGAGGCGGGCCTTGTGGCCGTCGGTACCCATATGGGCCTGAACGACCTGCGGCTCGAAAACCTGCCGGCGACGATCAAGTATTGCAAGACGCTGGGCATGCGGCATATCGGCATCGGCGGCGCACCTCACGGCACGCCGGAAGACACCGCCGCCACCTGTGCGGTGCTCAAGGCCGCCTATGAGGAAGGCCTCAAACACGATGTGGTCATCTATTACCACAACCATGTGGGCGAGTTCATCCCCTTCGCGGACGGCAGCCTGGCCATTGACAGCTTTTTGGCGGCATGCCCGCTTCAGCTGGATACCTGCTGGAGCTTTTGCGGCGGCGTAGATAACTATCAATACCTCACCGAACACAAGGATCAGATTTGCCTTGTGCATATCAAGGACTGCACCGAGGATCACAAGTCCGCCGCCCTGGGCGAGGGCACGGTCGACCTGGCGGCGGTGGTCAAAGGCGCAAAGGAGATTGGCCTGGAGTGGCTGATCCTGGAGGACGAGACCCAGGGCACAGGCATGGGCAGCGTCACCAAGGGCATCCAATGGCTGAAAGCGAACGCTTGAGAGATGAGAATTTCGCGTGAAAGATAAAGTTTCATGCCCTATTTGTGCCTGATTCCGTTTCACGCATGGAATTTCTACGAAATTCAGAAAGGAATGAAGTTTTTTATGAAACTAGGCGTATTTACAACCTTGTTAAGTAATCTTCCGCTGAAAGAAGCCCTTGCCTACTTCAAAGAACTGGGCATTGAGAGGGGCGACATCGGCTGTGGCGGCGACCCCGGCAACGCCCACGCCAACCCCGACGCACTGCTGAACGACCCCGCAAAGCTGGCGGAGTTCAAGCAGGCCATCGCCGATTCCGGACTCGAGATCAGCGCGTTCAGCTGCCACGGCAACCCCCTGCATCCCAACAAGGAGATCGCCGCGGAGTTCGACAAGGCCCTGCGCGACGCCGTCCTGCTGGCCGAAGCCGTCGGCCTGCACCAGATCAACACGTTCTCCGGCTGCCCGGGCGACTGGGATGGCGCGAAGGCGCCCAACTGGGTCACCTGCCCCTGGCCGAACGACTTTGGCGAGGTGCTGGAATGGCAGTGGAACGAAAAACTGATTCCCTATTGGCGGGACTTTATCCAGTTTGCCAAAGCGCACGGCGTGAACAAGATTGCGCTGGAAATGCACCCGGGCTTCTGCGTCTATAACACCGAAAGCCTGCTGCGTCTGCGCGCGGCGGTGGGGCCGGAAATCGGCGCGAATTTTGACCCCAGCCACCTGATCTGGCAGGGCATGGACCCCGTTGCGTCTATCCGCGCGCTGGGCGAGGCGATCTTCCACTTCCACGCCAAAGACACCAAGGTCGACGCTTACAACACCGCCGTCAACGGCGTGCTGGATAACAAACCTTACGGCGACGAGCTGCACCGTTCGTGGATTTTCCGTTCCGTGGGCTACGGGCGCGACACATCGTATTGGAAAGACATCGTCTCAAACCTGCGCATGGTCGGTTACGACTACGCCGTGAGCATCGAGCATGAGGACAGCCTGATGAGCCAGAACGAAGGACTGCGCAAAGCCGTCGCCCTGCTCAAAGAGGTGCTGGTCAGCGAACCCACCGGCGCGATGTGGTGGGTGTGATTGCGTAAAATTGACAGCAAACTGTATTTATAACTAATTTATTAGGAGGCTGTGTGGAAGTGGCGGAGAACAAGATCAAACCCATAGGCGTAGCGGTCATCGGTTTTGGGGGAATGGGTAGCTATCACGCCCAAAAGCTGGAATGTGACCTGGACGATTTCGAGCTTATCGGCGTATTTGACATTCGTGCCGAGCGGCAGGAACTGGCGGAAGACAGCGGCATTCACGCTTTCGAGAGCCGTGAAGCCCTGCTCAGCGACCCCCGCGTTGAATTGGTGACCGTAGCCACGCCCAACGACGTGCATAAAGAAATCGTCATTGACGCGCTTAACCATGGCAAAAACGTGATCAGCGAAAAGCCCGTGGCCATGAACAGCGCCGAGCTGGAAGAGATGATCGCCGCCGCCGAACGCAACGGCAAGCTCTTCACGGTGCACCAGAACCGCCGGTGGGATAAAGATTACCTGACGGTCAAAAAAATTCTGGACGCCAATACCCTGGGCCGCGTCTTTGAGGTCGAGAACCGCGTGCACGGTTCACGCGGCATTCCCGGCGATTGGCGCAACATGAAGAAGCACGGCGGCGGCATGCTGCTGGACTGGGGCATCCACCTGCTGGATCAGGTTCTGCAATTGGCGGGCAATCGCCGCCTGGTTGATGTCTACGCCCAACTGACCTTTATCACCAACGAGGAATGCGACGACGGCTTCCGCGCCTTCATCCGCTTTGAGGACGACCTAAACTTCCTGGTCGAGGTGCTGACAAGCAACTTCATTGAGCTGCCGAAGTGGTACGTCCTGGGCGAAAATGGCTCGGCCATCGTGCGCAACTGGGATCTTGACGGCGAAATCGTCATGGTCTCCGACTGGGAAAACCGCGATTCCGTGCCTGTGCAGGCCGGGGTGGGCATCACCAAAACCATGGCTCCCCGCACCAACGACACCATTGAGCACTATCCCCTGCCCACCGTCCAGGGCGAATGGGTGGAATACTACGGCAACATCGCCCAGGTGCTGCGCGAAGGCGCGGCCCCCCTGGTCACCCATAATCAACAACGGCGGCTTCTGCGTCTGGTCGAGGCCATCTTTGCCTCCGGTGAAACGGGTGAAGTTGTCAAGTTTGAAGACGTAGTATGACCGTTTGGCATTCCTGATCTGTTTGTGCTGCCGACACACGAAACAACCATACAATGAAAGGGGGGCTGCCCCATGAACATCGGCGCGCAGCTCTATACCACGCGCGGTCTCATGCGTACCCCGGAGGGCGTGCGCTCCACGCTGGAGCGCGTGGCCGCCATCGGGTATAAGTACATCCAATGCTCCGGCTTCAATTACGACGCCGCCGAGATGAAGGCGCTCTGCGACGAACTGGGCCTGGCAGTGCGCCTGACGCACACCTCGGGCGACCGCATTCTCAACGACACCCAAAACGTGATCCGGGAGCACCTGCTGATGGAGTGCCCCTACGTCGGGATCGGCAGCATGCCCGGCGAACGCAGCCCGGAAGGTGCGCGAGCGTTTTTGGATAAATTCCGCCCGGCGATGGAAGCTTTCCGCGACGCGGGGCTGAAGTTCCAGTACCACAACCACGCTTTCGAGTTTGCCCGCCAGCCGGATGGCGACATTTGGAGCGTACTGGTCAACGAAAGCGACCCGGCGCTGCTGGGCTTCACGCTGGACGTATTTTGGGTGCAGTTTGGCGGCAAGAACGTGCGGGATTTGATCCGCTCACTCAAAGGGCGCATCGACGTCTGCCACCTCAAAGACATGAACCTTGAGGATAATGAGCACCGCTTCGCCGCCGTCGGCAGCGGGGTGCTGGAATGGCCCGGCATTTTGGACGCGTTCGCGGAAATCGGCACGCAATACGCCTTCGTTGAGCAGGACGCCTGCTACGACAAAAATCCGCTGGACGAGCTGGAAGCGAGCTTTCAGTTTTTGGCAAAGTAAAGTGCATACGAAGCGCCAAGCCCCTGTCAGAAGGGGCTTGGTATGTTGTTCGGCACTTATTTTGATGAAGGAGACGAGGTATTGGGAAAAATACAAGAGGCAAAGGGAAAGATTCAGGAGACGATTCAAACCATCCGTGAAAATGAGAAAAATCCTGAAAAAATGGCGCTCAAAGAGTATGTGGCTTTTGGCTTGGGGAAGATGGGCTACGGCTCCATCGCCAAGCTGGCCACGGATTACCTGAACGTCTATTATATCGCCAGCGGCTTCAGCGCAATGAAGGCCGGCGTGCTTGCCTCCGCAACCAAGATATTTGATTCCATCAATGACCCGATCGTCTCCACCGTCATCGACAACGGCAAGGGCGAAAAAGGGCGCTTTAAGCCCTTTCTGGCGCCGCTGGTGCCGGTGCTGGCCGCGCTCTCCATTGTGATGTTCATCAAGCCGCCCCTCGATTCGCTCAATTCACTGATGATCTGGTTTTTCGTCACCTACGCCATTTGGGAGACCATCAACACCTTTTCTGGCCTTTCTTTCGCGGCCATCGGCACGGTCATGAGCGCTGATACGCAGGAACGAACGCTCTACTCCACCATCGGCAACATCGGCTCTCAATTGGCCGGTACAGTCCCCGGGCTGATCCCCCTGCTCTACGGCCCCATCACCAACAAACAGACCGGGCTGGGGCTGGCGGACTATAAGTTCTATACCATTTGCGCGGTTGCCTTTGCGGTTATCGGTCTTGGCACCGCCATTTTCACCAAGGATCTCAAGGAGCGCGTAACCCCGCCAAAGAAGCAGGAGCATTTTTGGGAGAATTTCGTCACCTTCTTCAAGAACAAATACCTGATCCTCCTTTGGAGCACCAATCTTTCCAGCGTCGTCGGTTCGGCCGGCTCCGCGGCAAACCAGGAGTTTTATCGCCACAGCCTGGGCGACCTCAAGTGGCAGGCGCTGCAATGGACTTTGGCAGGCCCGCCGCATACCCTTGCCATCTTTTTGGCTCCGCTAATGCTCAAGCGCTTTCGCCCCAGCAGGCTCATTATCTTCACCAACCTGCTCAACGCCGGGTGCCTGATCACGATGTTTCTGGTCGTCCGGCAGGTCGGCTATAATACGCCGCTGGGCATCTTTTTGATCATGCTCTTCACGGTGGTCGCCTGGATTCCGGCGGGCATCAGCGACGTCGCGCGCGAGATTTGTCAGATGAACACCTTCGACTATACCGAGATGCAGACGGGGCAGCGCGCCGAGGCAACCAGCCTGATGGTCACCGGCATGCTGAGCAAGTGGTGCATCGCGCTGGCGACGCTCGTCGGCGGCTTCACGATGGATTTCTTCGGCTTCAAAGAACCCGGCAAAGACGGCATCCCCAAGCCCCAGCTGCCCCGCACAAAGGACGGCCTGTTCTTCATTTTCGCCATCTTCCCCGCCATCGGAGCGCTGCTCGCGGCGATCCCCATCTTCTTTTTCAAACTCGAAGGCCCCGAATTTGACCGGCAAATTCACGAGTTCCGCGAACGGCGCGTGGAAGCCGAAAAAATGGCGGCGACGGTCGCGGCGGAATCCCTATGATAACGAATTGGTGCTTATTGCAAGGGTCGACACGATTTTTTTGTAAGCTACGCAAAAAATGTTGCATCCCTCTTTTTTCTGTGGTATAATAAGCCCAATCTTCACTAAAGGAGCATTCATACACCTCATGGGTATCGTTATTCGCATTCGATAACACCGCGCAACAAGACCGCTAACAGCGGTTCTCCTGTTGCGCCTTGTTGTGTTTGCAAATAACAGATGAGGTGTATTTTTTTATGTCCAGAAAAACGGGGCAAGCTGTGCCCGTTTCGGTTTCGCAAAACTTTTTGACTTCGCGAAAGACGATAGCGCGCCTGCTGCGGCTGACCAACATCAGCAAAAATGATACTGTCGTAGAAATCGGTGCGGGCAAAGGGCACATCACAGAAGCGCTGCTGGGTGCATGCGACCGCGTGATCTGCTCGGAAATTGACGCGAAACTGTGCGCGTCGCTTCGCATAAAATTCCCGGATCATCCGAATCTTTGCTTGACCAAAGGTGATTTTCTGCGCAGCAAGCTTCCTCGAAGTGACTACAAAGTCTTTTCGAATATACCGTTCAACATTACGACAGACATTGTCAGGAAGTTAACGCAAGATGAGAATCCTCCGCAGGACGCCTGGCTAGTGATGGAAAAAGGCGCGGCCAAACGCTTTTGCGGGAAGCCGCACGACACATTGCAGTCTCTTTTGTTAAAGCCGTTCTTCGACCTCAATATAGTCTATCATTTTCAACGGGTAGACTTCCACCCCGCACCGCAGGTCGATGTCGTGCTGCTGCACATTTCAAAAAAGCCGGAACCTGATCTTCTGCGCTCGGAACAAAAGGCATACCGCGATTTTGTCTCCCGCGGCGTTATGTTTGGTTTGTTTGGAAAACACGCCGCTTTGACGAAGCCACAGATATCAACCGCCCTGCGCCTGGCAAGACTAAGCCCGCTCCGCCCGGGCGGCGATATCCTCTATGTGCAATGGCTTTGCCTTTTTCGATGTTGGCAAAAATACGGCAGACGATGAGGACGCATTCTGAAACGATAAGCGCCGAAAAGTTTTGCCCGACGCCGAAAAATTTTCACCAAAACGCTTGCAATCCACGAAAATAATTGCTATAATTTATTGTATTACAATTGAAATATACAAAGAAATTTGGAGGACTATAGATGCAGACCATCCCTGTGGAACGCACAAACGCTCCGAAAACAAAACCGGCTGACCAAACCAAACTCGGTTTTGGCAGCATCTTCACCGACCACATGTTCCTGATGGACTACGATGAGGGCACGGGCTGGCACGATCCGCGCATCGTGCCCTATGGCCCGCTTTCGCTCAGCCCCGCCGCCATGTGCCTGCATTACGGCCAGGAGGTCTTTGAGGGCATGAAGGCCTACGCCTGCCCTGGCGGCGGCATCCGCCTGTTCCGGCCGGAACTGAATATGCGGCGGCTCAACCTTTCCAATGAGCGGCTGTGTATCCCCCTGATTGATGAAGCCCTGGCGTTGGAGGCCTTGAAGCAACTGGTGCGCCTGGACGCCGACTGGGTACCCACCGCCGAGGGCACTTCACTCTACATCCGCCCCTTCATCTTCGCGACGGATCCCCGATTGGGCGTACACCCGGCAAAACACCTGATCTTCTGCATCATCCTTTCACCCGTCGGCGCTTATTTCCCCGGCGGGCTGAACCCCGTCAAAATTTATGTAGAGTCCGAGTATGTCCGCGCCGTGCGCGGCGGCATGGGCTATACCAAGACGGCGGGCAATTACGCAGCCTCACTCAAGGCGCAGGAGAAAGCCAACGCGGCCGGTTACAGTCAGGTGCTTTGGCTCGACGGCCTGGAGCACAGATACATTGAGGAAGTCGGGGCGATGAACGTCTTTTTTGCCCTGGGCGATACTGTGGTCACCCCCGCGCTGCAGGGCAGCATTCTGGAAGGCATCACCCGCAGGAGTTGCATTGAGCTGCTGCAAAGCTGGGGCGTGCGCGTCGAGGAACGCCCGCTTGCCTTGGCTGAGTTGCTGGAGGGCGCGAAGACCGGTCAACTGAAAGAGGCCTTCGGCTCCGGCACGGCGGCGGTAATCTCCCCCATCGGCGAGCTGCGCTGCGGGGAAGAAAGCATCGTCCTCAACAACAACGCAATCGGCCCGCTCTCGCAGCGGCTCTATGACGAGCTGACGGGAATTCAATGGGGCAGGCGCGACGACCCGTTTGAGTGGTCGGTCAGACTTTAGACTATAGACTTTAGACGTTAGACTTTAGATGCGGTTTGCAGTCAGGTTCCCGTAGGGGCGGCGTTGGGCCGCCCGCTGAATCGACGCACCGCAGCGTTGTTTTGAATTTTCGCCACGGACGGCCAATGGCCGCCCCTACTATAATCTCTTGAGGGAGCGAGTATGGAAAAAAACGAGCTGATCGCGGAGGAACACGAAGTACTTCGCTTTTGGGAAGAGAACGACTGCTTTGGCAAGCGGCGCGCGCAGGCACAGGGCCGCCCGCTCTTCCGCTTTTTGGACGGCCCCATCACCGCCAACAACCCCATGGGCATCCATCACGCCTGGGGGCGGAGTTTGAAGGACATTTATATCCGCTATAAGTTCCAGCAGGGGTTCGACTGCCGCTGCCAGAACGGCTTTGACTCACAGGGCCTTTGGGTCGAAGTCGGAGTTGAAAAGGAACTTGGCTTTCAATCCAAACGCGATATTGAGGCCTATGGGCTGGATAAATTCACGCGCATGTGCGTGGATCGGGTGAAGCATTTTTCAGGCATCATCACCGAGCAATCCCGTCGCCTGGGCCAATGGATGGACTGGGAGAATTCCTATTTCACCAATACCGACGCCAACATTCAGGGCATCTGGCACTTTCTGCATAAGTGCAACAGCGAAGGCCTGCTCCGGCAGGAGCATAAACCCATGCCCTGGTGCCCGCGCTGCGGCACCTCGCTCAGCGAGCACGAGATGACCGGCTCATATCAGCAGATGACCCACGACAGCGTGTTTTTCCAGCTGCCGGTGCGGGGCCGGGATTTCAACATTCTCGTCTGGACGACCACGCCCTGGACACTCTCTTCCAACGTCGCGTTGGCGGTGAACCCGGGCATCGACTACGCCGTCGTCCGGCTCAAGAGCCAGGCAACGCCCCTTCTGCTGGCCAAGCAGGCCATCAAGCTGTTGGGGGACGACAAAGCCGAGGTACTTGAAAGCATGAAGGGCGCGGCGCTGGTGGGTCTCGAATTTGAGACCTGCTTCCCCGAGCTGCGCGCGCTGGCCGGGGTCACGCACCGCATCGTCGGCTGGGAGGACGTGGACGCGAACGAGGGCACCGGCGTTGTGCATATCGCACCCGGCTGCGGCGCGGAAGATTTCGCGCTCGGCCAACGGGAAGACCTGCCAAGCGTCATGCCGGTGGACGACCTTGGTGTCTTTTTGGAGGGCTTCGGTTTCTTTACGGGCAAGGGCAGCGATGCGATCGCCGCCGAAGTGTTTGATGAGCTGAAACAGCGTGGCAAGCTATATAAAGTCGAGCCGCACGAGCACAGCTACCCCGTCTGCTGGCGCTGCAAGACACCGGTGATCTTCCGGCTGGTACCCGCTTGGTATATCATGACCGAGGGCCTCAAGCCCCGGCTGCTGGCGGCGGCGGAAAAAGTGCGCTGGGAGCCGGAATCCGGCGGCAGGCGCATGGCCGACTGGCTGCAAAATATGGGCGACTGGAACATCAGCCGCAAGCGATATTATGGCCTCCCCCTCCCCTTTTACCCCTGCCCGCACTGCGGCGAGCTGACGGTCGCCGGTTCGCGGGCGGAATTGCGGGGCCTGGCACTTGACCCCGCCGCCGTCGATGCCCTGCCCGAGCTGCACCGCCCCTGGGTAGATGAAATTCAAATTGCTTGCCCCAAGTGCGGCCAGCCGGTCTCACGCATCCCCGACACGGGCGACGTCTGGCTGGACGCGGGCATTGTCCCCTTTTCGACGCTGGGTTATTTCGAGGACAAAGACGCCTGGCGCAGGAATTACCCCGCCGAGTGGATCGTTGAGGCGCACGAACAAGTACGGCTTTGGTTCTACGCCATGCTTTTCATGAGCGTTGTGCTTGAAGACCGCCCGCCCTATGAGCGCGCGATGGTGCACAGCATGGTCATCCGCGAGGACGGCGGCAAGTTCAGCAAGACCGGCTATATGATTCAGTTTGACGAGGCCGCCGAGGCGATCGGCTCCGACGCTATCCGCTATCTTTACGCGGGCAACCCGCTTAACAGCGACGTACGCTTCGGCTTCGCCCTGGGCGACGAGGCGCGGCGCAAGCTGCTGTCGTTCCGCAACATCTATACCTTTTTTGAGACTTACGCCTCCATTGACAATCCGCCGCTGGCCGGTTATACGCCGCCGTCACTGGGATTGATGGACCGCTGGCTGCTGCTGCGCACGAACGCGTTCATCCGCGCCGCCACGCGCCAGCTGGAAAGCTTTAAGGCCTATCAACTGATCAAGGAATTTGAGGAATTCGTGGAGGACTGCTCGAACTGGTATGTCCGGCTCAACCGCCGCCGCTTCTGGAAGAGCGAGGATAAACAGGATCAACTCGCGGCCTATTACAGCCTCTATTTTGCGCTGAAATCCGCCGTGCAGGTGATGGCCCCGGTCATCCCCTTCTTAACGGAAACGATCTGGCAAAAAATGGTGCGTCGCATTGAGCCTGATGAGACGCTGTCGGTGCACCTGAGCATCTGGCCACAGCCTCTTGAAGGGCTGGAGGACAACGGCGTATTGGAGGACACGGCGCTGGTGCGCGAAGTCATTGCCGTGGCGCTGCGCCTGCGCAACGAGTGCCAGATAAAGGTTCGCCAGCCTCTGCGCGCGCTCATTCTCTGCTGTGGCGCCGCGACCGGCGAACGCCTGCTCCGCTTTGGGGATCAACTGGCCGGCGAATTAAACGTCAAAGAGCTCGTTTTCTTGCGCACTAAGGAAGAATTGCAGGAGGCCTTCGCCGCCGTGAACTTCAAGGCGGCGGGTGCGGTGCTCCGCAGCCGGGTCAATGAGTTTAAGGAACATCTGGCCGGGCTGAACGCCGAAGACGCAGCCGCCGTGGCCGCGCAGGCGCAGGCGGGCGGCGAAGTGAGCGTTCCCGGCTGGGATGCTCCCCTACCCGCGTCGCTGTTCCTGCTGCAAAGCCGCACCTTGCCGGGCATCGTCAGCGCCGACGCGCAGAACGGCGAAATCACCGTGGCGCTGAACACCGAAATCACGGATGAGCTGCGCCGCGAGGGTGCGATGCGCGACCTGATTCGGCAGATTCAGACTCTGCGCAAGGAAGCCGGTTACGCCGTAGAACAGCGAATCACCTTAGGCATTTGCACGGACAGCGCCTTTTTGCGCGAGGCCCTGGAAGAGGCGGGCGAGCACATCATGCGCGAGACGCTAGCCGAAACCCTGCACAGGGATGAAGCGCTCACAGACCTGGACATCAAGCAGGATTTGGAAATCGCGGGAGAAAAAATTACGGTGGAGATCAAAACCGCTGCCAAATCTGCCATCTTATAACAGAATAGCGCTCGGCGTTGGATCGGGGTCGGATCAACATCGGCTAGAATTCAAAGCCAATATCAAGAATCCAGATTGAAAGGGATCACCATGACCGTTACAAAAGAAACCATCATCGGCGACATTTTGGACGCCGACCGCAGCACCGCCCCCTATTTCCTTGAGATGGGGATGCACTGCCTGGGCTGCCCGGCTTCGCGGGGCGAAACCCTTGAGGAGGCCTGCGCCGTCCATGGCGTGGACGCCGACGCCCTTGTTGCCCAGCTCAATGCCCATATGGCCGCGAAATAATGCCGCAGGACGAACTGTCTTTCAGCCTCAGCGCCCGGCTTGCGCTGGCCGCCGCGCTGGTGCCGCAGGGTAGCACGATTGCTGACATTGGCACGGACCACGCCTATCTGCCCGCCTGGCTCATCCTGGAGGGCATCGCTACGCGCGCCATCGCGGCCGACGTCGGCCAAGGCCCCCTGCAAAACGCCGCCCAAACCCTGGCGAACCTTGGGTTGGGCGGGCGGATACCCCTGCGGCTGTCGGACGGCCTTGACGGGTTTTCCCCCGGTGATGCGAATTGCCTGATCTTCGCCGGAATGGGCGGGACGCTGATTGCCCGTCTGCTGGCACGCGCCCCCTGGGTCAACGCCCCGGGGATGACCATCGTCGCCCAACCCATGCGCAGAACCGAAGACCTGCGGCGGTGGCTGCTGAGCAACGGCTGGCGGATCGAAACCGAGACCGCCTGTTTTGACGCGGGCAGGCCCTATTCCGCCCTGCGGGCCGTCTACGCGCCGCAAAAGCCGCTGAAAGAGACGGCACTGCGGCCTGGATACGCCTTCTACGGCGAACTGCCTCGCTGCGGGCACCCTGCGGCGCAAATGCTGCTGGAGCGCACGCGGCGCTGGTTGGCCGGGCGCATCGCCGGGCTGGAACGCGGCGGCAATCTCACAGAAGAAAGCGCGCGGCTGCGCGTAATATCAGCGGATTTGGAAGCACAAATATGACAACTGTAAAAGATATATTTGCCTATTTGGACATCATTGCCCCCTTCGCTACGCAGATGGAGCACGACAACTCCGGCCTGCTGGTGGGGGATGGCAGTGCTCGCGTGGAGACGGTTCTGCTGGCGCTGGACGTTACAGAATCCGTCCTCGCACAGGCCGAGCGGGCGAAAGCACAGCTGATCCTGACGCACCACCCTGTGATCTTCAAGGCACGCAGGCAGTTGCTGGCGGGCGATTTAGCTTACGAACTGGCGTTACGGGGCATCGCCTGCATCGCCTGGCATACGCCGCTGGATGCCACGGCGGGCGGCGTCAACGACGTCCTGGCCGGGATGCTCGGCCTGAAAGACCTTGCGCCCCTGGTTATGCAGGGGCAAGCGGTCGCATACGCCCGGGCGGGTACGGTTGAACCGACGGATGCTGCGGGCTTTGCCGCGCTGGCAGCCGAAAGGCTGGGCGCGCGCGTGCGTTTTTGCGACGCGGGGCGAACCATTACCCGTGTGGCGATCTGCGGCGGGGCAGGCGGCTTTTTGCTGCCGACACTCGTCGCGGCCCAAAGCGACGGCGCAGCCAGCGTTGACGCCTTTCTCACCGGCGACGCGAACCATCACGACTTTCTTGACGCGCGGCAGGCCGGGCTGAGCCTGTTTGCCGCAGGCCATTATGAGACAGAGTTTCCCGTTATCCCGGCGCTGGCGGAGCGGCTGCGCGCCGCCTTCCCGGCAATACACTTCATCATTTCGGAGGAACCATGCCCAGTCAAAACCACACCCATACAGTGACCTGCACCACCCACGCCGGCGCAATGAATACCGCGCCGAATACCGAGGCTTCGATATTGGCCGCGCTGGAATGTATCGACACATCGAATCTCGGTGCAGCGAAGCTAGGCTTTGGGATTATCGAAGTGGACGTGCGCTTTTCGCCGCAGGGCAAACCCGTCCTTTCGCACGATCCGGTGCGCGATGAATCCGCCTATTCGTTGGCGGAATGCTTTGACCTTGCGCGGCGGTATGCGGCGCACATCAACCTTGACTTAAAGGAAGCGGGCGGAAACGTCGCTGAAATTCGGCGTCTGGCGGAGCTGCACGGCCTGCTGGACCGCGTGTTTTTCACCGGACTGCGGGCGGGGCATATCCCCAACGTGCGCGGGCTGGGCATTCCGTATTACCTTAACGTCTACCCCGGCTGGGTGCGGCCGAGGCTGCCGGGTGCCATGCGCCGCTTGGTGCGCAAAGCGAAGGCACTGGGCGCAGTGGGGCTGAACCTGCCCCACCAACAGACCACTTCCTGCCTGGTGCGCGCTGCGCGCGCCGAGGGACTGTTGGTCTCCGCGTGGACGGTGGATACCCCCGCAGGTATGAAGCATATGCTTGCCCTGGGGGTGGATAATATCACCACTCGCAAGCCCGATGAGCTGATTCGCATGATGAAGGAAGATTTTTAAAATGCCGCTGGACGGAATTTTTCTCCGCTGCTTGCGGGGCGAGCTGGAACAGGCGCTGGTGGGCGCACGCGTGGATAAAATCCACCACCCCGCAAAAGAGGACTTGATTCTGCACCTGCGCGGGCGCGGCGGAACATATAAACTCCTCTGCTGCGCGAATTCCGGCAGGGCGAGGGTCGGCCTCGTACGCGAGACGCCGGAAAACCCGCCGCAGCCCTCCATGCTCTGCATGCTCTGGCGCAAGCACCTGACGGGCGCGGCGCTGGTGGGCATCCGTCAGCCGGGGCTGGAACGCGTTCTTTACTTTGATTTTGCCGGAACCGACGACATCGGCGAGCCCACGCGGCTCTGCCTCTGCGCCGAGCTGATGGGCAGGCACAGCAACCTGCTGCTCCTGCGCGAGAACGCGGATCAGTGCGGCCAATATACGATTATTGACGCCCTGAAGCGCATGGATCACAGTGACGGCGCGCTGCGTGCGATCCTGCCGGGGCTGCGCTATGAGCCGCCGCCGGAACAGGGCAAGCTGCGCCTGACCGAGACCGACGCAGAGGCGCTTCTCACGTTGCTTGGGCAAGGGGGGGAGCCGCTCGCCGAAGCGCTACCCAAACGGGTTGAGGGCATCTCGCCCAACATTGCCCGTGAAATCACAAAGGGCGAGCATCCCCTGTTTTTCAAACTGCAAGCCCTGCAAGAACTGGCCGCCAACGGCGGAGGCACACCGACGCTGATGCGTAATGAGCACGGCGCGCCCGCTCAGTTCAGCTTTATGCCGCTGCGTGGCGGGCAACCGGAGACTTTTGACAGCTATTCGATGCTTCTGGAAGCTTTTTATGCGGAGCGCGACACCGCAGAACGCAGCCGTCAGCAAGGAGCCGAGCTGCTAAAACTGGTGCAAAACCGCATCGCGCGTACCGCCCGCAAGCTTGAAGCCCAACGAAATGAATTGGCCGCCAGTGAGGATCGAGAGCATCTGCGCATTTGCGCGGAGTTGATCCTCGCCAACCGCGCACAGTTGGAGGCCGACCCCGCCGCGCGGGGCAGTAGCGGTTATCTGCTGGAAAATTACTACGACGAAGGCCGCCCTCTGGCAATCGCCGCCGACCCGGCGCTTTCGCCTGCCGCCAACGCTCAGCGGTATTTCAAGGAATACCGCAAGGCCAAGACGGCGCATCAACTGCTGGGCGGATTAATCGAACAAGGGGAGCAGGAGCTTGCGTACCTCGAAAGCGTACATGACCTGCTCACGCGCGCAAACGGACGCGCGGTGTTGGAAGAGCTGCGTGCCGAATTGGAGCAGCAGGGCTTTTGCCGCCGAAAAGTCACGAAGAAACAGGCGCAAAGCCCCGCCAAAAAGCGGCCGTCTGCCCTCCCGCCGCTGGAATACCGCAGCGCGGCGGGCCTGCGCATCCTGGTAGGCCGCTCCAACACGCAGAATGACCGCCTGAGCCTTCAAATCGCGCAGGGCAGCGACTACTGGTTTCACGCACAGCACAGCCCCGGTTCCCACGTGATCCTCGTAACGGAAGGGCGTGAACCGGATCAAAGCAGCATCGAAGAAGCGGCGGCGCTGGCGCTGCGGCACAGCAAGGCCAGAGGCGGCAGCGCGGCAGTGGATTACACCCCGGCCAAGTTTCTTAAAAAGCCCAAGGGCGCGCCGCCCGGCAAGGTGATCTATCACACGTATAAGACCCTTTGGGTCAGCCCAACAATAATAAACGCGGAGGAGGAGCCACATGGACGCAATTGATGTCAAGATTCTGCGGTGCCTGGCCGAGAATGCCCGGAGCAAGGCATCCACCATCAGCCAGGAGATCAACCTTTCGGTTTCCGCCGTCATTGAGCGCATCCACAAGCTGGAGGACAGCGGCATCATTCGGCAATACACCGCGATTCTTGATCAGAAGAGGCTGGGCAACGACATCACCGCATGGATGGAGGTCAGCCTGGAGCACCCCAAGTATTACGACGCCTTTGTCGCCACTGTCATGGCGATGCCCAACATCCTGGCCTGCCACTATCTCACCGGAGATTTTGATTTTATGCTGCAGGTTGTCACCAGTTCTTCGGAGGCGCTCGAGAGCATCCACCGTTGCATCAAAAGCATTGAGGGTGTCTCTTCCACCAAGACCCACTTCGTCCTCAAGACGCTTAAGGAGAATGCCTTCCTGTTGCCGGGGAATCTGTAGGTTGAAATTGCCATTTTTCTCCATTTTCTGCGCTATAGCAGATTTTGCTGGATTTTTGCCTGTGTTCGTGGTATACTAACGCAACACAGGAGTTGATGACGTTGAAAGAGTATTTCCCAAGCATCCCCATGATCGCCTACGAAGGAAGTTATTCGACCAACCCCTTTGCTTTCAAGTTCTATAACGCGGAGCGGGTGACCGCAGGCAAGCCCCTGCGGGAGCATTTGCGATTCGCGTTATCGTTTGAAAAAGCCCTCTGCGCTGAGGGCGCGGATCTTTATGGCTACCCCACGGCGGATCGCCTATTTGGCGCTTCGCCCTCCAGCCCTATGCAATACGCGCGGGAGCGTCTTTACGCCATGATGGAGCTGCTGCATAAGCTGGGGCTAAGCTATTTCACCGTGCGTGACCGCGACCTCGCGCCCGAGGGTAGTAGCCTGCGCGAGAGCAACGCCCGGCTGGACGAAATGACCGAATGCCTGCTCTATTTACAGCAGGTCTATTCCGTGCAGCCACTGCAGGTCTCCGCTGACCTGACCACGCACCCGCGTTACATGAATGGCTCGGCCACCTCCAATTCGGCGGAGGTCTTTGCCTTTGCCGCAGCGCAGGTCAAAAAGTCGCTTGAACTTGCGCATCGGCTGGATTCACTCGGATTTTGCATCATCGGCGGGCGGGAAGGCCGCGAACACCTGCTCTGCGTCAACGAAGACCTGGAACAGGACAATCTCGCGCGTATGCTCCGCCTGACAGCGGCTCACGCGAACGCCATCCATTATAAGGGCGAATTGAGCATACGCCCAAGCGCACCCGGCACGGTGCGCGGCGCGTACTGGCCGGATAGCGAGCAGTGCCTCGCCTTCCTGCGGCGCTATGATCTGGACGCGACCTTTCGCATTACCCTGGGCGAGGACGCGACGCTTTCGGAGCTGCATACCCTGTTGCACCACAACGCCCTGGGCTCCCTGGGTGTCTCTTGCTTCCATTCCGGCGAGCAGAGCCAGGGCATTGGATCGGTTACCTCCACCACTTTGGCTGCGCGGGAATTGCTGCACGCTGGCGGCTTCCGCTCCGGCGGCCTGCTGCTGGAAAACGCGCCACACCGCAGCTCAAATACCCTGGAGGATCTTTGCATCACGCTAATCCTGGCCATGGACGCCTATGCGCTGGGGACAATTCTTGCCCAACGCACACTGCTTGACGGGCGCATGGAGCAATTCAGCCATGACCGTTACGCCAGCTTTTCTTACGGCATCGGCAAGGCGATTCTCGACGGAACAGCCGACATGGACGCCCTTGAGACCCATGCCCTGCAGCGGGGCGAGGTTGCCGCCGCCAGCGCCCGCAAGGAATATCTGGACGCTGTGCTGCACTCGCTGTTGTTCAGGGGGAATTGATTCAAAGCCGGAAATCATCGTATCGTTGCCTGACGCACCACGGACGAACCTGCGGCGGGTAGATAAGCATTGCAGGGGCACGTCAGGCCGCCCGCAACCTTTGTTCACTTACATCTAAAATCTAATGTCTACATTCTGAGGTCTGCCTATGCCCGGCCTTTTACTGCTTGATAAATCACCCGGCATCACCTCCTTTACCGCCGTAGCCAGAGTGCGCCGCGCGTTGGGGGAGAAAAAGGCCGGGCACACCGGCACCCTGGACCCTATGGCCACCGGGGTGTTGCCTGTTTTGCTGGGCGGGGCGACCCGTTTCGGCGATTATTTGCCGACCGGTGAAAAGGAATACGTCGCGGGCTTCCGACTCGGCATCGCCACAGATACGCTGGATATCACCGGCCAAGTGCTTGCTGAAATGCCCGTTCACGCCGGTCCTGCGGAGGTGGAAGCGGGCCTAGCGCCTTTTCGCGGAAAAATCATGCAGGTGCCGCCGATGTATTCCGCGCTCTCGCAGGGCGGCGTCCGCCTCTATGAGCTGGCGCGGCAGGGCAAGACCGTGGAGCGACAGGCGCGGGAAGTAGATATCTTTGCGCTGGAGCTTTGCGCCGGGGAAGAAGTCGTATTGGAACACGAATACCGGCTGCGCGTACGTTGTTCCGCCGGGACGTATATTCGCACCCTGATTGACGACCTGGGGCGGTCGCTGGGCTGCGGCGCGGCGATGACTTCGCTGCGGCGCACCATGGCCAACGGCTTCGGCATTGAGCGCTGCCACACGCAGGAGGAATTGGAGCAGCGCGGCGGCGCATGCGTCATCCCCGTTGACGCAGTGCTGACGCATTACATTGCCGTCACGGTCACGCAGCTGCAAGCGCGGCGCTTTACCAACGGTGGCGAGCTTGATCTCGCGCGGCTGCCCGAACTGCCCGCCGCCCCTGAAGACGCCCTCACGCGGGTCTATGACCCCGAAGGGCGGTTTCTCGGCCTTGGGCGCGTGCGCGGCGAACAGCTTTGGCCTGTGTTAGTGATGACGCCTGCGCCTGCCGCCGGGTTGTAGGGGTGGCGTTAGGCTGCCCGCTCCTGCATAAAACAACCGCCTCCGCAGCTGCGGAGGCGGTATCGTTTATTATATGCCTGGCTTCAGTGCGATCTCAGTACGCCCATCCCATTGAAAAATCCGGGATATTTCGGCGAGCGCCACCAATCAGAGAACCCACGCCCGCCCACAAGATAGAAGCACATGTCGTCCAGGAAGGCGAGGAGCCAGTTTCCGAGCTTCTGGCCAAAATTCTGCTCCACCGGCTGGCGATCGTTAAAATCCGTGACCCCGGCGGCATGCAGCGCATCGGTCAGGCGCTTGGCAGCGGCTTTGGTCTTTTCGGCGTCGGCAATTGTGCCGTTCATCAGATCCTGCGCGGCATTCATCGCTTCCTCCAGCTCTTTGCGAACTTCGGGGCTGAGCGTGACCGCAGGGTCTTCCAGCGTCGCCTGGGCCTTCGGAACCCAGTCGCGGCGTATCCATTCGGTGAGCGCGGTGCCGTTGAACTGCGGCCACACCGTGGGCTTCGAATGCACATTGTTCAGCTCGAGGTCAAGCGCCAGCGCAGTGGCCAGGTTGAGGATGATGTCGTTGCGTCCGGCCTCATGGTGCTGATCTTCAAAGAACCAGGTGTTGTCCGGTAGCACACAGGTGGAGGCGTCCACCGAACGGTTGGGGCCGATGTAGCTGTAGTCCGGATATTCCTTTGAAGGTTTAGCCTGCTTGTAGTCCGCCGGAAACTGGGTACCCGCCGGGACGCAGGTCGCGCCCTGGGAGGTGGAGCCGATGTGGAGGATGCCGTCACCGTTGGAATCCGGCGTGGATTTGCCGCAGCCAAAAACGAAGTATTCCACATCGCCGAAATGCAGGCCGTAGCCGCAGATGTTGTCGACCCGCACACCCGCTTTGACGGCGTCCAGGGTGTTCTGGTCAAAACGCTTCTGCATTCCAAAATACGCGTCAACCTTTTTGCGCAGTTCGGCGTGGGCGGGGTCGCTGAGATACCTCTCCCGCAGGCCGGGGTAGCGGTTCATCGGCACCGTCGCCCATAGCTGCGCGTTGTTGATCAGAATGTTCTCCTGCATATAATCGTAGGCCGCCGTCAGTAGATTCTCAAGGACTTTGCGCGGGAACAGATGCAGCGCAACGCCGATCAGGTGGCCCGTGTTGGCGTCGCTGCCCATGCCCAGAGTCTCCAGCAAATCCGGAACCAGGCCGCTGTATAAATAGCGGTCATACAGGCTGAAATTGCGCTCATAAAGGTCGCCCATGGCGTCGGTGCCCTTCAGGGCAGCCACGACGTTGATCACCTGATCCAGGTCGCCCTTATCCTTGAACATGTCGAGGTAGGCAACATAGACCGACCCGCCAAGGCTGACATTGACCAGGGTAACCTGGGGGCAGCCCGTCTTCTCCTTGACAACCTGAATGTACTCGTCCAGCTCTTTTGCGGTCTGGATCGCGTCACCCATCAAACTATAAGCGAAATAGAAGGCTTTATCCTCCCCAATTTCGGCCGTCATTTTTTTCATGGGGAACTGCCGGTAGAACATGTCTCGGTCTTCTTTTTCCATCTCTGCCACACTCTTTGTGGTGCGCCTGGCCCTGAGGTCGTTCACCAGGGTACCGTCCGGGTTCGTTTTGTGCGCGGCCAAGATTTGTTCGAGTACCTTGCCAACGGCCTTGGTAAACCCTAAATCAAACTGGAACAACAGGGTTGCCAGCGTGGGCAAAAGCAGCGTTTTAAGCAGCTTGTTGACAATATCGCGCGTATCGACGACTATCATTGTATAATAGCCGCCCAGCGGTTTCCCGTCGTCGTCAACCGCCTGCGTGCCATCGGGGTTATAATAATCGACCGGCGACTGCCCGATGCCGGGGATGATGATGACGGGGCTGTGTTCTGTTTTTGCCTGCGTCTTGGTGGGCGCCGCCTTAGCGACCATCGCCATTGGAGTCAGCATCGTGAAACAAAGCCCCACGATCAAAAACCTCCGGAAAAATTTTTTCATGCAAAAATTCATCCCTTTCTGAATTTCGAAGAAATTCCATTGCGAAGTTTTTTTGTCTACTCTTCTTAACGAAAAATAGTATTAATAATATCCCTCTTCCGCCATCGCGGCAAATATCCCAACGACAAAAAAGAAGACAAAGACCAGCACCTGCAGCGCGCTGATGATGATCCCCGCGATGGCCAGGCCGCGCCCGTCTTCCTGCTTTTTGTTGCACTCGATCAGGCCAAAGATTGCAAGGATGAGACCCACCGGCTGCACAAACAAAAGGGATGTGATAAAGCCCACAAGCGCCAGGGTATTGGTCCTTTTCGGTGTATAGGTGGTCGTCTGATATGTTGGATAGCCGTAGGGCTGCTGATATTGCTGCTGCCCGTAGGGATACTGCCCGTAGCCGCCCTGCGGCTGTTGTTGTTGCGGCTGCTGCTGAACATAAGAGGCACCGCTGGCCGCGTATGGCTGCGCCTGCGGCGGACTGTAGGAATTTGCGTAAGCCGGCGCGGGCTGAACCGGCTGCTGCGTTTGTTGTTGCGCAGGCGGTTCGCAGACCGGCGCGGGCTGCGGAGGCTGCGGAGGCTGGAACATCTTCTGGCCGCAGCTTTCGCAGAATTCGCTGCCTTCCGGCATTTGGTAGCCACAGTTGTTACAATACATTTTTTCACACACCCCTATACTAATGTTGATGACATTCTATCATAGGCAAACGGAAATGTCAAACGGAATTGCCTGGCGTTTTCGTTTTATTATCCCAACGCACCGACCGCTTCGGCAACCACTTCGTGTGCGGGCGGCAAGGGCAAGTTGCCTTCCGGGCACCGCTTCCCCAGCCAAAGCAGGAATTCGATGTTCCCCTCGGGCCCCTTGATGGGCGAATATGTCAGGCCACAGGGGAAAAAACCCGCCTGCATCGCTGCCGCCGCCGTGGCCTCGATCACCTCCGCCTGCACGACGGGGTCGCGCACGACGCCCTTCTTACCCACCCTTTCCCGCCCCGCCTCAAACTGGGGTTTCACCAGGCACACCGCCTGCCCCGCTTCGGAAAGCAGGGGGAACAGCGCGGGAAAAATCAGACGCAGGGAAATAAACGAAACGTCCACGCTGGCGAAACCGACCGGTTCGGGCACCTGCGCCCGCGTGACGTAGCGGAAATTTGTGCGCTCCAGGCAGACCACACGTTCATCCGAGCGGAGCTTCCAGGCCAATTGGCCATAGCCAACGTCAATGGCGTATACTTTGGCCGCGCCCTGTTGCAGCATGCAATCGGTGAATCCGCCGGTGGAGGCACCGACGTCCATGCAAACGCTGCCCGCCAATCGTAGGCCGAAGGCATCCACCGCTTTTTGCAGCTTCGCGCCGCCCCGGCTGACGAAGGGCAAAATATTTCCCCCCCGCAGGGTGATTTTGTCTTCCGCCTTCACACCTCGCCCGGGCTTGAGCTCCCGCAGCCCGTTGATATCCACAAGGCCCGCCATGATCAACGCCTTGGCTTTTTCACGCGAGGGCGCCAAGCCCCGCTCCACCAGCGCGGTATCCAGGCGATTCTTCTCATCCGGCAAGCGCCACACCTTCTTTCACCATCGCCTCGGCGTCCAGGCCGTGCTCCCGAAGCAGCTCTTCCACCGGCGCGTGGCGGATAAAGCCCTCCACTGCGCGCAGGCGATACCGGCCACGGAATTGCTGTTCAAACAGGCACAGTCCGAAGCGTTAGCCAACGCCGCCGCCGCGAATACCCTCTGCATAAATACACACGTTGTC
>JAVBOZ010000026.1:0-5937 GCA_031549985.1 Oscillospiraceae bacterium | reverse complement strand
TTTCCTTTTTTTGCCGCTCATTTTTTGCCCTTCGCGCGGCGGGGCCCCCCCCCCCCCCCCACCGTAACCCCCCCCTCGGGGGGGGGGGGCCGCCGCCCGCCCGTCATCAATACGATTTTCTAAAAGAGCCATGGATTTTTTAGCCGCGCCACAATTGGCGCTATTACAGCATTTGATCAAACGCCTCAATCAGCGTGATGCCGATATGCCGCCCAAATGTTACCAGCTCCTGGTTGCTGTTCTGGCGGGTGCTATCTACAAAACTCATTGTATAGTCGGTGTCAGGTAAAATATAGCCCAACGCGTCGTTTGCCAGGCCGAAGACTGTCAGCTCCGTTCCCGCGATCTCATTCAGGGGAGGCTGCGAAAAATCGCGACCCGTAAAGGCGTATTCCGCCTCGCAGGCCCCGCCCCCCGTAATTAGCTCGGGCAGCACTTCGCCGGGGAAGAACGCGGTCTTGATATTTTTTCCAATTTCCAGGTAGCCGATCTCCGTGATCGCGCGGCAGGTGCCGTCCTTCGCGCGGAATACGTTGTGGTTGACCAGCCCCAGTTTCCCCAGCCCCATGATCAGCGGATGCTCCACCGTCAGTTCCACCTGGGCGTGGCGGGCGTTGAGGATGGGCGCAACCTTGCTCTCTTCCACCGGCTGCCACTTGTCATACCAGAGCGAATATCCGGCGCTCTGCGCCCGCTCGGCCGCAATGGTGTCGGCGTCAACCCAGGCGCTTTTCTCGATCTCTTTTTGCGTCATGCTCATGCTCAGGGCGATCCAGCCCAGCTCCCGCCCATAGCGGATGGTGCTGTCGTGCCGGGTGGGGAAGCTCAGCCCGTCGTCGCTGGGGCCGCGGCCCGGGTCGACCCCCGCGATCGCGCCGTTGATAAAGAGGCAGTTATAACCCTGCTTCTCCAATTCCTGCGCGAGGTAGTAGGGATAATCCGCCGAAAGGGCGGTGCCGTCCGATTTTCCGTCCGAGACCTGCAGCCCCGTGGTGTTCGGGTGGGCGCTCATGTTGATGATCATCGTGGGGCGGGCGGCGGCGTCCGCCGGGGCGAAGCGCAGGCGCAGCATATCGCCGATCACATTACGCGGCTGCCGTTTATCCGACATATAGGCCGAAACATCTTTTTCCGCGCTATAAAGCTCGCCGGGCTTCATATCCGCCACGGCGGCGCGGATGGCATCCGCCGTACGCGTACGCAACAGCGCCATGAACGCGTCGTCCGTACCGTTCTTTTCTTTGAGGCAGGGGATGGCGTGCGCGGCAACGTTGTTCAGCGCCTTGCCCAAGAAAGGGTTCCAGAGGCCAAGTGTATCCAGGCAGCTATGGGTGTGCGTTGCAAAGATGTTGATGCTGATGATGTTATTCTCCCGCGCAAAATCCGCCAGCGAAAGACGAATCTTCCGTACGTCGGCGTTTGATATGCCAATGCAGTCGACGCTCGCCAAAGCCACCTTGCCCTGGCCGGCGTCCAGCACGGCTACGCGCACCATCATGTCGTCCAACACCTGTTCGACGTCGTTGCCGGGGTAATCCAGTTTACCCTCCGCCAGGCGGCTGTTGAAAAAACCGGCGAGATAGTACTTCTGATCTGCGCTCAGGATGTCGTCCGGCAAGAGGCTGGCCTGCGCGAAGCCGAGTTTCCAGCCGTCACCGGGCGTCTGAGCGAAACTGGCGCTCCCGGGAAGAAAGCCCGCGTTGGGGTCATCTGCCCTGAATTCTTTTTCCGGCAAAATCTTAGGGCTGGCGGGGATCACCGCCGCCAGCAGGCTGAGCACGTCCGTAATCAGCCATTCAAGGT
Organism: Oscillospiraceae bacterium; assembly: GCA_031549985.1. GTDB lineage: Bacteria > Bacillota > Clostridia > Oscillospirales > Acutalibacteraceae > WRMQ01. Next base: position 4,134 of record JAVBOZ010000026.1, on the reverse strand, counting down.
AGGTCAGGCCAAGGTACTTCCACGTGTTTTCGCCGCCATCCCGCGCTGTGGCAACCAGTGCGCGTAGCGCCTGCAAGGGCCTCGCCAAATTATAGGTTTCGCCGCCCAAGGTGACGTTTACCGGCTCCAGCGGACGGCGATAGACACTCAGGCCGCTGTCGGCCGTATCGGCGGATTCGCCGGTATTGGCTGCCCCCGCCAGTGTGCCGCCAAAGCTGCCCAGCAGCAGGCAGACGCAGCACAGAACGGCAGTTGTTTTTTTGATGTGCTTCATTTACGTATCACCTTTCCAAAGATGGTTACCATTTGTTGTGATATTTTTCAACAAACCCCATGCGCTTGGTCAACTCAATCACCCTGCCGTCGTCGAGCACTGCGCGGCCCGTGAATTCGCCGAACACTTGGTGCCCGCTCATGCAGATAACGCCGACGTCGATGTTGTTAACGTTGTCATAGACCGGCGCGAAGTCCATCTCAAGACGACCATCATCGGAAGTGAAGCGCCAGGGGGACATGAAGTCGTCGCGCCCATTCTTTTGCGGCAAATGGAAGGCGACCTCGCCGAGCTTGTGGGCGCGCCCGTTGTGAATCAGCATGTTCTCGCTGGCGGCGGAGGTGTCTCCGAAACCGTAGCCCAGGTTCCAGCCGAAGGTGCTCCCGTCGGGCAGTGCGGTGTTGAGGCTGCTCCAGAGCCAGGTATTGTCGTAGGTCCAGACGCCCCTGCCCCAGTCCAGCGTCGCGAAGGTATCCGCCGGATCGAATATCCAGACGGTCTCGCCGACCGTGGCCGTGCCACTGACGCGCATGCAATTGATCTTTTGATTGTAATAGAAATGCCCTGGCTTGCCCAGGGGCGTGGCCACAACGGTAGTCTCCTCCGGCAAGTCGGTCAGCGTCAGGTCAACGCGCAGCGGCAGCTTTTCCGGCCCGAAATGCGGCACAAACCCACGAATTACGCGCTTGTTGCCGCCGTGATAAAAGCCCAGCTTCATGCCGCCGACGCGCCGCTCAATATGCCCCTCGTCCGAGCTGGGGGGCATGCCCCAGCGCCCGAGCGGGAAGGGCGTCACGATGGCCTTTTGCGTTGTCGTTCCGGCGCGGTAATCAATCAGGCTGAAGTTGAGGTTGCCCACGAAGCCGCTGTCGCTGATGATGAGCACCATGCCGTAATCCTGGTTCCCTACGACGTAGCAGTCCCATTCTTTGATGCGCGCGGGATGCACGGCGATATCGGCGCGGTCATACTGCCACAGCAGGTGCTTGGCAAAGCCGGGTTCGGCGATTTCGCCCTCCCGCAGCAGCCGCTGGGGCGCGGTGATCTCGTGTTGGCGGGTGGACGGTACATATACGGTTGTTGGCATGATGATACCTCCCTTTGTTCTGACTTCGCTTGATTCTAAATATAGTGTACAGCCGGGTCGGCGGATTGTCAAGGAAAAAGCTTGCATTCGGGTAAATCATGTGATAGAATAATAGCCAAGCAAATCTTGCTTGAAAATTTTTTTTAGAAAGTGCGGTGAGTTGCATGGATGTGCAGGAAATTTTCAGAAGCGAAGAGGGCAGGCGAACGTTCCGTCATACGGCCTCGCATATTCTTGCGCAAGCCGTAAAGCAACTGTTCCCCAGGGCGAAGCTGGCCATCGGCCCGGCGGTTGAAAACGGATTCTACTACGACTTTGATGTCGAAGCCCCGTTCACGCCGGAGGACTTGAAGGCAATTGCGGCGACGATGAAGAAAATCGTCAAGCAAAACCTGCCGCTGGAGCGTTTCGAGCTCCCTGCGGCGCAGGCTCTTGCCCTGCTGGAAGAAATGGGTGAACCCTACAAAGTTGAATTGGCGCAGGAGCACGCGGAAAAAGGCGAGGCTATCTCCTTCTATCGTCAAGGCGATTTTGTCGACCTCTGCGCCGGGCCGCACCTGCCCTCCACCGGCGGCGTCAAGGCCTTTGCGCTCACCAGCGCGACGGGCGCCTATTGGCGCGGGGATTCAACCAAGAAGATGTTGCAGCGCATCTACGGTACGGCCTTCCCGACGCAGGAGGAATTGCAGGCCTACCTCGCCGCCGTTGAGGAGGCGAAAAAACGCGATCACAACAAGCTGGGGCGTGAGCTGGAATACTTCACCACCGTTGACGTCATTGGCCAGGGCCTGCCGATCATCATGCCCAAGGGCACAACGGTGCTGCGCATCCTCCAGCGCTTTGTGGAAGACGAGGAAGAGCAGCGCGGGTACCAACAGACCAAGACCCCCATGTTTGCCAAGCGCGAGCTCTATCGGATATCCGGCCCCTGGGATCACTACCGGGACGGCATGTTCATCCTGGGGGATTCAAGCGAATATGAGAATCCGGAGGCGGAGATCTTCGCCCTGCGGCCGATGACCTGCCCGTTCCAGTTCCAAGCCTATCTCAACAAGCTGCGCAGCTACCGCGATCTGCCGCTGCGCTATAACGAGACTGCGACTCTCTTCCGCAACGAGGCCTCCGGCGAGATGCACGGGCTGATCCGTGTGCGCCAGTTCACCATATCCGAGGGCCACATTGCCTGCCGCCCCGACCAATTGGAGCAGGAGTTTGCCGACTGCCTTGCGCTCGCCAAGTTTATGTTGGATACCCTTGGCCTGCTCGAAGACGTCCGTTTCCGCTTCTCGCTCTGGGATGAAAACGACCGGGCCAAGTATATCGGCGACGCCGCGCAATGGGAAGCCGTGCAGGCCACGATGCGAGGCATTCTCAACCAGTTGGACATTGCATATACGGAGGAGACGGGCGAGGCCGCGTTCTATGGGCCGAAGCTGGATATTCAGATCAAAAACGTGCACGGCAAGGAAGATACGCTCATCACCATTCAGATCGATTTTCAATTGGCCGAGCGCTTCGGCATGGTGTATATTGACGCCGAGGGGCAAAAGCAGTTCCCCTTCGTTATTCATCGCACCTCCATCGGCTGCTACGAGCGTGTGCTTGCGCTGCTGATTGAAAAATACGCAGGTGCGATGCCACTTTGGCTGGCCCCCGAGCAGGTGCGCGTGATGCCCATCACAGAGCGGCACCACGACGCCGCGCAGGCGTTGCAGCGGCAGTTGCGCGCCGCCGGTCTTCGCGCAGAAGTCGACGAGCGAAGCGAGAAAATCGGCTATAAGATCCGCGAAGCGCAAAAGGAAAAAGTGCCCTATATGCTGCTTCTGGGGGATCAGGAGGTCGAGAACGGCACCGTGGCTGTGCGCAGGCGCGGCGAAGGCGACATCGGCGCAATGGCAATTGCGGATTTTCTCGCAAAGGCAAAAGAAGAAGTCGAAACGAAGTCGCACGACTAGGGTTTTTACAGTGCGCACAAGTTAAACAAGCACATATACTATCAAAGGGGCAGATCCCTTTCTGCCCCACACACCGGGACGTGGCGAAGTTTGGTATCGCGCCTGCTTTGGGAGCAGGATGCCGCTGGTTCGAATCCAGTCGTCCCGACCAATATCGAAACCTGTCGCAAAAGCTGAAATTGCTTTAGAGGCAGGTTTTTGTTATAATAGAGTAAATGAATCGTATTTATATTTTACACTTATACAATTCCACAGGATTTCTTGTGTTAATCATAGATAAACTAATATGAAAGGTGTGATTGCGATGTTAAATAACGCAGTATCTAAGAAATTAAAAATCATAGAAAAGAGGCAATATTATGATCGCAAACACTATTATAAGGAATTTAACTTTAGAGGATTGTCAGCCCGAATTAATGAAAAAATTTAATAGGTATCAGGAAATAAAACGTTGCTGGCGAAAACATGAAAATAATTGGGTGTTAATAGACAACCCTCATATTGGTCAATGGGATGATAAACAGAAATATGATAAAGTCTACGGATTTATCGAATGTATAAATACTGGTGGAACAGTCATTGGCGCATTTGTAGATGATGAATTAATTGGATTCGCAAGTGTTATAAATAACCTGTTTGGTTCCAATAACGATTATGTCCAATTAGAATAATGACCTCCAACTTAGCTCCGAAGAAGCTGTTTACAGGTCACGGGCGGGCAAAACGAGCAGGTGTGTAGGAGGCGATTGAACCATTGGCCCTTGAACTTGCGGCGATTTGAGCGCCAGCAAAACTCGTTGAGATAGAGTTGCAAGTAC
>JAVBOZ010000095.1:0-3690 GCA_031549985.1 Oscillospiraceae bacterium | reverse complement strand
CGACCCCGACTGCCCGGAGGCCCTGCCCTTCATTCAAATCGACGAACCGACCATCGCCATGAATTTTTTGGTCAACGACAGCCCCTTCGCGGGGCGGGAAGGCAAGTACGTCACCAGCCGCAATTTGCGTGACAGGCTATTCAAAGAAGTCGAGACCAACGTCAGCATGCGCGTCGAGGCGACCGGTACGACCGACACCTTCAAGGTCTCGGGCCGGGGGGAGCTGCATCTTTCGATCTTGATTGAGACCATGCGGCGGCAGGGCTACGAGATGCAGGTCAGCCGCCCGAAGGTCATTCTGAAAGAGATTGACGGCGTCACGCATGAACCGATGGAACTGCTGATCGCGGAGGTACCGGAGCAGTACGTGGGCGTGGTCATCGAAAAATTGGGTAGGCGCAAGGCGGAGCTTGAGAACATGGGCGTGCGCGAAAGCGGCAACACCCACCTCGAATTTCGCATCCCCTCCCGGGGCCTGATCGGTTACCGGACGGAATTTTTGACCGACACCAACGGCAACGGTATCATGAACCAGCTTTTCGCGGGCTATGCGCCCTATAAAGGGGAGATTCCCATGCGCGAACGCGGCTCGATCGTCGCCCATGAGGCGGGCGAGACCACGGCCTATGGTCTTTTTAATGCCCAGGAGAGAGGACGGCTGTTCCTTGGCGCGGGCGTGGAGGTATACGAGGGCATGGTCGTGGGCGAATGCGCCCGCAGTGAAGATTTGGTGATTAACGTCTGCAAAAAAAAGCAGCTAACGAATATGCGCGCCTCCGGTTCCGACGACGCGCTGCGCCTGACGCCCGCAACCGTCCTCAGTCTTGAACAGTGCATGGAATTCATTGCCGACGACGAGCTGCTTGAGGTCACCCCCGGCAGTTTACGCCTGCGCAAGCGGGTTCTGGGCAAGGAAATGCGGATGAAGGACGAGGCGAAGCGGAAATAGCCGCGGAACACAAAAGTACCAAACACCTGGGCAGAGATGATCTACGATTTTTCGGAGGTATAGCGTGAAAGATAAAGGTTCATGCCTTATTTGTGCCTGATTTCGTTTCACGCTTGGAATTTCTTCGAAATTCGGAAGGGGATGAATTTTACCATGTCCTATTTGGGCCTTGACATTGGCACAACCAGCATCAGCGCGGTGGTTCTGCCGCCGGAGGGCGGGCAGCCGCTCTTTGCTCGCACGATTCCCAATGCGGGCGGTCTGCGAACCGGCCGCACCTATGAGCGTACGCAAGATCCCCTGCGCATCCGGCGCGACAGCCTGACGCTGATTGAGGCCGCGATGGAGGCAGTGCCCGGCGTAAAGGCCATCGGCGTGACAGGGCAGATGCATGGCATGCTCTATTTGGACGAACGCGGCGAACCGCTCAGCTCCCTTTATACATGGGAAGACGAGAGCGGCAACGAACGCATGGACGGTGCGGATACAACCTACGCCGCTTCCCTCTGCGCGCGAACAGGGTACCGCGTTGCCAGTGGCTTTGGCTGCGTTACGCTCTATGCCCATGGCTGCCGAGGCGAGATTCCGGCGGGAGCGGCGCAAATATGTACCATACATGATTACGTCGCCATGTCGTTCTGCGGCCTGCGGCGGCCCGTGATGCATAGCTCCGACGCAGCGAGTTATGGCCTGTTTGATCTGCGCGTCGGCCAATTTGACCTTGAAGCCATCCAAAAGGCGGCGTTGCCCGTGCGGCTCTTTCCGGCGGTCACGGGGCAATTCGATGTGCTGGGCGAATACCGGGGCACCCCGGTCACCGTGGCCATCGGCGATAACCAGGCCAGCTTTTTGGGCGCGGCGGCGCAGCCGGGCGAAAGCCTGCTGGTCAATTTCGGCACCGGCAGCCAGTTGACGCTTGCCACGCCCTATCTGCCGCCCGAGCGCATCGCCCCCGGCGCGGAGCTGCGCCCGCTTTGCGGCGATCAGTTTCTTTATGTCGGTTCCGCCCTCTGCGGCGGCCGCGCCTGGGCCGCTCTTGCGGCCTTTTTCGCGGCTGTGCCACCTTCGGGTGAAAGTGATCTCAACGAAATGTACGATATACTGAATACCTTGACCGGCGACTTGAATCCCCCGCCGCCGGAAGAGGCGCTGCGGGTTGACACCCGTTTCGCGGGTACGCGCCAGGAGCCCGGCCTGCGTGGCGGCGTCGGCAACCTGGGGCTCGACAATTTCACCCCCCGGCACCTGGCCTGGGGCATGCTCTTCGGTATGGCCGAGGAGCTGTGCAGGTATTACCGTGAAAGCGGGCTGGAGCGGAATCTCTTGCTGGGGGCGGGCAACGCCCTGCGCAAGAACGCCGCGCTGCGCCTTGCGGTGGAGCGGACGTTTGGCCTGCCGTTGAGCATCCCGCCGGTGACGGAAGAAGCCGCCTGCGGAGCCGCTGCGGCGGCGAAGACAGCGAATGCGTGAGTGTTCTTTTTCTTGAGGCTATTTTAGACGGGTATATTGATTCTTTGTCGCTGCGGGCGGCCTGACGCCGCCCACCATCAATACGATCGTCTAAAAGAGCCTTTCTTGAAAGAAAAAGAACCAAAAAGAACTTTACGCTTGCATACGAAACGCCCCACCCGTGCATTTACACGCGGGTGGGGGCATGCTTTATTCTGTTATTCGGGGCATAGGCGCTTGCTACAATGGGTAGAAGTCGCTATTGATGATCGGCAGCCACAGCCAGCCCGCCAAAAAGATTACCTGGAGCCACTGCCAGAAGCTATAATCAACCCTGATTTCCACCGTGCCGAGTTCGTCTCCGGCGATGTTGCTGAAGGCAGCTGTGCTCGTGCCGCGCCGCATCCCTGTGATCTGGTCGTAGTTATACTGCAGGTAGTCAACCACAGGGAATACCCCCGGAAACAGCGGGCTCGTGCCGTTCCAAGTCTCTAAGAATAACACGTCGCAGGCCTGCGGTACGCTCTTGAAGAGTGACTCACTTGGCTTGCTTTCGCGTACGTTTAGGTTGACGTTCTGAAGGCTCAGCTGGGCGGTGTAATCCTGGGTCTTTGTGACGGTCATCTGGAAACTGTATCCGCCGTCGGCGTAGCAACTTGTGTAAACTTGGTATGGCTCGCCGCCATAGAGGTAAACAGCTATGCCGAATTCCAGGGTGCCCTTCGGGATTGTGCCGACGAGCCATGGGAATCCATCATTTTTGCTATTGGCGTTGAAAAGCTGGATGACCGCGTCATCGTTTTCCGCGACGGGCTCCTCAACCCACTCGCCCCACTCGTCGTTGTAGTATTTCCGCTGAATCGAAACAAAGGGGTTAACGCCCGCACCGCCGGAGGATTTGAAGGAATACCAGCCGCTGTCTTCAGGGGTAAAGGCAAACCAGGCGTTCTCGGGGTTTACGGTTTCCGGCGTGTTCAATGCCAGCGCATCCAAGCTGGTCTTATGGACCAAAACTTCAGCGCTGACTTTGGGCGCCGTGTCGATGAAATAGATATAGTCCATGACAAGATAGTAAGTCTTCCCAGCTTGGAGCTGCACGTTTAGCCAGATGCCATAATCGCGGCCAGACTTGCTAAGCAGGTTCCCCTGGCTGTCCAGCAAGCAGGCGTAAAGGTCCACCCATTCATCGTCTTCGCTGGACCAATATCCGTCAAATTCGTATTCGCCGTCCTTTGCCGGCGTGAATGAAAACAGCGTATACTCGCCGTCGGTCTGGCTCAGCGGCGCATCTT
>JAVBOZ010000161.1:0-5403 GCA_031549985.1 Oscillospiraceae bacterium | reverse complement strand
CGTCCCAATCGCTAATTAATTCTGCTTCGTCTATCGTGTTGCGGCCGATAGATCGCTCGTGGTCATAAACTTCGACCTCAAAAATTCCGCTCAAAGCACCCCTGACGATGTTGGCGCTGACCAATAGCTTCATCTTGTTCTTTGCGGATATGTTGAGTAGCAGGCAGACGACGATGCCCATCAGGGACGGCACGAAGACCGCCCAGGTCTGCGAAAAGAGCGAAATCGCGGCGGCAATGACGCAGAGCGCCAGAAACACTTTGGCCAGCGTTGCCTTGGTCCGCTGGGTCTTCAGCTTGGCGGCAAGCTCTTCGTCACTGAGCCGGGACGGAGCCGGTTCCGACTGCGCCGTTGCATTCGGTGCCGTCGCACCCAACGCAGCGCCGCAAATCTCGCAGCGCGTATCCTTCACTTTCAGTTCCGCGCCGCAGGAGGGGCAGGTCGGCTTTTCCTTGCCGATTTCGATTGTCTTGGTCTTGGGGTTCTTCACCGCGATGCCCATGCTCTGCACTTGGATTTTCATTGCGATTCTGTCTCCTGTCTTTCAATAATGATTCTATGTTGCGGAATCGCCGATCAAATAAAACCCGCCTGAGGTGTCCTCCGGCCAGGAACCGATCGCTTCCGGATCGTAGCCAAACCAGAGCAGGTTTTCGCCGCCTGCCTCCAGGCCGATGTCGTTCACGCCGTCACCGTTGTGATCCGAAACCTGAACAGTGCCGATGTCGTTTGAACGATTTTCCGTTCCGGTGAACATCAGGCTGCCGATTCTCGCGCCATCACTGGCGTCATAGACTCCCCAGCCGTCGCCTTCATCCAGAGGGGCGAAGCAGACGGTCAGGCTATCGCTGAGGGCATAGTCCTCGGAATATCCCCTTTGCACACGCCAATCGCCGCCGATGGGTTCTTGCCCGCCGCGCCCGCAGCCGGTCAGGCCGAAGAACAGCGTAAAGAATAGAACACAGGCCAACGCAAAACGATGCCGTTTCATGTGAAAAATCTCCTTTAAGGTGTTTGAATGAACTCCATGAGCTGCTCCACTGTTATGGCCGGGCCGTCTGACCAAAAGACGCGCTCGCCGTCGGTCTTGGGGTAATAAATACGGTCGTCCTCCAACAGCACGGCAAAGTCCGGCTCCCGCATCAGCTGGCGCATGTCAAAGAGAATCAGGCTGCCATTGGAAAGTTCAATGTCAAGCTTGCTGCAGTCAAGCGCGTCAACGCGTATGATCTTCAGCATTTTACCACACCCTTCTGCACTTTTAATAAATCAAGTTTAGCAGAAAAAAGCGGATAGGTTTTACAAATTAAGAAATCTTAATCGTTACCGCGATTAAGATTTCTTAATTTCGCGCGTTTTGTGTTTTCCCATGGTATAATTGCAGTACCCCAAATATTTGGATTGTAGGAGGTTGCGCAATGAAAAAGATTCTACCCCTGTTCCTAGTGCTGGCGCTTCTGTTGGGCTTCACGGCCTGCGGCGGCGGGGGAGCCAAAGACCCGACGACAACGGCTCCAGCGGCGAACACATCGGGCCCGAACGGGCAAGCGGAAAAATCCATCACCCTCGTGGCCGATTTCAGCAGCGGCTCGGTGGAACCCAATTGGAAAGAATATCCTTATGAAAACGATGGAAGCCGAACAGTGGAAGCCATGGCCGCGGGCCTGACCGAACTGACAGGGCTGGATTTTACGCTGAAGGCTGTTGAAGTCGTTGACAGCAAGACCATTAAGGTTGACTGGGCGGCCAACAGCACCCTGGTTGGCGGGTTGGACGACCGGGATTTCAAAGAAGGCTTCAATTTTTTTGACGCTGACAGTTTGAACTGGTTCATGATGGATAGCCTATATCAGACCATCCTGAAGAACATCGCCGGAACCGAAGAGGTATTCTATACCATGGACGGCGGCAAGGAACTGGTCTTTAGAGAACTCTACCCAACCAAGGCATTTACCCTGGACACCCCTTACATGGGCAGCGCGTTTTACTTTGCCCATACCGACGGGCTCGGTGAAGACGACCCGGCGAACATTGACCCGGCGAGTTTGGAATGGGCGGGCGATTTCACCAACGGACCCGTCGCGCTGAACATTGTCAACTATAACGGCGAGTCTTTCATCTTCACCTTTGATAAAGACGGCACAACCGACGAGGGCACCGCTCCTCTGGATCCGGAAAATCCTCTTTTGGCCGAGTATGCGGGCATCCAGTTTCTATATGACCAGGCTGCGGATTCCATTACGGTGACCGGCGGCGATTTCGCCGGGGTATATCTGCGTGCCGACAGCGTCATGGGGTAACAGGCCCAATTGAGCTTGCGGAAGGAGAAAAACATATGCTTTATTTGCAGGGCGCCGCATTGCTGATGGTCATCGCTGTGGTTGCAATTATTCTGCTGCTCATTCTTGTCCCCCTCATTTGGTGGATCAAGACCAGCAATAACTTTAAGCGTAAGGCGATCAAGATTGACGAGTCTCTTTCGGGCATCGAGGTGGCGCTGACCAAGCGTTACGACGTGCTCACGAAATTGCTGGACGTGGCCAAGGGGTTCGCACAGCATGAGACCGAGCTGTTTGCCCAGGTGGTTCAGATGCGCCGGGGCATGTCTGTCGGTGAGCTCAACGAAGCCGCCGGGCAGATGGAGGCCCTTGCTTCCCGGCTGAACGTGGTTGCCGAGGCTTACCCCCAGCTGCGTTCGAGCGAAGTGTTCGTCCAATTGCAGGACGGAATTCGCGACAGCGAAGAGCATTTGCAGGCCGCCCGCCGGTTATATAACAGCACGGTTACCTCAATGAACACGGCCATTGAAGTGTTCCCCACCAGCATCGTGGCGAAGGCCCAAAAGGTGCAGAAGCGAGAGTTCTTCGCGGCTGAAGAGGCGAAGAAAGCCGACGTGGCCATGCGGTTTTGATCCAAGCACTGTGCGGGCGGCTGTTTTCGGTCGCCCGCAAACAATATCCCTTTACATAAACCTTTTGCGAAAGGATGCACACCGATGAAACGAATTCTGAAACCGCTTTTGGCGGTGGCGCTGACAGCCTGCATGGCCTTTCTTTTCTGTTTTTCGGGTTACGCCGTCACTTCCACCGACTGCGGCATACGCCTGGTGAGAAATAGCAACTATACCAGCGACGGTAAGTTTTATGAGAGCTTCAAAATTACCAGCGGGCGGCCACCCAACACGGCCGAGGGTGGCACACTGATCAACGCGAAGGTGGTCAACGCCAGCGGTACCACCGTGTTTGCCTGGAAGGAATATGACTTGAAAGAATACGAGACGGCGACCCGCAGTTTTGGCGCGGACTACAGCAACCAGCCCAGCGGGACTTACACTTTTTTCATCACCCTGACCTCGTATGGTCGCGAATATGGCTATGTGGGTGGCTCAAAACGGTATAATTTCACCTGGCGATATACTATCAATCATACGCAGCCTTCCACCATCAGCATCAATAGCGTGGAAAATATTTATTCTGACGACGGTTATTTGAACAAAATCATATTGAAGCACAAGGGCGCGAAGGGAATGGTCGCCAATGTGGAGATCTATGACGAATATGGCAGCATGGTCTTCAAAAAGAGCGGTAACCCGATCAGTTACACCAGCGGCAGTTACAATTTTTATTGGGACGGCTTCCCCACCAACGGCGGGACGCAATGCCAGAGCGGAAACTATACCATAAAATACTGGCTGGGCGGCAAGGGTGCCAAGCAGTCGAGTTACTATCTTTCAATTTATTAAGAGGGGAGCAAGACAGCGATGAAAAAGACAGTTGCGATTATGCTGGCTCTTGCCCTGATGCTGGGCCTTGCGGCCTGCGGAAGCAGCGGCGGGGATGGAACGACGGCCTCTGTCACAAAGAAGACCGTCATCGAGGCGGGCCTGCCCAAGACCAGTGCGCCGCTGGAGACCTGGAAGAAGGTCAGCGGCAGCTTTACGCGGCAGGAAAGCAACCAGTACAATAACGCTACCCTGCAAATGAAATACCTGGGCAACAGCAGCGCCATGTTTGAGTTCAAACTCATGGAGGGCAGCGAGTCGGGGGACTGGGCAAAGGACATCGTTCTGCCCTTTGTGCTGAGCATCGACGAAGGCGGCTATGGGCGCTATGAATCGGACCCCAAGGCGAAGGAACCGCTGAAGATCACGCTTGCTCTTTCGGAAGACGGAAAGACCGTGACCGCAAAGCATACGGGCGAAATGCCAATCTCCTGCGACGGCGTATATGAGTTCATCGACAACGGCCTGGAGGTCAGCGAATATTCCGCCGCCGCTATTCTGGACTTCTTGCCTACTGCCGCAACCAGCCTCAACAGCAATTTGGGCAAATATAAGATGACTTACAGCCAGGAAGTTGTTGCCGATTGGTTTTATTCCGTAGACGCCAACTTTGTGGATACCGGCAAGGCGCTGGCAAAGTTCATCATTGCCAAAGACCTCAGTGCTGTCTACCGCGTGGACGACGACATTACCCCCAAGCTGATTTTCGGCACTGCGCAGCCCATGCTTGACTACGAGCATTACGAATACACCGAGGGCGAGGACGACGCGGAGCTGGAAAGCACGCAAGCGGTTCTGCCCCTTGCCTGGGTTGAGTCGGAAGCGGGCGTGACCCTTGCCCCGGGGGTGAAGACCAAACTGGTCGCATCCCTGCCGTGGGCTTTGGAGCACACCATTGAAGCCAAGTCTTCCAAACCTGCCGTCGTGACGGTCGACAAAGCCGGCGGCATCGAGGCCGTTGCCGAGGGTACATCGGTTGTCTCTGGTACGCTACTGGTGGATGGCGCAAAGAAGGCGTTCTCTATTGAGTTCACAGTCGCGGCCGCATCCGAAGTCAGCGAACAATGAGGCAATAGGGTTTAAAAGCTATTTTGGGCCTTTTCAATCGAACAACCCCGTGATAATCACGGGGTTGATGCTTTTGCATCTTTTTTGTTTCATGCAGGTGGAGCGGGTGTTCATAAGGACAAACTCGGAAACCTGCACAAAATAAGGCTATACGGCACAGACGAGCGGATACTACATCATAATTTAAAACTACACAGTATGCTTATTAGCCATCATACTTGATCTACTTCTTCCGCTTGCACTTCACGAAAATCAGCCCTGTAGTTTATATACTGCATAACAGAGCAATATAACATTACGAATGCCGAACACAATAATAACCCACTCACAATATCAGTAAACCAGTGAACGCCTGAAATAAATCGTCCAATGATCGTTATGGCAATAATTAAAATTGAAATCACATCGGCTGTCGTTCTCACAACCCTGTTTTTCAATAAGGAATGGAACTGAATCATCGCTGTCGCCATAATACACAGCACAATCATTGTATGGGAAGATGGAAAAGATGCTTCTAATCCGACATGAATAATAACCGGTCTGAAATTAACAAT
>JAVBOZ010000082.1:0-30150 GCA_031549985.1 Oscillospiraceae bacterium | reverse complement strand
GGATTCATGAAACCTTCATTGCACCGCCGAAAAAAGAGCGTAAGGCTAAGAAAAAGCGGGCTTTGGAACCTCTGACCGATGATGAAATTCTCGAAAAGGCCAAGACATCCACCAACGGTGCGACCTTCGCTGCACTGTGGGAAGGCCGCTGGCAGAAGGATTTTGCCAGCCAGTCTGAGGCTGATCTCGCTCTGTGCCGCAAACTGGCTTTTTGGTCGGGTAAGAATCGGGAGCAGATGGACCGCATGTTCCGGCAAAGCGGCCTGATGCGTGAAAAATGGGACACCCGGCACCATGCCAGCGGCGCGACCTATGGCGAGGAGACTCTTGAAAGAGCGCTGGACGCGGTCGAAGAGGGCTACGGCGCGAAAAGCGATGCCCCGGTGTTCGCCTACGAAGGGCGGTACTTCCGAGCGAAGGGCGACAATATCTACCCGCTGACGAATTTTATCGTGCAGCCCATTGAAATGCTTGTGTCCGACGACGAAACGCAGATGACCGCCGACCTGGTGACGGTAAAGGGCGAGGTGTTCCGGCAGACCTTCATGACAACGGACTTCAACACCCTACAGCGCTTCAAGAATCTGCTGAACAAGCGAACTATCGCATTGAGCTATACGGGCACCGAGAGTGATCTGGAACTGCTGAAGAATTTTCTGTCAGAGCTTGATTGGGTGCGGAAAACCGGCGTCAGCGCCCAGGGCTTATACTACTTGGATGGGCGTTGGATATACGCCGCGCTGGACGGTGCCATTGAACAGGGCGGCAAAGCCGTGAGCAACGTGCTCCAGCTGGAGCGGTGCAAAGGCCTGCAAAGTGCAATGCATCGGCAGAAAGCAATCGGTAAAGAACAGCTGGCGACCTTGGGGCCGCTGCTGTTGGGCTACAATGAACCGGCGAAAACAGTATCGGTACTGGCGTGGGCGGCGGGGTGCTTTATCAAACCGCATCTGCGCAAAGCTGGCATCAAATTCCCCCACCTCTTCCTAATCGGCGAGGCCGGGAGCGGCAAGAGCAACACTCTGGAGCAAGTGATTCTGCCCATATTTTCGCAAAGCAAAGTGACGGCGGCGACCCAGGTCAGCAGCTTCACTCTGATGAAGGAGTCGGCCTCCAGCAACCTTGCGCCCCAGCCACTCGACGAGTTCAAGCCCTCGAAGATGGATAAAAACAAGCTGGGCTGGTTATACAACCACTTCCGCGACAGCTATGATGGGCATCAGGGGCAGCGCGGACGCGCCGACCAGACAATCCTGTATTATGACCTCTTGGCTCCGCTGGTGGTGGCCGGAGAGGAGTCGCCCGATGAAACGGCGATCCGTGAGCGAGGGATTGAGCTGCTGTTCAGCCGGAAAGACTTGAAACCAGAAGAGCGACGTGTGGCGTTCGGCCGGCTGTGCGCCGCACCAGAACTTTTATCTGGGTTTGGCCGGGCGTTGCTGGAAGTCGCCTTGCGCACCGATGCTTCCGAAGTGAAGCAGTGGTACACCGAAGCCTGCGGGCAGTTCGACAAAGCGCTACCATCGCGCATCGTCAACAACCTGGCCTGCTGTGCCGCAGGGCTGCGTCTGTTGGAGAAGCTATGTACCCTTCAGGGCTTGCCGTGGAAATCAGTCATTGATTTATCTTTGAATTCCTGCATGCAATACCTGGGCTTTGCGGCGCGGGAATACCTCCTCGATGGCAGCGCCGTCAATCGGGGCATCGTGGAGCAGTCGCTTGAAATCATGGCGCGGATGGGACTGACTGCCGGGATTGAGTTTTCGCTGTGCAATGAAAATAGCAACATAGCAGTCAATTTTAAGCGTTGTTATGACCGTTTCACCAAGTACCGCCGCGACCACGCGATTCAGGGAGAGTGCCTGGCTTATACCCAATTCACCAAGCAGCTGCGCAACAGCGACCTTTTTGTAGCCTATAAGCCGGTGCGCTTCGAGGACGGCCTTGCGCGGGCTTTCGTGCTGGATTACCGGGCAATTCTTGAGCACTGTGATATCGAAAGCTTTGATAACACAGCGATTGAACCACTTCTATAGTTGTTACTATGTTACTAAGTTACTCTTGTTTTTAGAGCTTTATTTAGATTCGCCTCGCGCGTATACGCGTACACGCACGCGAGAGGAATTTTCCGCACCTGTCCAAATGGAAAGTAACATAGTAACTTAGCAACTCGGAGGACGCCATTGAAAATATCAACAAGGAAGGGTGAGATCGTGACAAAAAAAGAACTTTCCCAACTGTACTGGCTCAACCGGGAGATCGAGGAACAACAAGGACGGCTGGCCGAACTCGAAAGTCTGGCGACTTCCTGCACCAGCCGTATCACTGGGATTCCCCACGGACGCGGTGTGAATGACAAGCTGGCTGAATATGTCGCCGAGATTGCCGATCTGCGCGGCCTGATTGACCTGAACCTCAAGAAGTGCTTCTACGAACTGAGCAGGCTGACCCGGTACATCAACTCCGTGGAGGACAGCCAAATCAGGCAGATACTTTCCCTGCGCTACATCAACGGCTTGCCTTGGCAGCAGATCGCGTTTACCATCGGCGGCAACACGGCAGACAGCGTGAAAATGGCGGCTTACCGTTACATCAACAGGCACTGATAAGTTGTTCCTTTTGTTACGCTGAGGGGTGCTATAATGGCATCAGTGAAAATTTCAGAAGCCCTCGCGGGGATAACCTGCGGGGGCTTTTGCATTGCATTGGAGGACGACGCCATGCCGTACAAACCAGCCAGCCCCTGCGCCCAGCCCGGCTGCCCGGCGCTCTGCCACAGCCGCTACTGCGAGGCCCACGCCGCGCAAGCGCACCGGGAATACAACCAGCGTTACCGCCGCCCCAACAGCAACAAGACCTATGGTCGCCGCTGGCGCACCATCCGGGAGCTATATATTCAGACCCACCCGCTGTGTGAGCAGTGCCTCGCTGCCGGGCGGTGCGTCCGCGCCGAGGAGGTCCACCACATCGTGCCGGTCGAACAGGGCGGCACACACGCTGACGACAACCTGCGTGCCCTTTGCAAATCTTGTCACTCGGCTGCGACGGTGACCGCTTCGAACAAACGTTATGGGCGGTTCTGATATCTAGCCATACCCTGCCGGACAGCGCGGCAGGGCATCGCGTATGAATTCGCGAATTCAAAAACCCTTTACAGAAAAAATTCAAAGAAAGCAGAGAAAGGGGGATGACAATGCCGCGAGGTGGTGCGCGCCCCGGCGCGGGGCGGCCCAAGAAAGCCTTAGCTGACAAGGTTTTGGAGGGGAACCCCGGCAAGCGGGAATTGACTGTTGTGCAATTTGACGAAGATAAAAAATCAAAGAAAAATAATTCAAACAGCAACGGAATTCAAAGAACGCCGCGCGGCATGCCGTCCTACCTTGACATGGTGGCCAAGGAGGGCGGCGACGTTTTACCCCCGGCAGGCGAGATTTTCGGTATGCTGTCCGATTGGGTTGAGTCCTCCGGCTGCGGGGATATCGTGGCCCCCAACCTCATTGAAGACTTCGCCTTCCTGCGCCGGGCCTACTTGGAGTGTGAGTACATGAACCGCAAGCTGGGCCGGATCGCCAGTGGCAAGCGCAGCCCCTACGTGAACATGGCTCTTGACTACCAGAAAGCGATGATGGCTGTGTACAACAATATTTGGCTGATCGTTTCGCAGAACAGCCAAGCGAAATTTGAGGGCAAAAATGAATTCTTAAACATGCTGATGAATCGAGGTTTCTAAAATGCAAACAACGGAACGCTTCGAAAAAGTGGCGGTGGACCGCCTGATTCCCTATGCCCGGAATGCCCGGACCCATAGCAAGGAGCAGATCACACAATTGCGGGGCAGCCTGCGGGAATTCGGCTTTGTCAACCCAATTATCTGCGATAAAGATTACAACATTATCGCCGGACACGGCAGAATTCTCGCAGCGAAGGCCGAGGGCATGACCGAACTCCCCTGTGTGTTTGTGGAGCATCTCACTGATGCGCAGAAAAAGGCGTACATCTTGGCAGACAACCGCCTAGCTCTCAGCGCCGGGTGGGATGAGGAACTCCTCGCGCTGGAATTCGGCGAGTTGCAGGACCTGGGCTTCGACCTCCAACTGACCGGCTTCGACCCCGCCGAAATTGAGCAGCTTTTTAACAAACAGGACGATGTGCAGGATGATGATTTCGATGTCGCCGCCGAACTGGAGCAGCCCGCCGTCACCAAACCCGGTGACATTTGGGCGCTGGGGCGGCATCGCCTAATCTGCGCAGACAGCACCCTGCTCGAAACCTACGCCGCGCTGATGGACGGCAGAAAGGCCAATCTTGTTGTGACCGACCCGCCCTACAACGTGAACTACGAGGGCAGTGCTGGTAAAATCATAAATGACAACATGGACGGCGGCAAGTTTTACGAGTTCCTGCTTGCAGCTTTTACGGGCATGGAGGCGGTAATGGCCAGCGACGCCAGCATCTATGTGTTTCACGCCGACACCGAGGGGCTGAACTTCCGGCGCGCCTTTGCCGATGCGGGCTTTTATCTCTCCGGCACGTGCATCTGGAAAAAGCAGTCGCTGGTGCTGGGGCGTTCGCCGTACCAGTGGCAGCATGAGCCTGTGCTGTTCGGCTGGAAGAAAAAAGGCAAGCACGCCTGGTACTCCGACCGCAAGCAGTCGACCATTTGGGAGTTCGACAAACCCCGCAAAAACACTGACCACCCCACCATGAAGCCGGTACCGCTGATGGCCTACCCCATCATCAACAGCAGCATGACCGGCTGCGCGGTCTTGGACCCCTTCGGAGGTTCCGGTTCGACCCTGATCGCCTGTGAACAGACGGACCGTGTTTGTTTTACTGCCGAGCTTGAGGAGAAGTTCTGCGATGTGATCGTGAAGCGGTACATTGAGCAGGCGGGCGGCGCGGGTGATGTGTTCCTGCTGCGCGGCGGGGAGAAGATTTCGTATGCGGAGGTGGCTGGCAGTGAATAAGCCATTACGCCTGGGTTCGCTGTTCGATGGCTCCGGGGGATTTCCCCTAGGCGGTTTGCTCTGCGGAATTGAGCCTGTGTGGGCCTCAGAAATTGAGCCTTTTCCCATCCGGGTGACAACAAAACGATTTCCTTGGATGCAGCACCTTGGGAACATATCTCTTATCAACGGAGCCGAAATCCCGCCGGTTGACATCATCACTTTTGGCAGCCCTTGCACTGATTTATCTATCGCAGGCCGCAGGGACGGCTTGACAGGTAAGCAATCCTGCCTGTTTTTTCAGGCAATCCGTATCATCAAAGAAATGAGGGAAGCGACAGATGGAACATATCCAAGATTTATATGTTGGGAGAACGTGCCCGGTGCCTACAGTTCAAACTCAGGTGCCGACTTCGGCGAAGTCCTCACACAAATCGTCCGGATCGCAGAGCCGCAGGCGCCCGCTGTGCATCAGGCTGACAAATGGCCTAATGAAGGACTTCTCCTGGGCGACGGATGGAGCCTGGCTTACCGAACTCTTGACGCGCAATGGTGGGTGCCCCAAAGGCGGCAGCGCATCTACCTTGTCGCAGATTTTGGATCGGAACGTGCCGCAGACATATTATTTGAGCGCGAAGGCGTGTGCCGGGATACTGCGCCGGGCGGCTTCCCGTGGCAAGCAGCTGCCGGAGGTGCTGCGTTTGGCGCTGGAGGAGCAGTGTCGTTCGAACCCGGAATCTTCCGGCGATTAGGCAAGAGCCTGGGCCTTGAGATATCCGGTACGCTCCGCGCCGAAATGGGCGACAACCAAACCGCCGTGGTCTACGATGCCCGTGGCAATGGTAACGGCGCAACTGCCAATACCATGACTGGAGACCATAACGGGCATGTCTCGGATTACACTGCGCTGGTGACCTACAGCATCGGCTCCTTCGACAGCGAAGGCATGAAATCCCCGAATCCCCATGCGGGGATTTATGAAGCTGACACGACCCGGACCCTCGATGCCAATGGAGGAAATCCCGCCTGCAATCAGGGCGGGATGGCCGTGGTCGCCTTCGCGCAGAATCAGCGCAATGAGGTACGCAACCTCCGCGATTGCGCGGGCGCGCTGGCAGCTGAGCCTGGGATGAAGCAACAGACCTATGTCATGCAGACCGCCTACGGCGTAGGAAACGGCCAGCCAAACCAGGCGGTCACAGAGGAACAGGCCGGAACCCTCACTTGCATGCACGATGCGCCGGCCGTGTGCATCGATTGCCGTAACCATCGAACCGGTGCCGTTAGTGGCACTTTGCAGGCCAAAAGCAACGGCGGTCAGAGCCTGAATTACATCAACCCCGTTGTGTCAAATTATATTGTGCGTCGGCTGACGCCCCGCGAGTGCGCCAAGCTGCAGGGCTTTCCCCCGGATTGGTGTGTGGAATTGGAAACCCCGGAGCCTACCGAGGAGGACATCGCCTTCTGGTCGAAGGTGTGGGAAACCCATCGCCGTATCATGGGAACCAGTCTAAAGCCCAAGAGCCGGAACCAGATCGTCAAATGGCTGCGGAATCCTCACACGGATAGTGCGGAATATAAGCTTTGGGGCAACGGCGTGGCGCTGCCGTGCGTGGTTTTTGTCATGCAAGGCATTGTTGCATTAACACAAGATACAGCGGAATAGCCTCCAAATGATTGTGGGATAAACAACTTGCTATATATGAGATAGTATGGCAATATGTCAGTAATGAAAGGAGCAAACCCTTACACATCAACAAAAATGGAGACACACAATGGAAAACAATATCTACAAGTTCAACCCCGAAACCCGCAAAGCCCTAGTCAAGGACCTGGCCGAAATCCTCGAAACCAAGGCAACCTACCTCGGGATGCCCAGCGCTGCCTACCAGATCGGCTCTTACCACCTCGCCAAGGACGGCACCCTCACAGGTCCGCAACTTTTCGGCTTGCTGACGGCTCTGCATGAGCGCGGTTTTGAACCGGTCGAAGCGTCCGAAACACAGGAAGCTGAGATTCTCGCCGAGCCTGAATCCCGCTGCTACAAAGCGGAACTGAGTGACCCCGACTGCCCCGACCGCATGGAGGTGTTCAGCGCGGAGGGCGATGAGGACGCCGTTCGGCAGGCTCGCGAGTTCTGCGAGGGCGCGGTGGTTCTGCTGGAGCTCCACGAACTGGACGACCGCTACGATGTAATTCGCGGCGTAGACCTTGCGCAATACCCCAACGGCCTGACCATTGAGGTTCCTCGCGCAGGCTTCACTCCGGAGAAACTCGACCACCTTTGCAAGGTGGTGGCCGGTAAAGAGATGCTGATCAAGATGGCCCTTGGGATGGACGCCCTTCCGATCCGCGTTCTGAAAGACCGCATTTCCTTCCCTTGGTTCCCCTACACTGAGGATGCCGATCACATTAACGCCTACGCCCAGTTGATCGCGGCGATTTGCCGGACGACGCTGGAGAAGCAGCGAATTATCGCACAACCCAAAGAGGATTACCCCAACCCCCGCTTCACAATGCGCTGTTGGCTGATTTCGTTGGGGATGGTGGGCGATGAGTTCCGACTAATCAGAAAAATCATGACTTCGACACTGCCAGGCAACGGTGCTTTTTCAAAGGGCTATGACCCACGCAAGGCTGCCGCAGCTGAAAACGCTGGGAATGATCTTTCTGGCGAAGAGGAGAACGCCGAATAACTGCATGCACAATGCAAAGGGCCTCCGGCGGGGAGGCTGTTTTGCGTTGCTTCTCAGCGCCTAAACTTACTTCCACCCTGGCTCAAATGGAATTGATTGCATTGCACATGTTGGTGAATCTGAATTATAGTATGTTTTGCCATCAGGCGTTGTAATTGTTCCATAGTCGAGCAAATTAGGCGGGACACCTGTCATGATAGTTACAAATTCTTTCTTAATGTCTCGGTGATGTAGACGAGAGATGGGTATTCTTTTTGATAGTTCCCATTCAAGGAGAATCAGTTTCGCGTCAGCGATAACAAGCCGATAATCTATGTCGGATCCATACAGCAACCGAACATCCTGTATGGGAGTTTTCAGATCAGGGAGTTGGCAGACAGGCAGTGGGAAATTGAACGTAAAAGTGATCTGGAAAGCTCCCGTAGTAACGTCCTTATAAATACGAAGGGCAACCTCTTGGGGTGCATTTGACGAAAATGCTCGATCTAGTGTCTGCCCTTTTGCAGTATTCTCATCTTGGTGTAAAAAGTATAAGTTGCTAATTTGGCAATCCATTTTATCGCCATTGAGGTGTTCAATAATGAACCCTTGCTTCTGCATGTCTTCGCGCAAACCTGAATCATACCATTTTCCGATAATATATTTGTGCAGCATACCGAGTTCGTCATTGCGTAAATAGCCATTTGAAACTGACCATGAAACGCTTTGAATTTCGTCTAAATAATCTGCACGAACACTGGCTTTGCCAATCATCGTGCGGGGCTTATCTTTTGATGCGCCTATGCTTTTTGCGGTTGAAGTAACTTTTATGAGCAGCAAGTCACGCTCTTCATTTATTGTGTTCTTGCTCGGCATATTACAACCCATATCTTCCATGAAATGTTAATTTTACTGTTATTCTAACACGCCTATCCTATATTGTCAACAGCCCAAAGAGCCTTTTAAGGTTCTTTTTTTGTTCCAATCCTGAGAGGAAGAGCCAGCTTATGTCAGATTATATCTACACCCCCACGCCCCTCATTCTCCCCACCAGCCGTTACGACCACCGCCGTGCCGACTTCGCCGTCAATTTTATCAATATGCTCAAGCACACCACCGGCGAGTGGTACGGTAAACCCTTCTGCCTCCTGCCGTGGCAGGAGCAAATTATCCGCGATCTGTTTGGCATCGTGGACGCGGTCGGCTACCGCCAGTTTCGTATCGCCTATGTTGAAATCGGCAAGAAAAATGGAAAGAGTGAACTCGCTGCGGCGATTGCGCTGTATCTGCTATTCGCGGACGGTGAAGCTGGGGCCGAGGTCTACTCCTGTGCCGCCGATATTAACCAGGCGAGCATCGTGTTCAACACGGCAAAATCCATGGTGGAACAGAATTCCGATCTGTTAGGAATTTCCAAGTTGGTGCCATCCACCAAGCGGATCATCTTCCCTCACACCAACAGCTTTTATCGGGTGCTGTCCAGTGAAACCAAGTCCAAGCAGGGTTTCAATGTCAGCGGCCTGATCTTTGATGAGCTTTTTGCCCAGCAGACCCGCGAGCTGTTTGATACGATGACCAAGTTTACCGGCGATGCCCGCCGGCAGCCGCTGTATTTTTTGATCACTACAGCGGGACGGGATAAAACATCCATCTGCTATGAAATTCATTGCAAGGCAAAAGCGATTCTTGACGGCAGTAAAATTGACTCTTCATTTTATCCAGCCGTCTTTGGCATTGAAGATGGCGACGACTGGAACGATGAGGCTGTCTGGCGGCGGGTAAACCCTTCCATCGGTGTGACAATCCCATATGAAACTGTGCGCGCCGCCCATGAACAGGCGGCGCAAAATCCCGCTGAGGAGATGCATTTTCGGCAGTTCCGGCTCAACGAATGGTGCAATGCCGATGTGCGCTGGCTCCCGATGGATAAGTGGGATGCCTGCGGGGAGGACTTCGATGAGACTGAGTTCGAAGGCCGCGACTGCTACTGCGGCCTGGACCTCTCCAGCACAAGCGACTTGACAGCCCTGGTGTTGGTGTTTCCGCCCACCGGCGACGATACCAAATACACCGTGCTGCCATTCTTTTGGCTGCCGGAGGACGTGATTGACTTGCGCAGCCGCCGCGACCATGTGCCGTATGCCGTCTGGAAAAAGATGGACGTGTTTAAAACGACCGAGGGCAACGTTGTGGACTACGATTATATCGTAGCGTTTATCGCAAAGTTGACAGCGCGGTTCCGCATCCGTGAGATCGCCTATGACCGCTACGGCGCGGAGAAAATTCGGCGTGATTTGGAGGAACTTGGCGCGGAGTATGGCTTTACGGTATTCCCCTTCGGACAGGGGTTCGTTTCGATGTCCCCGCCGTCAAAAGATTTTTATCAGTTCGTCATGGAGGGTAAGATGCGTCACGCGCGGCACCCGGTGCTGGATTGGAACCTTAGCAACGTGATTGTCGACGAAGATCCAGCAGGGAACATCAAGCCCAACAAACGCAAATCTACCGAGAAAATCGACGGGGCTGTGGCGCTGATCATGGGTCTTGCCCGTGCCACGTTGCAAGCCGGGGCGACCGAGAGTGTCTATGACAGAGAAAACAGGGGCTTGCTGATTCTGTGAAATAAAAAGGCGACAGAAAATTCTGTCGCCTATATAGTAGCCTAAAATGTTTTAATCAGTCAACATAATTCTGCCAATTCTGACGTTGAGCGAATATGTAATTAATATAAAACGGTGAGTCTGTATAAATAATCACATAATATGAAGCTAGCCAAGTCCGATAACTTGTCCGCTTGCCCTTGAAGGGTCTTCCAATGCTAGGGCTTGTTTTGATGCGTTCAATTTCATTATCAATTTCAGAAAGATACTTAGGGTCGATTTCGGCATAGAAACTGTTGGCTTGACTAGATGCGGGTGCATTCATACTATTGCCTCCTTTTACTATTTCTGAACTTACATAAATTGTACTCTGAAAATATACACAAGTCAATGCTTTTTACTCTATATGCAAAATAAAATGGAGAATGCTGATCATGCCTTTATTCAAAAACATCTTCCGCGCCCGCGATAAACCCCGCAACCAACTGGGCGGCGGGGTAAGTTTCCCTTGGGGCGGTACAGCCAGCGGAAAGGTTGTCAACGAACGCACTGCCATGACGGTGACGGCTGTTTATGCCTGTGTTCGTATTTTGTCCGAGGCCATCGCGGGTTTGCCGTTGCATGTATACAAATACAAATCGAACGGTGGTAAAGAGCGCATGATGTCCCACCCGCTGTTCCGGCTGCTGCACGACGCCCCCAACTCAGAGATGACCAGCTTTATTTTCCGTGAAACTTTGATGGCGCACCTTTTGCTGTGGGGCAACGCCTACGCGCAGATCATCCGCGACGGGCGCGGTCAGGTACTGGCGCTCTATCCGCTGCTGCCCAGCCGCATGCATGTCGACCGCGACAAAAACACTGGACAGATCGTCTATACCTACGACAAAGAAAACGGCCTCCCGGTGCCGCTGTCCAGGGAGGAAGTACTCCACATTCCAGGTTTGGGCTTTGACGAGCTGGTCGGATATTCGCCCATCGCCATGGCGAAGCAGGCCATCGGCCTGTCGCTGGCAACGGAGGAATACGGCGCTGCCTTCTTTTCTAACGGCGCGAACCCCGGCGGCGTGTTGGAACACCCCGGTGTTGTGAAGAATCCGGAGCAGCTGCGCGAAAGCTGGTACGGGCAGTTCGGCGGCAGCGCAAAGGCCCACAGAATCGCGGTTTTGGAAGAGGGTCTCAAATTTCATGCCATCGGCATCCCGCCCGAAGCGGCACAGTTTCTACAGACCCGCAAATTCCAGATCAACGAAATCGCCCGGATTTTCAGAATCCCGCCGCATCTGATTGGCGACCTCGAAAAAGCCACCTTCAGCAACATAGAACATCAGTCCCTTGAATTTGTGAAATACTCCATTGGTCCGTGGGTGGTGCGCTGGGAGCAGGCGCTCATGCAGGCGCTGCTGCTGCCGATGGAACAACAGGAATTGTTCATTCGCTTCAACCTCGACGGTCTGCTGCGGGGCGATTACCAATCGCGCATGCAGGGTTATGCCACTGCCCGGCAGAACGGCTGGATGAGCGCCAACGATATCCGCTCTCTCGAAGACCAAAACTTAATTCCCGCCGAGGAGGGCGGCGATGCCTACCTCGTCAACGGAAACATGATTTCGATCATTGCTGCCATGCAGCAGAAAGGGGGTCATTCAGATGGCGGCCCATCAGGATAACCGCTGCGCCAAATGCGGCGCGGCGCTCACAACCCAGCGATTCTCCATTGGCTATGCCGTTGCCTGCCCCAAGGCCGAGTGCCGTGGCAATGGCGACGATTTACGCTACCACCTAACCCCAGAGGCTGCCGAAAAATATTTCAAAGAGAGGAGAAAACCCAATTGAATAAGCACTTTTGGAACTGGACGCGGGATGCCGACACCGGCGGCCGCGTCCTTTCCATTGATGGCGTGATTGCCGAAGAGTGTTGGTTTGACGATGATGTCACACCCGCCGCCTTCCGCGCCGAGCTCTTTGCTGGCGAGGGCGATGTCACGCTCTGGCTGAACAGCCCCGGCGGGGACTGCATCGCAGCCAGCCAGATTTACGCCATGCTGATGGATTATCCCGGCAACGTGACTGTGAAAATTGATGGCCTGGCCGCCAGCGCCGCATCGGTCATTGCGATGGCCGGAACGAAGGTGCTGATGGCTCCCACCGCCATGATGATGGTGCATAATCCCCTGACCGTTGCCATCGGCGACATCGAGGAAATGAAGAAAGCCAGTGATATGCTTTCGGAAGTCAAAGAGAGCATCATCAACGCCTATGAAATCAAGACTGGGATGTCCCGCGCAAAACTGTCCCATCTGATGGACGGTGAGACTTGGATGAACGCAAAAAAGGCCATGGAGCTTGGCTTTGCAGACGGTCTGCTGGAGGATGAAAAGCGGCAACCCTCGGTAGAAACCTTCGCGTTTTCCCGGCGTTCCGTGACGAACTCCCTGCTGGATAAGGTGCGGCCTAAGAAGCCCAGCGTGGATGCCGACACCTTGGCTGCGCGACTGAACTTAATTTCACATTAAAAAGGAGATGTTTTTTATGAGCAAAGTACTGGAACTGCGCGAAAAGCGTGCCCGGCTGTGGCAGACGGCCAAAGATTTTCTCGACAGCAAGCGCGGGGCTGACGGCCTCGTCAGCGCGGAAGATGCCGCCACATATGACAAAATGGAGGCCGATATGGTCGCTCTGGGCAAGGAGATCGAGCGCCTGGAGCGGCAAGCCGCCCACGACCGCGAACTGAGCAATGCCACCAGCAATCCGATCACCGGCACACCCGGCGCAGGCAGCGATCCGGAAGAAAAAACAGGCCGCGCCAGTGCCGAGTATAAAAAGGCGTTTTGGAATATGCTGCGCACCCGCGCCAACGAAGGCCTGGACCCTGTGGTCAAGAACGCTCTGCGTATCGGCTCCGACCCGGAGGGCGGCTACCTCGTCCCGGATGAATTCGAGCGCCGCCTGATTGAGGCTCTCGAAGAAGAAAATATTTTCCGGCAGCTGGCCACTGTTATCAGCACCGCCAGCGGCGACCGCAAAATCCCGGTCGCGGCCAGCAAGGGCGAGGCGTCCTGGCTGGAGGAGGGGCAGGCCATTCCTGAAAGCGACGACAGCTTCGGCCAGGTAACCATCGGAGCCTACAAGCTGGGTACGCTCATCAAAATGTCCGAGGAACTCTTGAACGACAGCGCGTTCAGCCTCGAAAGCTATATTGTAAAGGAGTTCGCCCGGCGCACTGGCGCGCGGGAAGAGGAGGCGTTCCTTGTCGGCGATGGGGCCAACAAGCCCACCGGCATCCTTGCGGCCACGGGCGGCGCGCAGCTCGGTGTGACCACGGCCGCCGCTGCGGCGCTTAAGCTCGATGAGGTGATCGACCTGTTCTACAGCCTCAAGGCTCCCTACCGCCGCAACGCCGTGTTTCTCATGAACGACGGCACGGTGAAGGAAATCCGCAAGCTGAAAGACAGCAACGGCGTTTACCTCTGGCAGCCCTCCATCAAGGAGGCCACGCCCGATACCATTCTCAACCGCCCGCTGTACACCAGTTCCTTCATGCCCAGCATCGCGGCGGCGGCGAAAACCATCCTGTTCGGAGATTTCGCTTACTATTGGGTGGCCGACCGCCAGGGTCGCATGTTCCGCAGGCTGAATGAACTCTTTGCGGTGACCGGGCAGGTTGGCTTTATCGCCACACAGCGCGTAGACGGCAAGCTGATCCTCCCGGAAGCTGTGAAATATTTAGAACAGAAAGCAGCGTGATCATATGCGCAAGCCAGAATTGCCTGTGCTTCTGCTTTCCAAAGTAAAGGCCAACCTGATCCTCGAACACGGCGAAGATGACGAACTGCTGCTCGGATTGATCCGGGCGGCAGTTTCTTATGCCGAGTCATACCAGCACCGCCCGGCGGGATATTACATCAAAAACCCGCTGCCGCCGACCACGGAACATGCTGTGATTATGCTGTCCTCACATTTTTATGAAAGCAGGGATGGCAGCACAGCGGGCTTCTTCGGGGATAATGTGCAGGCCGGGCGGCAGGTATGGGACACCGTCAATATGTTGCTCAGACTTGATCGTGTGTGGGGCGTATAGGCTGCTTCGTTACTTCGATCAAGGCATATTTGAATGATCCATTGCGGCCCTCCAAGCTGCTGTAATCATTCCATGTAATTGGGTAGTTGCCATGTAAGCGCAGCGGAACATCATAGCCTTTCAGATTCCCCTTTGGCGGGCGCTCATACGTGAGTTCGCCTGTTAGTGTTGCGCCGTGCGGGGCGTGGAACGCTTTGTAATAGGTTGCCTGATAAGATGTGTCCCAATATGCCATATCGTTGGAAAGCCAAAGCGCATACCCTGTGCCAAAGGCATCATGCGTTTGTATAAGGTGCTCCAAACGGTAAATATCTTTAACGCAATCATACATGTCAATATCGTGTGCGCCGCCTGGCAAACGATAGTCCTCCCCATCCACTGTGATTTTCAGCGGCCTTTTTTCGTACTTCAATTCAATCGGAAACCAAAGGCCGTTCCATTGAATCAGTATGTCAATGTGCACTGCGCGTTCCATTGGGAACGGACGCTCCAGCCGGATGTTTGCATCGGGGTAGGCGCGTTGTAATTCTAGCGCAATCGCAAACTGAAAATCTTTCTCGGAGTGAAAGATAGGGCGTTTCAGCCGCAGCGCTTCCATAGCGGCGTGAATATTTATCGTCTGCATCATATAAACCTCTGAAACATCTTTTGTCTATTATACTATTTTCGTCCCGCGATAGCAAGGAAGAATTCGATGTCTTACGGTAAAATGAACTGTCAAATCACCCTTCTCCGCGAAGTCACAACCAAAGACGCCGATGGCTTCGCTGTATCCCATGATGAAATTCTTGCCCGCGTTCAAGCGTACCATGAGCAACGCCATGGCAACGTGAAGTGGGCCAACCGCGCGGCCTTTTCCGAGGCAACCGCCCTGTTTCGCTTCCGAGTGATCCCCGACCTGACCGTGGAGCCTCTATACATTATTATATATAAAACAAAACGGTACGAAGTCCTTAGCGCGGAATTGATCCGGGGAATGTATATCGAAGTTTTATGCAAGGAGCTGGTGCCCGTTGGGAAGCTGCAAATTTGACATGCCGGACGATTTCATGCAGAAAATCGCTCGGCTGGCCGACCAGACCGACACCATCGTGCCCAAGGTCCTCGAAGCCGGGGGCGAAGTCGTGCTGGACGCGGTGCGCAGCAGCCTGCACAGCGTACTATCCGGCGAATCCAGCGGCGAACTGGAAGGGGCGCTGGGGCTGTCCCCGGCGCGGCTGGATCGCAACAATAACCCCAACGTCAAGGTTGGCTTCAGCGAGCCGCGTTCGGACGGTGGCTCCAACGCGAAGCTGGCCAACATCCTCGAATACGGCAAGCACAGCCAGCCGCCGCGCCCATTCCTCAAGGCCGCCAAAGCTGCCAGCCGTGGGCCGGCAACCGAAGCCATGATCGCAAAACTGGACGAGGAGATCGGGAAACTATGAGCATTTTGGCTGAACTTGACGCACTTGTCACAGGACTCGACCTGCCGGTGGAAACGGGCGTTTTTTCCGGTAAGGTCCCGGATGAATATATCGTACTTACCCCGCTGGTAGACGAATTCGCTCTGCACTGCGACAACCGCCCCGAATACGACATACAGGAGATACGCCTGTCGTTGTTCAGCAAGGGCAACTATCTTGCTCGTAAACGGCAGATTGTAAAAGCCTTGATACAGGCGGGGTTTACCATCACCGCTCGCCGCTATATTGGCCGGGAGGATGATACCGGTTATCATCATTATTCAATTGACGCATCAAAAATTTATAAACTTTGGGAGGAATGATTTGTGGCAACGATAGGACTCGACAGCCTGTTTTATGCAAAAATTACCGAAGGGCCGAACGGTGATGAAACCTATGCGGCCCCGAAAATCCTGGCAAAGGCCATCAAAGCCGACATGAGCATCGAGTTGGCCGAGGCCACGCTCTATGCAGACGATGCCCTGGCTCACGCGATCAAAGCGTTTAAGGGCGGCAAGCTGTCGCTCGGCGTTGAGGATATCGGCGTGGAGGCCGCCTCTGACCTGACCGGCGCAACCGTGGATGACAACGGGGTTTTGGTCGCGGCAGGTGAAGATGACGGATGCCTTGTGGCAGTGGGCTTTCGGGCGCTCAAGCCCGACAACCGCTATCGCTACTTCTGGCTGTACCGTGTCAAGTTTGCGGTGCCGTCCACAAACACGCAGACCAAGGGTGACAGCATCACGTTCCAGACGCCGACCGTGGAGGGCGTAATCATGCGCCGCAACAAGCTGGACGCACAGGGCAAACACCCCTGGAAATCCGAAGCCACCGAGGGCGATCCCGGCATCGAAGCCGCTTTGCTCACGGCGTGGTTCAGCGAAGTTTATGAACCGGCGTTCGCGCCGGCAACACCGTAAGGAGGGAAAATTTCATGGACGAACGCAGTGCTGTTATAAAAATCGGCGGCAAGGAGTACGAACTCCTGCTAACAACCCGCGCCACGAAGCTGATCGCCAAACGCTACGGCGGCCTTGAGCAGCTGGGCGATAAACTTATGAAGGCAGAAAATTTCGAGCTCGCTCTCGACGAATTTGTGTGGTTGATTACGGTACTGGCCAATCAGTCGATTGCCATCCACAACCTGTGGAACCCCGAAAACACAAAGCCCCTGCTCACCGAGGAAATGGTGGAACTTCTGACCACGCCCCTTGACCTCGCCAGCTACAAGAACGCCATCACCGAGGCGATGGTCAAGGGCACGGCCCGGAATATCCTCAGCGAGGGCGGTGAGGGAAACGCGGCAGCCGGGTGACGGACGACGAAACCTTCACCCGGCTGCTCTATTACGGGCAAGTACAAATGGGCATGAGGCCAGCGGAATTCTGGCTCATGCCCATTGGGTTGTTTTTAGATTTGTGGGCGTGTCATAAGCAGTTTCTTGGACTGGAGAAGGGGGTAATGGAGCAGAGCATTGATGATGTGGTGCATCCAAATTGTTAAGGCTTTGGCAGTTCTTTCGGATAAGTTGCTATTTCAGGTGCTAGGCTTTTCTTATAGATACCTCTATTGGCGGCTTCCGAGAACTTTTCGCAAAAATCATAGGCATAAGAATCATATTCCCAACCAATTGGCGTGTCTGAGTCAAAGTAATTCTTCAAATAGATCATCTTATTATCGCCCATCTCAAAATCCATAGAGTACACTAGTGCCACATTTCCAAATACCCCTCTTGAATCCACATAGTTGACATTAAATAAATGATTATCTCTGTAAAATATGTTAACTATCCGATACCCTTCCGAGCGTATCGCCTTTATGATTTTTTGTGCGCCAGTGTACTTTAGAAATTGCTGCTGAGTTATCTCAATCCCACCATGTTCCTTAATCATTTTTTCAGATGCATCCCAATAGAACCAATACCATTTTTTTGTAAATGGGTTGCCGTCTGGATTGCGGTCGCTTAACTCTCCGATGTCCTCGTCTGTGCAAACAGAAAGAACGAACTCTGAGTGTCCATCAGAATCAAAAAACTCTCCTTTTCCCGAGATGTAGTCATGAAAAACTGCTTCTCCATTCTCGACTGACCAGAAATATTCCAGATTTAAGTTGCCTTTATTTTCACACAGCACAAGAATTGTATTAGATCCTACATTCACCTTTTTGGGCTCCCAATGATAGCTATTGTATCCTTCAATCATTCTTCTCAATCGTGTCAACCCCTGTGTACTTATATACCACAAGTCTCCCTCCTGTTCGGGACTGCTGTAAAGACCACAATGTTGTGTTCCAAAATGTTTATCTGCAATCGGCACAAACTCCGTAGAACGCTCAACCCCGACAATCGCAAATGCTTCTCTTACTCCGTCTCCGTCATAATCATAGCAATCAAACCAGCCAATTTTCTTGTCAGTTGCTGCCTCCAGTTTTTCTCTCAGCGCTTGCTCAACTGAGTCGTATAAAGATGTGGTTGTTGGGACAGATGCTGTAATAGAGGTAGTAGCTTCATTTATGGTAATCAACGATGTAGCTGCTTTTGAATCGCCGTCATTGAAACGATCAAACACTCCAAACCAGTCTGCCAGTAGCCCAAGGACGGAAGAAAGCACAATAAAAACAGCTACAATCCACGCAGCTACTTTGTGCCTTTTTAACCAATCTTTAAACTTCTCTTCAACGTCGTCTGGGTGCTTAGCACTTACCTTTTTCATGGCGCATCCTCCGTGAGTATTTTACCATAGGGAAGCGACCTTGTCCATACTTTCAACAAATTTTTTCAACGGATCGGAGGTGACCACTATAGCAAACGATTTCGGCCTCCGCCTGGCTCTCGAAGGCGAAAAGGATTTCAAGGCTGCCCTGCGCGACATCAACCAGGCGTTTAAAGTCCTGGGCAGCGAAATGCAGCTGGTCACAGCGGAGTTTGACAAAAACGATAAATCCATGCAGGCGGTCACAGCCCGGAACGTGACCCTTAACAAAGAGGTCGAGGCCCAGCGGGACAAAATAACGACCCTTCGGGCGGCGTTGGAAAACGCCGCTTCTTCTTTTGGGGAGAACGACCGCCGCACCCAGGAATGGCAAATCAAGCTCAACAAGGCTCAGGCCGAATTGATCGGCATGGAGCGCGAGCTCAAGAGCAACAACGATTTGCTTGCCGGTTACGCCAGGGAATCCAAAGCCGTCGGAGATTCCCAGGGAGAGCTTGAAGGCGGCACAAAACGTGCCCACGCCAGTTTCGCCGATCTCGGCGCGTTGCTCAAGGGCAACGTCACGCAGTCGGTGGAATCCGTCAAGGAGGGCATTGTTGACACGGCCCGTGGTGTGGTTGATGGCGCAAAGAGCATGGGCGGCAGCATCGTCGAATTCGCCAAAGACACCGTGACCGGCGAAAACAATGTCAAAGCTCTGGGCGATGCGCTGCGGGATAAGTTGGAGGCCCGGCTCCGAGGGACATCGGAGGAAATGGACGACACCGCCGAGGACGCCGAGGACATGGGCGACGAAATCAAGGACGCCGCCAAAGAAGCCGACGACGCAGGCGGCAAATTCGAGAAGTTCGGCGGGGTTCTCAAGGGCATCGGCACGGCGATGGGCGCGGTTGCTTTGGCTGCCGGTGCCGCCGCCGTCAAACTCGGCAAAGAGGTCATTGCAGCCTACGCCGATTATGAGCAGCTGGTCGGCGGCGTGGAAACGCTGTTCGTCGAGGCAGCTGATACGGTGCAGGGCTATGCCGCAAACGCGTTTAAGACAGCGGGGATGTCGGCCAACGAGTACATGGAAACGGTCACGGGCTTTTCCGCGAGCCTGATCCAATCCCTCGGCGGCGACACGGAGAAAGCCGCCCAAGTCGCTGACATGGCGATCACCGACATGGCCGACAACGCCAACAAAATGGGTTCGGACATCTCCACGATCCAGAGCGCCTATCAGGGCTTCGCCAAGCAAAACTACACGATGCTCGACAACCTGACGCTGGGCTACGGCGGCACGAAAACGGAGATGGAGCGCCTGCTGGCCGACGCCGAGAAGTTCTCCGGCATCAAGTACGACATCTCCTCGTACGCCGATGTCGCCGAGGCGATCCACGTGATCCAGACGGAAATGGGCATCACCGGCACGACCGCGAAGGAGGCCACGGAAACCATCAGCGGCTCCATTGCGGGGATGCAGTCGTCCATCGGCAACCTCATGGCGGGCCTGGGCGATGCCAACGCCGACATCGGCCTACTGATCGGCAACGTGGTGGAGGCGTTTCAGAATGTCCTGAAAAATATAACGCCTGTGATCGCGAACATCGTCAAGGCACTACCCGCCGCCCTCGACGGCATATTGAAAGCGGTCGGGGACCTATTGCCATCGCTATTGTCCACGATTACAGAGTTGTTCTCGCAGGTGCTGACCACGATTTTGACGCTCCTGCCCGAACTGATCCCCGCCGCCGTGGAGGCGGTCATGACCATCGTCGGCGCGCTTATCGAAAATCTCCCACTGCTCATTGATGCCGCTGTGCAGCTGGTGACCGCGCTGGTGCAGGGCATCGCCGACGCCCTTCCGGATTTAATCCCCGCCGCAGTGGAAGCTGTAACGACAATCGTGCAGGGATTAATCGATAATTTGCCGCTGCTGCTGGATGCCGCGCTGCAGCTGATTCTCGGCCTGGCACAAGGCATTTTGGATTCGCTCCCGCAGTTGATCGCGGCGCTTCCGGCTATCATCGACGGCATTATAACGTTTGTGATGGAGGCCATTCCCCAGATCATCGAAGCCGGGATCGCCTTGCTGACTTCTCTGGTGGAAGCCCTGCCGGACATCATACAGGCCATTGTCGAGGCACTTCCTATTATAATAGACAGCATTATTTCCGGTTTGCTGGATAATCTCCCCCTCATTATTGAAGCGGGAATAACACTGCTGACAGCTATAATCGGCGCTTTGCCCGAAATCATCGTTACCATTGTTGAGGCACTGCCCGAAATTATCAAGGGTATTCTCAGCGGCTTGCTCGGTGCGTTGCCGCAGCTGATTGAAGCGGGCTGGCAATTGCTCATGGGTCTGCTGGAGGGCATTGGCAAAGCCGTGCCGGAACTGCTAAAAGGCGTGGGTGAAGTATGCAAATCTCTGTGGAATTCCGTTCTGGAGTTTTTCGGCATTCGCAGCCCCTCTACCCTTTTCGCGGACATCGGCGGCAATTTGCTCAGGGGCCTGTGGAACGGCATCTCGAATATGAAGGACTGGCTCGTTGAAAAAATTCGCGGTCTGGGCCACCTAATCACCGACGCTGTCAAATCCGTGTTGGGCATCCAAAGCCCCTCGACCGTTTTCCGCGATGAAATCGGCGCAAACCTCGCCTTCGGTTTGGGTGAGGGATTTGAGCAGGCCATGAAGAACGTGTCCAAAGATATGCAGAACGCGGTGCCGACCAACTTTGATATTGATACAAACATCAGAGGCGCGATGAACGGAAGCTTTACCGGTCAAGGCATCGGAGGTTTCTCCCTCGTTCTGCACATCGGTACTTTTGTCAACAATTCTGTGCAGGACTTGAGGCAGCTGGCTGACGAACTGTCCACGATTATGGCGGGTGAAATCCGCAGAAAGGGGCTGTTGACATGAGCTATTTCGAGTTTGCGGGCATGAGTACCGCCAACATCCCCGGTCTGTTGATTGAGCGCAAAAATATTTACGGATTGCCGGAGCGGGATGTTGAGAAAATCCATGTCCCTGGCAGGAACGGCGATGTGCTGGTGGACTATGGTTCATACAAAAATGTGACTGTGTCTTACGAATGCGCCGTCACGAAGTATAACGCCCTGCGCGACCTTGGTCGCCTGCTCACGATGGGCCAGCAAAACACGGCTGGCTTCACCCCTTGGCGGGGTTACCAGCTGCTGCGCGACGGCTGGGTGGATTTCGAACGGCTGGCGGTGTGCTCTTCGCAGATATCTATGGAAGAAGTCATTGCCAACCGTTTGGTTCGCTTCAAAGTGACGTTTGACTGCAAGCCGCAGAGATATTACAACCGCGTCGCTGTGGTTCAACGCAGCGGCGCGGGCAGTATTAATATTGAACGGCCTTATGGAGCCACCGCCGCCGCACCCAGGATTGAGATCGTAGGCAGCGGCACTGTTACCATCAATTTGGAAGGACAGATCATAGTTTTTACCGGGCTGGTGATGCCGCCAAAACTGGACGGCGAATACCAGTGGCCGTCTGCCGTGATCGACAGCGAGGCTATGATCTCCTGCCGCTACAAATCCGATGGAACGCGGGAGATGATCGACATCGACCAGTGGCCCCAGTTCTGGCAGTTACTGCATACGGTTTCCGTGACCGGCAGCGTTACGAATATCAAAATTTTTCCGAGGTGGTGGAGTATCTAGCCTTATGATTAATTGACTTTCAGCCAGCCGCCATTGTAGCCCATCGTGACCGACGCTTTTTCATGAATGGCGTATATAGCAACGGTTCCAACGATTACGGCAATGCCGAGATAAAACACTTCCTTGGGCATCCTCAACCCTCCTTTCCAAAATAAAAATAAAAAGCCTTGGTTGGGAGCTCCACACCAAGGCTTATATCCTCACGTCAGAAAAAGGATGACAACCTCACAAAGTGCATAGCTCCCGCAAACTACATTTGAATGTAGTTTTTGTTGGTCTAAGTAAACAATGCCCTGATTTACTTAGTGACAACTTGCGGGCCTTAGCCCTTTCCGTGAGAAAGTCACACCTCCTAGATTCTGCCATAGATTTTTTTGGATGGCCACTTGTTCGGCATTAACGCTTACGCGCCACACAACGCACACAGGCTCTCCGGGAGAAACACTCCAAGGGCCTGCTTCACACGAATAGCTACGAGAACTATTACTATTCAATCATAGCATAGCAAGAAGTTTCTGTCAACTATTTTTTAGAACGAGGGATTTTTATGACTCCCAAGCTATACGCCCCTGATAGCGCGGCTCTAATTACATGGCTCTCCGATGCCACAATCTGCGAAATCACCGAGGAGCGCAACGGGGCTTTTGAGCTATACATAGAAATCCCCACGGCCTCGGAGCAATATCCCTTGATCGAGAACGACTGCTTCATCAAGGCCAAGCCTTCAGAAAGTAGCAGCGACCAGCTGTTCCGGGTCTACAGCGTAGAGAAATCCATGACGGGCCGGGCTATTGTGCAGGCCGAGCATATCTCGTATTTGCTGGCGGCCTACCCAGTGCAGTCGGTGCAGCAGTTAGACCTTTCCTGCCAGCAGGCCATGAACGCGGTGCTCGCGGCGGCTAACGAGGCCCTGTCTGCGCCCCATGGCTTCACCGCCTGGACGGATAATACCGCCGTCAACAATTATTCCGTCAGCGCGGTATCGGCCCGCGCCGCCTTCGGCGGGGTGCGCGGGAGCATTCTGGACGTGTACGGCGGGGAATATGAGTTCGATAACAAAGTTGTCCGTCTGCACCAGGCACGGGGTACTGATCGGGGCGTGAAGATTGAGTACGCCAAGAATCTGCAGGCGCTCAAAGCCAGCATTTCCACCGAGGGCACTTACACCGGGCTTTACCCCTTCGCCGTGCTGGAGGAGGGGCTGAAAATTACGCTGCCTGAAAAGGTGTTGCAGGTGCCGCATCCCGCCGACATGCCGGAGCGCATGTTCATGAAGGATTTTTCGCAGGAACTGGAGCGGCAGGACATTACGATTTCTTCGCTGCGCAATGTGGCGCAGGCCTGGCTCAACGCCAACAACATCGGTCTGCCGGATATCTCGCTAGAGGTTGATTTCATCAACCTCTGGCAATCCCCAGAGTATGCGGAATTCGCGGACTTGGAGCGCGTGGCACTCTGCGATACCATCACTGTCCGACATACTGATTTAGGCGTGAACGTGAGCGCGAAAGTCATAAAAACCGTTTATGACACGCTCGAGGAGAAATATAAGACGATCACCGTGGGCGGCGCGAAATCCAAGATGGGCAGCACCCTCGCGGGCATCAAAGAGGAAATCAGGGTGCTTGGCGTGGAGACCACCACCGCGATTGAACAAACCGCCAACGCTATTATGATGGCCGTTGCGTCACAATACGCCTCCGGGGATTATCTCGCCACATATATCCAGCAACTCAGCGACAGCGTGGACTTCCGCTTCTTTTCAACGAAGCAGGAGATCGACGCGCTCACCGGCGAATTGACCGGCAACCAGAGCCTGCTGGAGGAGTACATTCGATTTCAAGGCGCTTTGATTGAATTGGGGCGCGTCGGCAACGCCTTCACAGCCCAGCTTGACAACGGGCGGCTGGCTTTCCTCGAAAACGGCAGTCCCATTGCCTACGTCAGCAACCAAAAGCTGTGGATCACCGACGCACAAATACTCAACCAGCTGCGTATCGGCAAATGGATGTGGACTTCGCAGTCCAACGACAACCTGATTTTAGCATGGGTGGGGAGCGCGTGAAAATTAACAATGACAATGCACAATGAACAATTGGGGGGCGCAAAACATGGCCTTATACACAACAATATCCGTTTCGCCATCCTCGCGGGAGATCAACGGCACGAACGCGTTCACGGTCAGCATTGCGTATTCCATCACCGCCAGCCGCCTGATCAATACGAAAGTGGCTGTCGCCGGGCAGACCTACAGCATCGGCACGGTTACGAGCAGTTCATTTTCGTGGACACCACCGCTGTCCCTGCTGAACGCCATGCCCTTCCTGAGCTCGGCGACGGTCACGATCACTGGCACACCCGCGAATAACAACAACACGAGTCTGGTCGGTGAAATCAGCACCTATTGTACCGTAACCGTCCCGGCGAGCTATATGCCTACCGCGCCCACCGGGGTGTCTCTCGTTCGCGTGGATAACGGAGTGCCGTCAAACTGGGGTATTTATGTGCAGAACAAGAGCCGGATGAACGTGTCATGGGCGGCGGCATCCGGCACAGGCGGTGCTACCATCAGCCAGTATCGCATCTACACCGACACCAATTCCTATTGCACTGCCACAGGCACTTCCATCGCCAACCTGGGGCCGTTCACAGCCGGGGCCAAAACGCTGACGGTCGTCGCCGTGGACAGCCGGGGAAGGACGGCGACCTCGACCGGCATCACCTATACGGTAGAGCCATACAGTGTGCCGGGGGTATCAGCACAGAAAGTTGACCGCACCACCGCCGCTGGGTTGGTAGATAACCTCGGCACGTATATGAAGGCGAGGGTCACATACGCTTTCGCTTCCGTGGGCGGGAAGAACGGCGCATCCGCGACCTTCGCATGGAAAACGACAGGCAGTAGCAACTACTCCACTGAAACGACTATCGCACAGTCTACAGATAAAATCTTCGGCGGCTCCTTTTCCTCCCTTACCGCCTACCATGTGCGGTTCACCATCACGGACGCGCTGGGCAGCGTCACGACTTATGTTGCAACCGTTGACAGCCTGAAAATAGCGCTGGAGTTCGAGAGCAACAGCAACCGGCTTTGGGTGCATTGCCCCCTGACCGTCAATGCCGATGCCACGTTCAACAACCTGATCACATCGGGCGGCAACAGCCATTTGATGCTGAACGGCGCATCGTATATTTCCATGCGCACCGGTGGAACTGAGCGCGGGTATTTTCACAGCGGCGGGTTGGCCATCAATGGCGGGACATTGAGCATCAACGGCACGGTCAGCTGCACAAATCTCAGCGTTACAAACCCGCCTTGGCCATCGCTCCCGGTAAGCCCAACCTTCGACACTGTAACCTGCAATAATCTGATTGCCTACAATCTGGTATCTTCCGGTTCCAGCAGCCATCTGACGCTAAGAGGCTCATCATACGTATCGCTTCAAACCGGCAGCACCGAGCGCGGCTATTTCCACAGCGGCGGTTTGAGTGTGTCCGGTACGGTCAGCTGCACGAACCTCAGCGTAACGAACCCGCCCTGGCCAAACTCCACCGCACTGCCCAGCAGCCCCAGCTTTTCCGGCACGGTGTACGGCAATCGCTTCCATGCCTATCAGGACAGCCAGGCCTACATGATCAACGGCTATGAGGTGGTTGACATTAGCGGCGGCAACGTCAGATACAACTATGGGCTTCGCAGTGTATATCCGGCGAATGTGTACGGCGCAACCTATGTTCGATTTTTTATTGGAAGCACCGAGCGCGCTTATGTCAGTTCCAGCGGCATCAACAATAGTTCCGTTGCGGAACAAAAAGAAGATATACAGGATGCGGGCAGTGCGCTCGCTATCGTCGAAAACGCCCGACTTTACCAGTACCGCTATAGAGTGCCGCCCATAGAAAGTAGGGCCGCCGCCGCACCAGCCGAAAAAGCTTCCGCAGACATCGCACATGCCAAGATAGAGAACAGCGAAACTCGGCGTATGCCGACACGACCGGAGGGAGGGGGAACCGCACCGCAGGTGCTGGGCTTTGTGATCGGCAAGGGCTACGACCCGCCCCCGGACTGCGTCCTGGCCGAGGATGGCCGGGGCGTCAATTTATATGCCATGACTTCCGTCTGCTGGCGGGGGCTGCAAGAGTTGGCGGCGAAGATCGCCGCGCTGGAAAACCGCCCCGTCAAATAACGGGGCGATAAAAACTATGATTGCCACATCTAATGGCGATTAAAATGGTTTGATATAATACCTGAAATTGTCTGCACGGCAATAGTAACCATTGACGTATTTGATACTGACATACTCTATACCGTCTTTATTAACCCCTATTGCCGCTTTTTTTTCTGAGCAATCCAGCGCCTGACCATGATCATCGACCAACACATATTTTATAAATTCTTTTGTGCGTCCAACAACCAGAATCCTCGAAGGAAGCCCATCAGGAACTCTCGACACCTGATATATGCATGTTGAAAGATCGTATATCTCATTCAAATTAAATGTGATCAAAAGTCTTCTCCTTAAAGGTATGCTATCAGTTTTTCTGTTTCAAGCTTAGCAGATTATTGCCCTGATGTCAAGCCAAAAACACGTAATTTCAACCACATCAACCTACAACGAATCCATTAGTTTTCACCATAAAAATGAAAGTCGGTGATCCCCATGACCGAACGCATCCAAGCAAAACTCACCGAACTCGCCCAGCAAAAGGAGCAGACCCTGGCCCAGCTTAACGCCATCCTCGGCGCGGAGCAGGCCTTGCAACAGCTGCTGGAGCCGGAGAAAAAGGAGGAGACCGCTTGAAAACCATCAACCTGAAAATGCGTGACAGCCCGAATTATTTTCAACACGGCGGACAACGCGGTGACCACCGTATGGTGCAACTGGTAGTTCCCCTGCCCAAAGAGCGCCTGCCGGAGATCGTCTTCTGCGTGGCGCTTTTTTCATGCGATGATGAACTGGTGCTATCGCCGATCATCCTCCCCGGCGATTCCGGTGATTGCTTTATCCGCGATGGCAAGGCGCATATTGTGCTTTGGCAACGACTCACGCAATGCTGGGTGCTGCGGGTACAACTGGAGTGTTATGGGGACGCCGAGGGTACTTTGTTCATAGACCGTACGGCAATTTCGGAGCCAGTGGTGTTCTCGAAGTCGCTTACGGACGGCATTTGCTTGGACTATTTACCCGAGCCGAAAACCCTTACAGATTTGCTCGAAGCCATGCACCGCCACGGCAACATGACCGTTTTGGAAGAACTCGGCGATCTAGCCGGGGAGTTAATGTATCATGGCGAGGTTCTGGTAACGGAGCCTCTGACGAACCTCGAAATCAACGATTTGATCAACCAGGCGCTTGCCGCGCTGGTGTAGAAGGGATGGTTTTACTATGGCAAAAAGACTTGATGACAATGGCTTATTATATCTTTTAAGCAAATTATTGCTCATGTTTGTGCGCAGTGAACCGGGCAAGGGCCTCAGCGCCAACGACCTCACGAATGACCTCAAGCAGATGATCCTGAATCAGTTCGACGGTACATGGGCGAACTTGACGGGCAAACCCACCGCTGTGTCTGCGTGGACGAACGACGCGGCCTATCAGACGGCCCTCCAGGTGTCGGCAGCAATTTCGGCGGCGCTGACGGCCAGCGGCTTCCAGACTGCTGCTCAGGTGAGCGCGCTGATTGATGCCGCCATGGCAACTCTCGACACCGGTATTTTCGTGGTGGTGGAAACCTTGCCGCCTGCCGCAAGCGCGAATCCCAACAAGATTTACCTCGCCCCATCCAGCGGCCCGGAAGGCAATTCAATGGAAGAGTGGGTGGCTGTGGGCGGCAAGTGGGAACGCTTTGGTTCGGTGGATATTTCTCTTGCAGGATATTTCAACGAGAGCAATCTTGTACCCATCACCAACAGCGAAATTGACGCCATGATTGCCTCGTTAAGCCCGTGAGGAGGTGTCCTCTATGGCAAAGTATCTAAATGAGCAGGGTTTGCAACGAGCGCTTTCAGGGCTATGGATGCGTGTGAACCAGACCATCTCAAATATCAGTCTGACCCCCGGCCCTCCTGGGGAAAAAGGCGATAAGGGTGACATCGGCGACACTGGCCCAGCAGGTCCGCAGGGCAACACAGGCGCGACTGGCGCAGCAGGCCCTCCTGGGCCGAAAGGTGACAAGGGTGATGTTGGCGCAACTGGCCCGCAAGGCCCCGCAGGCGATCTGGGTTACACCCCGCCCACGACCGGCCCTCTTGCCGGGATGAATCTTACGCAGGCCGTGGCGTATATCAACCAGCTTTTGAGCGGCCAGCACAAGGACATCACGCTGGACGTCAATGTTATCAAGGTGCCGTTGAGCTAAAGGAGGGGGTTTTTGTGGCATACATCGGACAACAAAACATGACGGACACCCGATTATTTGAAGCCGTAGAATATGGCATGTATAGCGATACGCGTCAGCCATCGCCGCTCGCAACAACAAACGGTTTGTTGTTGCTCAATGGCGGGGCAACGCAACTCCCCATGATTAACTTCAACTACAAGCTAATCGCGCCAACGGTCGGATATCTGTACAGCGGCGAAACCGTAACCACCGGCTTCAATGTCGGCGGGGCGCAAATCAAGCTGTGCAAGACCGGACACCGCCCGCGAACGCACACGCAGTTGTATCACCAGCCCGCCGCCGGTACTTATTACATCCACCGTGACCCGCTTTACGGCGTACGAGTTAGCACATCGGCGACCCCCGGAACCGGAACGCAAATCGCGAAAGGTCCCAATGACACGCCAACCACTGACTATGCCTACGCGCGCGGCGCGCGCTACCTCATGATCCGCTTGGTCGGCGGCGGCGGGCGCGGCGGCAACGCGAACGGCTCTTATTCGGGCCGGGGCGGCAGCGGCGCGGCAACGCGTGTTTGCTGCATACGCCTGCCGGAAAACGGCTATGCAACTGTCGTTGTCGGCGGACAGAATGCCGCGTCATCCGTCACTTGCGGCACATTTTTTTGCACGGCAAACCCAGGTCAGGACGGCGGCAATGGGCAAAGTTCCGATGATATTGCTGGCGGCACCGTGCCTGCTGTAACGTCTACAGCGGACGGTATCGTCATTGCCTCAGCCGCCGGAGGTCACGGCGGCGGCAGGACGCGCAGCAGCGGCGGCAGTTCAATTTCATTCACAGATTACGCGCCCGAAGGCGGAACGATTGCCTGGAGCCAGAGCGGTGCATCCTCTTCAACCGGCTACGGCGGCGCTGGCGGCAGTTCAACGCTTGGGCGCGGCGGCGAAAACAATGGCGGCCTTGGCTCGGATGGCGATGCGGGCGGAGGCCCGGGAGCAGGCGGCGCCGGGGGGAGATATTTGTGGTTTGCGGGCGGCAATGGCGGCGCGGGAATTGCCGGGGCATTTACAATTTGGTATTAATGCGAAAGGTGTGAATGAAATGAGAAAAACTCCTGCGGGCCTTGTGGCCCATGCACGGGCGCAACTGAACTTACCGTATTGGTATGGCTGCTACGGCCAGCGGCCTACGGTGGAATTGGCCGACTACAAACGCCGCCAATACCCGGAATTCTGGTCGGCGGCGCGGGTAGCCTATGCCAAAGCAAATCAGCTGAACGCGCCCCGCGTCTACGACTGTGCGGGGCTAGTCAAATCATAC
Organism: Oscillospiraceae bacterium; assembly: GCA_031549985.1. Lineage (GTDB taxonomy): Bacteria > Bacillota > Clostridia > Oscillospirales > Acutalibacteraceae > WRMQ01. The sequence goes on along the minus strand of JAVBOZ010000082.1, from coordinate 358 downwards.
TGGATGCAGGCCGATCCCACAACCCCGGCAAAGTACATTGAAAAATACGACAAGAGCGCCGGTGGCCTCAAAGCCTGCTGCAAAACCAAAGGTTCTATTGCGAGCATCCTCGAACAGCCGGGGTTGCTCGTTTTCATTGGCACGCGCCATGTTGGGGTTTACGCCGGGGCCGGGCGCGTGATTGAAGCGAAAGGCTTTAACTACGGCGTGGTCGAAACTGTGCTGGCCAAGGGTTCGTGGGATGCCTGGGGCGAACTTGACTGGCTGGATTATGGCGATGCGCCCGCGAAGCCAACGCCCCTGCCGCCGACCACAGATTCCGCGCTCCTACATACCGTCAAAAAAGGCGATACCCTGT
>JAVBOZ010000099.1:0-16265 GCA_031549985.1 Oscillospiraceae bacterium | reverse complement strand
GCCCTCCGCCGTCGCCTGGATGAATCTTTGGAGTCTGGGCAAACTTTCATGCCTGTAGGCCGCGCGTTCCGGCGGGTCGAGAAACGCGGACAGCAAGATTTCGCGGCTTTCCCACACATGCGGCAAATTGCGCGCAAGCTGGCGGGCCTTTTCCGGCTCGCCCGCCATGCGGTACATGAAGCACAGCGCCGCCCGAGCGGTGGCGCGTGGTTTTTCGCGCATATCGCCCGCCAGCGCGCATTCGGTTAGACGTACGGCCCGTGCGATGTTTTCTTCGCCGCCAGCCAGCGCTAGCGCCTGCGCTGCGCCCGCCATAAGACCGTATTCGTTCGGGAACACCTGTAGCGCCTGCTCCTGTAATTGCGCTGCCTCGGTATGCGCCTCCTGCCGATAAGCTCGTTCGCGCGGGCATAGACCACTTGCAGCTGTTCCCGGCCACACAGTTCCTCCATACCCATCAGCTTATCCAGCGTCACGCCAAATAAGTTTGCCAGCCCCGGCAGCAGTGTGATGTCCGGATAGCACTCCTCGCGCTCCCATCGGCTCACCGCCTGCCCGGTCACGCCAAAGCGTTCGGCCAATTCCTCCTGCGTAAGTCCCTGCTCGAGCCGCAGCCTCCGAATGTTTTGTGCCAGACGAATGCTCAGCATTTCGCGCCCTCCTTTGCTTTATGATACGTTCAGTTTACCCTATTTCATCCCGCCGCGCAAGAGCGGCTGTGTTGAGCGGATTCCAATCGGTGGTTGTCACTCAATCCTCCCCAAAAAGAAATACGGCGACTGGTATAACCGTCCGTCTGCATGCCCAAACTATTGACAAGCAGCGAATTTACCTGACGAAAGGATGCTTGTCATATGATCATTGAAAAAGAAAGCAAACGCTTCCGCTTCCCCAAGGGCGGCGGTTTTTATGCCGCCGTCGCCCTGGCGATTATCGCCGCCGGCGTCGGGGTATGGGGCGCGGTCAGCAACAGCCTGAACTCAGTCGGTTATGGCGCACCCAGCGACGCCGTTATTACGGCCCCCACCATCGACTGGGCGGATTACGTCACCCGCGCGCCGCTCACCGAACCCACCGAGGCCAGGGTGGATAACCCCGTCACCAACGTCGCCGACCCCCGCGAACCGCTGGACGCCGGGGCTACCACCGCCCCGCCCGCCGCGCAAAAAGAGCGCATGCCCTATACCGGCAGCTTTGAGCTCCCCTTTGGCACAAAGGTCAGCAAGGACTACAGCGCCGGGGAGATGGTAAAATCAAAGACCATGGGCGACTGGCGGGTGCATAACGGCGTGGATTTCATCGGCGCCGCCGACGATGAGGTCGTCGCAATTCAGAAAGGCGCCGTGCTGGAGGTTGGCAAAGACCCGCTCTGGGGCGTCGTGCTGACCGTCGACCACGGCAACGGCATCATCGCGAAATACTGCGGGCTTTCTGAAAACAGCACGCCTAAAGAAGGGCAGATGATTGAGCAGGGGGAGTCCATCGGCGTCATCGCGCAAATCCCCAGCGAGATACTGGAAGGGATCCACCTGCATCTGGAGATCACCGTCAACGGCAAAGTTGCTGACCCGCTCGCTGTGATGAACAAGACCGGCGACAACGAACAGTAACAAGCAATCCCGACCCGTTTTGATATGCAGCAAACCCCGTCGCGTGTAACTCACGCGCCGGGGTTTATCCTTTATGTATCTCTATTGCATCCAGCCTGGGTATTCCCAGCCCTGATATTCGCCTTCCCAGAAATTCGGGCGCGGGGCGCTGGAATTCTCGGGCAGCAACGGCGGCTCGGCGGGGAATTGCGGCGGGAACGGTGGCAGATAGGATTGCTGCTGAACATATGTCGTCTGGTTCTGCGGCTGCCAGGGCGGAGGCGGCTGGGGGGGGCAGGCGCCGGGCGGGACGACCACTGTCACCGGGTTATAGACCTGCGGCAGCTCGGGTGCGGACGGTTGGGGGGGAATGGGCGGTATGTATACTATGGGAGGACTGGGCGGCTCCGGCGGCATGGGAGGGATCGGAGGAATCGGCGGGATGGGCGGAATCGGTGGAATCGGCGGGATGGGCGGCTCCTGCGGCGGGAAGGGCGGATAAGGCGGGAAGGGCGGCCCCGGCGGATAGGGCGGATAGGATGGAAATGGTGGCCCCGGTGGATAGGGAGGATAGGGCGGGAACGGCGGCCCCGGTGGATAAGGCGGGAATGGTGGGAACGGCGGCCCCGGTGGATAAGGAGGATAGGGTGGATAGGGCGGAGTCGGTGGGAATGGCGGGAAGCCGGGTGGGAAGCCCCCTGCGCCGCCGCCGCCAAACATCAGCCCACTGAGCAGTCCCTGCATAAAGCTGTTGTTATTGTTGCTGTTATTATTATTGTTGCTGACACTGGTGTTGCTGCTCTGGTTGTTGTTATTGTTATTATTGTTGTTGATCAGGATATGCTCCAGCCAGTTCGGAAAAGCGGGTGAGGCGGGCACTGCTTCGGGGAACTGGTCGAGCGTGATGCAGACATGGATGTGTGTCTCCAAATCTCGTTCCACAGGCACGGCGAGGCCCACGGGCTGATCGCCTTCAGGGTCAAGACTATTGCGAAAAAAGTAAATCGCGTCTGCGATCCCCGTCATGTTTGCAACGAGATCAAAACAAAAAGTCGTGCATGGGGGCCGGATCAACAAGTAAAACTCCTGGCCAACTCCGGGGGCGTCAATGGGTGCGCCGCAAAAATCGGCGAACGAGAAGGCGACGGGATCACAACCCAGACAGGGCAGCGCGGAGATTGCTGGCAGCGTACCCGTGTCGCTGTCGTTAGAAGATTGCAGCATAAACGGCCCAGCCAACACGCGGCCGCAGATTTCGCGCAGGTCATAAGCGCAGCCAACAAAAACAAGGTAAAGATCGCTCATGCTCGTATTCGGCGTACTGGTGATACAGGTCTGGATGGTGCCTATCTGGTTCCCTACCGGAACCGCGCCGATGCCGCTGGGGGCACAGGCACCACAACAGCGCCCGGCGGGTAAGCTGCCGGAGGCGCTGCCGGTCACGCCGGTCGGCCCCGTTGGGCTGCCGCAGATGTTGGTGTTCCCGGCACCAAAGGACTGCGCCAGGAATACCAGCTGGCTGAGCGCGGCAATCAAGCGGGGGCCTTTTGGGTTTGCGGCTCCGTTGCAAAGGTTGAAAGTGGGCTGTGACTGGGGAATCTGCCCCAGTACCACCCACACGGCAGCCTGGCCGACGGCGAAGGCATCGTAGGCATTCAGGCCCGTGGGGTCAACGCCCAACAGGGTAAAAAGCTCCGTAGCCGCTTCCTGATCCGTGCCGCCGGTGGGGGCGTTGGCGGCAATAAAAGCGACCGCCAGCTGTTGCTGCTGCGTGGTACCGGGCATCGCGACTTCCGGCGGTATGTTCCCAAATTCGCCCTGCGGCCCTGCTCTGCCGTGATCAAGACAAAAAGACCAGCGCGTCTCGCCGTTGATTGTTGCGGGAAAATAGTAAAACTGGTCGTTGGGCCCTCCATCCGCGTCAAGCATATATGCTGAGGTCGGGTCGCCCGGGCTGTTACAAAAGTTTGATCCATCATATCCCATGAAAGCTACCAGCTCCGGATCCACCGGCAGGATTACCGGTGTACTGCACAAAGCCTGCTGTAGCAGCAGCCTGCTCGCTGCCTTCAGTGCCATGGTTTCGCCTCCCCTGCGCATAAAAATACCAAACTATTCCATGGTATGCGCCAGGGCAAAAGAGGGTGACTCGCAACAGGTTACGGAATTGCCACATCCCCTTGACCGCAACCTCATTTTGTGCTATCATTTTTTCTGCAACCAAAACATCAGGGGAGGAACATTGTCTATGCTACGCATTGGAATCATCAGCTTTTGGCACGTGCATACGCCGGGCTACGCCAGGGATATCACGAGCTGGGAAGAGACGCAAATCACCGCTGTCTGGGACGAACAGCCCGCCCGAGGGCAGGAATGGGCCGACAAGCTAAACGCCGCGTTTGTGGCCGACTACGACGCTTTCCTTGCCCGGGAAGACGTTGACGCCGTCCTCTGCGGTGCGCCCACCACCATGCACGCCGCGCTGCTGGCCAAAGCGGCAGCCGCAGGAAAGCACATTTTCACCGAAAAGCTCCTGACCCCAGGCGTAGCGGAAGGCGAGGACCTCTGCCGGACGATCCGCGAAAGCGGAGTCACCTTCACCGTATCTCTGCCCTGCAAGGGCAATCCCGAATCGCTCTACATCAAAGGACTGATTGACAGCGGCGCACTTGGCAAGGTCACGGCGGCGCGGTTCCGCCGGAGCCACGGCGGTGTCTGCGACCACTGGCTCCCCGATTATTGGTTTGACACCGCCATGACGGGCGGCGGTGCGCTGATGGATCTGGGTGCGCACCCGGTATATATTCTTGCCTGGCTATTCGGTGTACCGACGCGCCTGACTGCGCTGATGAACAATCCCATGGGCACTTCTTCTGACGAAAACGCCATCGCCTTGGCGGAATTCCCGGAGGGCGTACTCGGCACGATGGAGACCGGCTTCCTCACCAACGGCGTTCCGGATTTGCTTGAGGTCTATGGCACGGGCGGGGCCGTCTTCATGCGCGGCGGAGAACTCAAGCAAAATCTGGCCTGCGAAGGCGAGGGCCTGCGGCTGGTCACACGCGAGGAAATGCCCGAGGCGAAGCCCTCCCCGCTGCGGCAGTTCGTGGACGCCTGCCTGACGCGTTCCCCTGCACCTGAGGGCCTTGGCCTGGAGGACGCGCTGCTGATGACGAAAATCGTTGAGGCGAGCTACAGGGCCGACGCAAGTGGCGCAACGCAGGTCATCTAGCAAAAAAATCAAGAAAACGCGCCCGCACGGCCTTCGTTGGCGGTGCGGGCGCGCAGCTGTATAATACTAAATCTGCCTTGCAAACATAAATTCGGCAAACTCGAAGTCAATCATGTTGTCAATATCCGTCGCTTCTGTCTGCTCAACAGGAAAGATAAAGGGCTTTTTGCCGACAACGTTCATGTTTTCAACCATGCTCTCCCGCTTCAGGATATTAAACGCAAAATTCAACGCATAGATATCCGGCAAATCCTGACTTCTTGGTTGGTTTAAGAGATCATAATTGATCGGTCTATTGTTTCGAAAAAGAAATTCCTTTATCAAGTGGCCGGAATTGAGTGAATCATAGGCAAAATCGGCTTGGTTGTAGCAGGCAATTGCCTTTTCCAAAGTTTCATCCCGCAACAACGGATTTGTGCAGTTTGCATAGACAATCACATCCGCGTCACAGTTTTGTGCCATGTTGCGGTAAACCTCGCTCATAGAAACACTGTTGGATGCATAGTACTGCTCTCGCTTCACCGCCTCGCAGCCGTAACGCATCGCAATATCCAACATAAACTCATCGTTTGAGTTCACAATAACCCCATCTAACGATGGCAGTCGCTTCAGTTGTGCCAATTTCACCTCCAACAAAGTACTTCCGGCAAAGGGGCGAATGTTTTTGTTCTCTACTCTCAGAGACCCTGAACGAACCGCTACCAAAGCCTTTATTGACATGCCACTCACACCCTTCATTCAATTATGTTTCGTCTCTTCCAGTCATCAAACCATGCATTGTCCAAAACAACCATCTCCCCCTCATAGTTTAGCTGCGTGATGGAAGGCGATGTTGAGACCACCTTTCGAAACCGGACACCCTCCATAAACATCAGCACCTCAACGGGAATATTCTTTGCCATCACCACCACATCTTCCCCGGCAAAGGCTTTGCGATATTCCTCTTCAGCCACGTCCCGCGGATGGGGCTTAATAATCACAGTCAGCCCTTGGCAATGCGTCTGCACCAACTCACGAAAAAGCCGCATCTGTAGCCCCAGACTGCTCAACCTATAATCTACTGCAAAAGGCTGTGTGAGTAACAAGGCACAGTCTTTGCCGTCAGGTATCGAAAAATCATATCCGGTTGTAAAAATCCGTGTGATGACCCTCTTTAAATCAGGCGCTAATCCAGCATACAACTCCGCTTTGTTCAGCACACAAACCTTATGCGGGGGAATTGGTACAATGCCCTGCGCATCGTTGACTTCCACGCTCTTTTGGTACCTTGACTTCCCGTGGCCATAATGAATCTCAAACAGCGGCGCAAGCAGCTTCTCGCGCAGCGTCTTTTCATAGGAAAAATTCAGGTAATAAAACAGCCGCTTATAATGATCTACGCCGTCCTCAAGAATGCGGTAAGCGATCCGACGACTGCGCATATAAGCAGTTAGGATAACTGCGTCATTGAAGGCATAAATATCGCGATACGAACGAGTTATGTAATTTTGAAACTGGAAGTGTTTCGCACATTTTTTTATAATGAAATGATCCGCCAGCAGACGTTTTAACGGTAACTGCGTGAGATCTAGCTCAGTTCCATGGGATACATATGGTATACGCCAATCGGAATATATCTTTGCTGCACGTTCTGGAAAAACAGTTACACTATCAAACAGGCCACTTTCTGAAAGCGCAAAGGCCAGCTTTTGGGCATCCAGGCTTTCGTCGGTCAGAAGCACATCCGGCTTTTTAACAGCTGAAAAAGCCTTGATGGTTGCAATTAGTGCGTGCCAATAGGTTGCGCAGATGAAAAGATCTCGTTTTGCTTCCATAACACCCTCGCCTCAAGGCTATTTTTCAGTCGGCAACGCAGTGGTGATATGCCCGATTACTTCCGCGACCGCCTCTTCCAGCGGTTTTCCGCTGGCGCAGCCGGCTGCCCTGGCGTGGCCGCCGCCGCCCATCTTCGCGCAGATTTCCGAAGCGTCCACCGGCGCGTGACTGCGAAGTGAAATCTTGAACGTGCCGTCCTCCCGTTCCCGGAACGATACGCCCACCAGAACGCCCTCGATCTGCCGCGTCTGCGGCACGAGCTGAATGAACTCGTCCTCGTTTGATCCGCTTTTGCGGAACATTTCCTGCGTGACGACAATCATCGCCACGCGCTCGTCGCAATAAAAACGAAGGCCCTCAAACGCCATGCGCTCCAGCGCGGCGTAGGTCTTGGTCTTGGTCTCAAAAAAAGCCCTGTCTAATGTCTCGGTCGGCACACCCAGATCCATATACCGCGCGGCGTAACGGTGACTGCGCGCGGTTGTATTGGAATAGCGGAAGCAGCCTGTATCGGTCGAAATGCCCGCGTAAAGGCAAGCGGCGATGGTCTGATCCATCAAAACGCCCAAAAGATCGATGATATCGCTGACAATCTCCGCTGTGGCGGCCGCCGTGGGATAGGCGCAAGTCTCTGCAGCAAAAAGGCGATTGGCCGCGTGGTGATCAATACTCAGGGCAATCTGCCCGCCGAATCTTTTTCCCAGCCGCTCCCCCAGCAGATGCTCATCCGCCACATCCACGCAAACAAGCAGGCCGTCCTCCCGTTCCCGCTGAGGCAAGCCCTCGCTCATAAAGGCAAACATGGGCGGCGTTGGGTCTTCGCAAAGTACGCAGACATCCTTCCCCAACCGGTGCGCCGCCCAGGCCAGCGCAAAGGCGCAGCCCAGGGTGTCGCCGTCCGGATGGCTATGGGCCAAAACGCGGAGCGCGTGCGCCGCTTTCAAACGATGCGCGGCCTGTTGCGTGTCAATCAACTTCATCGGCTTTCCCCTGCTCCCCAGCCAGACCTTCCATCAACCGGATGATCTGTGTCCCAGTCTCAATCGAGTCATCGGCCACAAAGCGCAGCTCGGGTGCCTTGCGCAGCCGGAGTCGCCGACTCAGTTCACCGCGCAGATAGCCCTGCGCACCCTGCAGGCCCTTTACTGCCTCCACCGCTGCGGGCTTGCCCTCCATCGCGCTGACGTAGACCTTCGCGCTGGAACCGTCGCCACTCAGGGCGACGCGCACCAAGGTAAGCAGTTTGCCCTGAACACGCGGGTCTTTCATCTCACGCAGCAGGGCAACCAGCTCGCGCTTGACATCCTCCGCCACGCGGTCAATGTGATAACCAGGCATAGCGCCCTCCTGTCGGATAATTTTCGCAAATAGCTTACGCTCAGTCCCTGTATTCCTCCATCACGTACATCTCAAAGACATCGCCTTCGCGGAAATCCGCGTATTTGCTCAGGTTGATACCACATTCATAGCCGCTGTTGACTTCCTTGACGTCATCCTTGAAGCGACGCAGGGAGGCGATTTCGTCCTCGGCGATGATCTTGCCGTCGCGCAGCACGCGGAGCTTCGCGCCCCGGATCGCTTTGCCGTCAAGAATATAGCTCCCGGCCACATTGCCGACGGAGGAAATCTTGACAACCTGACGCACTTCAGCGCGGCCTATGGCCGCCTCGCGGTATTTCGGCGCAAGCATGCCCCTGACGGCGGCCTGCACATCGTCGATCATGCTATAAATTACACGGTAGGTGCGCAGCTGCACCCCGTCGCGCTCGGCGTTGGAGGCTGCCATGGGATCTGAACCGACGTTGAAGCCAATGATGATCGCGCCGGAAGCCGCCGCCAACATCACGTCGCTTTCGCTGACCGCCCCCACGCCGGAGTGAATCACGCGCACACGGACTTCCTCGTTGCTCAACTTGAGCAGGTTCTGTTTTACCGCTTCAGCGGAACCTTGCACGTCCGCCTTAACGATGATGTTCAGATCCTTCAACTCGCCCTCCTTGAGGGAATCAAAAAGGTTTTCAAGCGTCACGCGTTCATTGAGCTTGAATATCTCTTCCTTGGCGCTGTGCTTGCGCTGTTCGACCAGTGTGCGCGCCAAGCGTTCGTCAGAGACTGCGTCGAAGGTGTCGCCCGCGTGCGGGGCTTCGGCCATGCCCATGATCTCAACCGGCACGCTCGGGCCGGCCTCAGTAATTGCCTTGCCCTTGTCGTCCGTCATGACGCGTACGCGGCCCACACTCTCGCCCGCGACAATGATGTCGCTCGCCTTGAGCGTGCCGTTCTGCACAAGCAGCGTGGCGATGGGCCCGCGGGTTTTATCCAGCCTGGCCTCTATGACCACGCCGCGCGCGGCGCGGTTGGGGTTGGCGCGCAGCTCGCGCATCTCGGCCACCAAGAGTAAGGATTCAAGCAACTGTTCCAGGCCCTCACGGGTTTTTGCGGAAACGGGTACGCAGATCGTGTCGCCGCCCCAGGCTTCGTCCACCAGCTCATATTCCGTCAGCTGCTGGCGGATCTGATCCGGATTCGCGGCGGGCTTATCCATTTTGTTGATCGCCACCACGATGGCGACCCCAGCCGCCTTGGCGTGGTTGATGGCTTCCACCGTCTGCGGCATAATGCCGTCGTCGGCCGCCACAACAAGAATCGCAATATCCGTCGCCTGGGCGCCCCGGGCGCGCATGGCGGTAAACGCCGCGTGGCCGGGAGTATCCAGGAATGTAATCTTCTTGCCCTTGCAGTCCACCCTGCAGGCACCGATGTGCTGGGTGATACCGCCCGCTTCGGTCTCCGTCACGGCGGTGTCGCGGATGGCGTCCAACAGAGAGGTCTTGCCATGGTCGACGTGGCCCATTACGACCACAACCGGGTCGCGGGGGGTCAGGGCTTCATCCGCGTCGACGCTGTCGTCAATGATGCGGTCTTCGATCGTCACAATCACTTCGCGCTCGACCTTCGCGCCCAGTTCCGTCGCCACCAGCTCAGCCGTGTCGTAATCAATGGTGTCGTTGATAGAAGCCATGACGCCGAAGGAACCAAACAACTTTTGGATCACTTCCGTGGCGGTGCGCTTAAGCAGCATAGCCAGTTCGCTGACCACGATTTCTTCCCCCACGCGGATCACCAGCTGCGGCTTGCGCGCGCGCTCGGCGGCGATGCGCCGCAGGCGCTCGGCCTCGGTCTCCCTGCGAGAAGAACGCATGCCCTGCCTGCGATATTGCTGCGACTTTTGCTTCAGCTTCTGCTTATTTGTCTGGGTATCGGTACGCTTTGTGTTTTGCTGCTGCCCGGGCGCGATCTGCTCATAGCGCTCGTTGTATTTATCAAGATTGACGTTGCCCGTACGGGTATCCACCGTACGCGCCTCGCCCTTGGTGCGCGATTGCGGTGTAGTCGCCACGCCCTCCGGCTTCTTTTTCTTGGGCAACGGCTGCTGCGCACCGGACTGCGGCGCGCCGGGGTTTGCCTGCCTGCGCGCTGCGGCGGCAAGGGCTGCGCTGGCCTCACGCTCGGCGCTGGTCGGCTTGCCCTTGTGCTGCTGGCTCTGCGTCTGCGTCTGAGGCTGCGTCCTGCCGCGCTGATCGCCCGGCCTTTCGGGCTTTCTGGCGGGCGATTCAGGCCGGGCTGGGGGCTTCAGGGTCTTCGCGGGCTGTGTGGGCTGCCCCGCTCCCTTGGCCTCCTCGGCGGGCTTTTGCGCTTCGGCAGGCTTCGCCTGCCCCTGTTCCACAGGCGGCGCTGCGGGTGCGGGCTTCGGCTTGGGGGCGCGCTCAGCCGCCGTCGCAAAGTAGCTGTCGAAGCTCTGCACCGCGCGAGCGCGAGTGTAATGCTCAAAGATCACATCCAACTCCGCCTCTTGCAGGATGGAATTGAGGTTCCGCGGGCCGTCAAAATACTTGCCCAGCAGCTCCACAATCTCCTTGTTGGTGACGCTCAACTGAGCGGCCACCTCTTTGATCCTGATTTTTTCCAGCATACAGTCATCCCTTTCGGCGGCTTACGCCGTATTTTCGGTGGGCAAGCCGTTTGGCATTGTCCGTTTCGCTTGCCTGTTCCAGCGGTGCTCACCTCGGCGATTTCGCCGCTTGCGTTGGCATTCGTTGGGGTGTTACTCATTATCTTCAGCGCAGAAGGCGATCTTCCGCGCAAGGCCCGCTTCATTTATCGTAAGCACTGCGGCGGGTACTTGGGCTGCCTGCCGAACCTGTGCCGCCGTCAAAGGCAGCTCCAGCAGCGGCACCTTTGCCTCGCCCGCCAGGGTGCGGAATTCCTCCCGCAGCCGTTGGGACGCGCCCTCTGTCAACAGACAAAGCCGTGCCCGGTGTTCGCGCAGAGCCGTCTTGGCCGCGTCGTGCCCAAACCCCGCCAGCGACGCCTTGCGGCAAATCCCCAGCAGCGAGAGCACCTTGGTCTCATCCCGCATCAACCTTCATCTCCGCTTCCATGCGTTCGTAAATTTCCGGCGGCACCGCGCAGGCAAAAGCGCGTTCCAGCCCTTTTTTCTTCCGGGCCTTGCGCAGGCATTCAGGATCGGGGCAAAGGTAGGCTCCCCTGCCCTGCGCCTTGCCGGTTCGGTCCAGCGCGACCTCTCCTGAAGGGGAACGAACAGCACGAATCAGTTCACGCTTGGGCTTCATCTCATTGCAGCCCAGGCACTTGCGCATGGGTACTTTTCTGGGCGTCAGAGGGGTAGTCATAGCCATTCCTCCGCATTATTCTTCCGCCGGGCTTTGCGGCTCCGCCACAGCGGCGGGTGCCGCGGCGGCTGCGGGAGCGTCAGATTTGATGTCGATCTTCCAGGTGGTCAGCCGAGCGGCCAAGCGGGCGTTCTGCCCCTTATTGCCGATGGCAAGCGAGAGCTTGGAATCCGGCACGACAATGCGGCAGGTATGCTCGTCGCCCTCAATGACCGTCACGCTGATGACCTCCGCCGGGGCAAGGGCTGCGGCCACGAACTCCGCCGGGTCTTCGCTATATTTTACGACGTCGATCTTCTCGCCGCCCAGGATGTCAACGATCCGCTCTACGCGAAAGCCGCGCGAACCGATGCAGGCGCCGACGGGATCGACCTCAGGGTCGCTGCTGGCCACGGCCACCTTGCTGCGGGAACCGGCCTCCCGTGCCACGGCCTTGACTTCCACCAGGCCTTCCTTGATTTCCGGCACTTCCAGTTCAAACAGGCGTTTGACCAGCCCCGGGTGCACCCGCGAAATCGTGGCGCGGGGGTATTTGCGGTCAAGCCCCTTGATATCCGCAACGTAAACTTTAATCAGGTCGCCGGGATTGATCTTCTCGCCCGGCACCTGTTCGGCCAGCGGAAGGAATTCCTCCACCCTGCCAATCTCAACCACGGCGTCGCCGTTCGGTTCCACCCGCTGCACCTTGACGGTGACGATCTCCTGCTCGCGGCTCTGAAACTCCTCGCGCAGCTTGCCGTGCTCCGCCTCTCGCAGGCCCTGCCGCAGCACATGCTTGCCCTTCTCGGCTGCGATGCGGCTGACTTCCTTGGTATCCAACTCTATCTCAATGATGTCGCCGAGCTGCGCGCCGGGCTTATGCTGTTCCGCCTCTTCGGGGAGCATATCGGTATCCGGGTCGGCCAGCTCGCTGACCACTGTCTTACGGACGTAAACCTTCATTTCCTTCGTATCGGGCAGGATCTCGCAAAACACAACATCCTTGTTGTTGTAGTCGCCGCGCACGGCCGTCACAATGGCCCGCTGGATGCCGTCGTATAGAGCATCCAAAGCAATGCCTTTCTCCTTCGCCAAAAGGCGGAGCGCCTCAAAAAATTCGGGGTTAACCATGTCGCAAATCATCCTTTCAAATCTATCATATCTGCGCTTATTTGCGCTTAACAGGATTCGTCTTCTTCAACCTCGTCAGCAACTTCGTCCTGTGCCGCTTCCGCAAGCCGAACGCTTGAGCACTCCTTCTTGCCGATCACAAGCTCGCCGCCGTCTTCCAGCCCCAGGGTGATGTTCCCCGCCTCAAAGGCGAGAAGCGCGGCAAAGAACTCGCGCTGGCCCTCGATCGGCCGCTGCGGCCGCACACGCACCCGGCTGCCAATGTATTGCGCAAAATGCTCTTCGCGCGTCAGTTCCCGCTCGATGCCGGGCGAACAGACCTCAAGAAAATAAAACTGCTGTATAAAATCGGCTTCGTCCAGCGGGGTGTCGATGGCGCGGCTCATCGCCTCGCAGTCCTCCAACCCCACACCACCGGATTTATCGATCCAAAGGCGCAAATACCAATTGACGCCCTCTTTGAGAAAGCGAACGTCCCAGAGCCGCAGCCCAAGTGCATCGGCATACGGCTGGGCCAGGCTGCGCACACGCTGCGCGATATTGCCGCTGTTCGGCACGGTCTCCGCCATCGGCTTCCTCCCCTTCTGGCACAAAAAACTCGGCACAAAACAAAGAGCGGGCTATGCCCACTCTCAACTTCATCTCAGTTTCTGTCCCAGCAATTCATCATCACATATAGTATAACACGGCTTTACCAAAAAGGCAAGGGTTTTTTGCAATCTTTGCGCAATTTGCAAATTGCAAGTTGAATTACCCTATCTCCACACCGTTTTAGCCTGAGATTCAACAATTGCATTTCCTTCATTATCATGTTATAATAGCGACAGCTATCCTTACAGAAATCGGCGCAATTTTTACGGTGGGGGTTTTTTACGATGACGATGCCCGCGATTTTATTCACGGCGCTGGGAGCGGTTCTGCTGGTTCCCTATATTTTTCTGCGTTCCAAGAAACGGCTGCTGCCCGGCCTCTTTTTTAAGGTGAGTATCAGCGTACTCTTTCTTCTGACGGCGGCGGCGGGAATTCTCGCGAGCGGCGGCCAGGCGAACCTGCCGCTTTCCGCCGCCCTTTTCATCGGGCTGGTTTTCGGGCTGTTGGGTGATGTTTTTCTGGATCAGAAAGATATGTATCCCCAACACAAGGATACATACACCTTCGCGGGCTTTCTCTCGTTCATTGCCGGGCACAGCTTCTTCCTGACCGGCATGCTCGTGACCTATGCCCCCGGCTGGCGGAGCCTGCTGCCCGGCGCTGCAGCGGCGTTGGCGGCCGGCGCGGGCTGCCTGCTGATCGCAAAACCTTTGAAGATGAAATATGGCCGTTTTAAGGTGATCTCCGTCTTTTACGGTTCTTTTCTGACCTTCTTGGTCGGGGCCATGTTCGCCTGCTACGCCGCGGGCAGGGCAAGGCAGGCGCTGCTGATGGGGATCGGCGGGGCAGCCTTCCTGCTTTCAGACCTCGTCCTCAGCCAGACTTTTTTTTGCAAGGGCAAGGATCGCCCGGTGGATTACGCTCTGAATTATATTTTGTATTATGGCGCACAGTTCACCATCGCGCTCTCGCTATCGATGTTAGGGTAACCTTCACCCGTCAACCCGCCTGGGCAACTCAAACCAAAACGTACTCCCCTGCCCAAGCGCGCTGGTAACGCCATAGACCGCGCCGTGGCGCTCGAGGGCGTTTTGGACGATCGAAAGACCAAGGCCGGTTCCCACTACGCCGCGCCGGTGGGCTTGGCTGCTCTTATAATAGCGCTCCCAGATGTTGCGCAGATCCTCCTGCGGGATTCCCTCGCCGGTGTCGTGGATCTCGACGCGCACACGAGGGGCGCTGTTTTCGTTGGCGGGCGGCAGGGGGAAGAGCCGCAAAATCACCAGCTTGTCGTCGCCTGTGTAATTGACCGCGTTGGCCACAAGGTTATAGAGCGCGCGCCCCAGCAGCTCCGAAAGCCCGTTGACCCAGATATCCGGCGTGACGGCGCATTCGAACCGGTAACCCTCTTTTTCGGCAAGAGCGCTGAACCGCCCGCAGGTCTCAAGCAGCAGCGCGCTGAGGTCGAGGGGGCTGTCGCTTTCTTCTTCAGCCTGCCGCCCCAGTTTGGTCAGCTCCAGCATCTCGTTGACCATGCCGGTCAGCCGGTCGGATTCATCGATGATCTTCTCGCAGTGGGCATCGCGCTTTTCCGGATCATTGCCGGAAACATCGCGCAGCAGCTCGGCGTAAAACCGGATGATCGTCAGCGGCGTCTTCAGGTCGTGCGAGACATTGGCCACCAGCTCCCGCTGGTAACGCTCGGCCTTCGCAAGCTCCTGCGTCACGCGCTCCAAATCCCGCGAAAGCTCGGTGATCTCGGCGTAGTCGTGCCTGGAGGGGGCTGCACGGAATTTCCCCCTGGCCAAACCCTTTGCGGATTCCCGCAGCGCGAGAATGGGGCGCGCGATCCTGCGGGAAAGCAGCACCGCCACAAAGGCCGAAAGCAACAGCAAAATAAACGTAATCAGCACAAATTGCGTGGCCAACACGCGTACCGTGGCGTCGGTCGCCGGTATGGGGCTGGCGACGTAGAGATAACGCTCGCTGTCGCCGGAATCCATCCGGGCGAGGTAGATCGCCCGGCCCGGCGCGCTGCCCCTGCCCCAAAGAATCAGCGAGGTCTCGTGCTCTCCGCTCTTGGCAAAATCCTGCAGCATCTCCGGCTCGTCCAACTGCCCGCCGACTCGCGAATCAAAAGGTGTGCCGAAGCCGTCGAAGTTGAAAATGATATTCGTCGCACTATCCAGCAGCAGGACGCGCAGGTTTTGACGGAAGGCGCTTTCCCAGATCTCCCGGAGCGAATTGTCGCTCTCCTCATATTCCTGCGCAATTTCGCGCCCGGTCCGGCGGATGTCGTGCAGGCGCATGGCTTCATAGAAAGGCTTATAAAACGCGAACTGCAACAGCCAGAGAATCAGCAGGATAAACGCCGAAAAGCCGGTCAGATAAAACCAGCTTTTTACGGCAAGACTCCTGCGGTTGAGCCGCAGCTCATTCAGCCGCGCCTTCAGGTTCCGAATCAAAGCGATACCCCACCCCTCTGATTGTTACGATGTGGCGCTCATACGCGCCCAAATGCGCCCGCAGCATCTTGATATGGGTGTTGACGGTGGCGTCTTCCCCAAAAAAATCGTAGCCCCAGACGGCGGAAAGCAATTTTTCGCGGCTCAGGGCGATACCGCGGTTGCGTACCAGATAGAACAGCAGCTCGTATTCCTTGGGCGTCAGTTCCAGGCGGTGCCCGTCGGCCTCAACCGTCCGCGCACTCATGTCGATCACAAGGCCGCCGAAGCGGTAGCATTCCTTTTCGGCCGCCGCTGGGTTCTGAGCTGCGGCTTTGCGTCGGCTGACGATCACGTTGAGCCTTGCCAGCAATTCCCTTGGCGAGAACGGCTTGGTCAGGTAATCGTCAATTCCAAGGTCAAAGCCATGAATCTTGTCATATTCCTCACCCCGTGCCGAGAGCATCAGGACAGGGATATCTTTTTCGCGCCGTATCTCCTTGCAAGCGGTGAAACCGTCCATGCGCGGCATCATGATGTCAAGCACCAGCACGTCAAAATCCTGCTTCCGGCAGAGGTCAATGGCCTGCATCCCATCCGCCGCCTGGGTCACTTTATGTCCGAGGAATTCCGCATATTCAGCAAAGCCCTCCCGGATCGCCCGCTCGTCGTCCACGATCAATATATGAAATGTCATTATGTGCCCTCCTCCGCTCCGTTGACGCAATTATACCATATAATAATAACAGTGCAATAGGGCACAAATGAAAAATACATGAAAGTGGAAAAG
>JAVBOZ010000108.1:0-20820 GCA_031549985.1 Oscillospiraceae bacterium | reverse complement strand
GCGAAAGCGTTGGTCGTCAGCGTGCTTGTGTCGTCATAGACGTGGTTCGAGTTTGCCATCGTACCCGTCGCAGTCGAGCCGCTCGGCGCGTTCGCGTTATATTGCGCCTTGTAGGTGTTCGCCCGCCAGCGCGCGTAAATGGAGATGGTTGCACCGGGAACCGCCCCTGAATCAGCGGCAAGCTGCGCCACCGTTTTGCTGAATGACAGCCCGAGGTAAGCCGACCCGCCGCCGTTCTGCGCCGTCGCGTCCTGATCTTTCGACCAGCCGATGTGCGTATAGCCGGTCTTATACATCTGAGGCCACTCTGTTTTGAAGCCGGTCGCTTCATCCCAATTTTCGGTAAACGTGAAGGGGTCGTTTCCTTTTTTCCCAACGCCCCAAACTACGAGGGCCGGGTTTTCTTCAACCCCGGGGATGATGCCGCCTGCGCCCTTGAAATGAACTATATAGTACGGCGTCCAAACGGGATACAGGTTAAACACTTGATTGTAGGTTGCCGACGACTGGCTGTAAGAGGCTTGGTTGAGGTAGTCGACGGTTCCGGCGTCAGATCGCGCAGTACTGGTCGCCCAGCCAGCAAACATATAGTTCGTTCGAATATACGTGTTGTTGTTGAGATTTTCCGCAACCCCGACCTCGAAAATCTGGTTGGGCATCGTGCCGCCGGTAGTGTTATAAGCGTTGAACTTGACCTGGAACGGAATGCGCTTATACCGCGCCACAAGCTGTACGGTCTGCGTAACATTGGTGCAAACCGCCGCCTTACCGGAAGCGATTGATGCGGCGGCAACTGTCTGTTGGGTTGAGGTCGCCGCAGTGCCGTCTGTGTTTGTGTTCAGCCAGCTACAACCACTCGCATTTAGCACCTCATAATGGCTGAGATAATAACCCGCAGGTGTTGCGTTGTAAGCTGAGCGTAAATCGGTCGTGGTGACATAATTGTCGCTCAACGCGCAGTCAAAACGCCCGGGCCCAATTGAAACGCTGTTCTTAAACGCCCTTGTGCCCAAGGTGTTTTTGTATGCGCCCGCCCCGCTGGTGGGCAGCCCGCCCGAAAGGCCGTCATAAACATCGAACTTGAAGGTCATCGGGTTCACGAAAGGCACGACAATAAGCCCGCCGCTGTGGACACCGGAGAGGACGATGCTGCCGGCAAAATTCGGATCGGACGGAGTCAGCGTGTACGTTGCGGTACCGTGGCTTGCGCTTGCCCAAAAGTCGCTGCCATTGCCATTCTCCGCCGCTCTTGCGTACCACCACCCGGGGTATCGTTCCAGGTTAATGGTTACGGTGTCGCCCGCCGTATAAGTCTTTTGGCCGCTTTGGCTGTCGCTGAAGATCGATTGGGTTTTGTTCATCACCGCGCCACTGTTGTATGGGTCTGACATATTGACGCAGTATTCCATTGCAACGCTGATGGCGTCATAACGTTTTGTAACGACACTACTGCTGGAATCAGTGGTCAGATTGTTATACTTTGCCGTGATATCGTTGTTAACGGTGGTCATATTGCCCGCATCGGCGCTGCTGTAATTCAGCTTTGTCAGAACTTCCCCCGCCTGGCGCAGGCGCGTCTGATGATCGCTGACCTCCGTGGCAACATATGCGTCTTCCGCCACAAAATTTCGAATGTTACTCATATATCTTGTGCGCAGATTGGTCTTGTCAACAATCACATAGCGGAACCGATAATTGTAAAACCCTTCTTTTGCGCCGCTGCCTGCGTAAACATGGGTGGTCATAACAATGGTGCTGGAAGTAGAGGGGATCGTACCAGTAAAGCGGTCAATCCAGGCGCGGCCATCGCCTCGCAGGTCAACGTCTGTGTTTTTGAACCCGTTATGGTTATACCAGGTGCCCGCTGTTCCCGCTGAGAGATTTGGGTTTTCAGGCAGGCGGATGATGCTTGAGTCTGCTTTATTGTAATTCACATCTCTGCCTTCAGCCATATTCACCACCCGCACTGTACCGGAGGAGTAAAAATAGGGCATCATTACGCCGCCCATGAAGTAAGGAAGTTTATTCCAGTTGCCGGTGCTATAAGCCTTATCCACAAACAGCGTCATCAAGCCCAAATTGTTGACGTTACTGCCGGCAATATCCGCGTACATGCTGCAATCGGAATCATGCACGTGCCAGGCCGTTGGCGATATCGAACGGTAAACGCCGCCATTTGCAGTTGCCGGCCAGTAATGAGGCAAAACGTTGTTGCCGTAATTTTGAAAATCCCCCCATCCTGAACTGCCGTATCCCAGCCAAGTGGTCCGGGGGGTATAGCCCTCGTAGTAACCGTTTCCTGCAGTGGCTTTTCCGTTTTCCGCCAGCCACACCGGGTTGGAAGCCGTCCTTGCCGCATTGGCACTCGTGATCTCTGAACCTTGCGTAAACTTGGATGTTGAGTTTCCGCCCTCATAAAGGTGTACACCGCCCATCCAAGCATAAAAATACTGGCCGTCACCAGAGGTGTCCCACCCGGACATCATGCCCCCCGTCTGCAGTGTAATGGCATAAACATAGGTTACCGCGTGTGAGTACATGTAAATACCCAACTCGTTTTCATAACGGATGTCCCAATGAATATAGGCCCCGCTGCCCTGGCTGATGCCCAGATTACCCCCCGTAATGGCTGCGGATACGCCGCCGTTATTGTTGGTAATATTGACCCAGGTGTTTTGCCCCACAGCGCTTCCGGCAATCGTGATGCTGGGGGCGGAACCGGCCGAAACGGTGTAGCGAATCTGCGGGCTTGTCGCTGTTACGCCAGCGCCGGCGTAAAAGTGGATTTTTCCGGAGGTTGCATAGGTCGTGTCATAGGCTCCTCCGTATGCGTGGTTGACATAGTACTTGAAAGCGCTGGGATTGTCTGCCGCAGCAAGATAAATCACCTCCGGCACGTTAAATTGCGTTACCGTTCTTTTGGCAACCATGGCGGGGGTTGGGGAAGTCACGGTGATGGTTGCGCCCGTCAACAGGCTCAGCCCTGGCAAGAGCATGGTCAGCGCTACCAGAATGCTCAAAACTCGCCTGAATCCTTTGGAAGTGCGTGTACAATTTATCCGTTTCATGCAAACACCTTTCCCTTTCTGTGCAAGAGATTCCTTCCCATATAATATAACGCACATAAAAAGTGCTGTCAAGTGAAAACAAGAAAAAAGTGAATTATTTTTATTAATTTACCATGATATTAATATGTTTTGTTCTTATTATATATGTAATTCTTCTAATGAAAACGAAGGATCGCTCCCATTTTCAGGGTTTTGCAGGCCCAAAAAAAGTTCTTGCATTTTTATGCGCCAGCGGTTAGAATAAATATATTAATAAAATGGAAGGGGTGTCCCCCGCGATGGGCAGACCTTCGTTTCTCAGTCAAATTGAGCAGAATTACCCCCAACTTTCAAAGGGGCACAAGAAGATTGCGGATTACATCCTGCAAGAATACGACAAGGCGGCGTTTATGACGGCAGCCACGCTGGGGGCAACCGTAGGCGTCAGTGAATCGACCGTCGTGCGTTTCGCGGCCGAAAACGGCTATAAAGGCTACCCCGATTTGCAGCGTTACTTGCAAGATATGATTCGCAGCAGGCTGACGAGCGTTCAGCGCATGCATGTTTCAAACGTGCGGCTGAGCGACGACAGAATCCTCGAAAACGCGATGAGTTCGGACGCGGAGATGATTCGCCGCACGATGGAGCAGACCTCCCGCGAAGCTTTTCGCGGCGCGGTGGAGGCGATCAACAACGCTGAACATATCTATATCCAGGGCACGCGTTCTTCTGCATCGCTGGCGAATTTTCTGGCCCTCTACTTGAACATCCTCCACCCGGGTGTGGTATATGTGGATGCGTTCAGCGCCAGCCAAATCTATGAGCAGCTGCTGCGCATCGGCGAAAAAGACGTCTGCATCGCCATCAGCTTCCCCCGCTATTCCAAGCGGACGAT
Source organism: Oscillospiraceae bacterium (assembly GCA_031549985.1). Classification (GTDB taxonomy): domain Bacteria; phylum Bacillota; class Clostridia; order Oscillospirales; family Acutalibacteraceae; genus WRMQ01. Next base: position 16,878 of record JAVBOZ010000108.1, on the reverse strand, counting down.
CACCGCCCTGCGCTTTGCCCGCGACCGGGGTGCCTGTGCCATAGCGTTAACGGACAGCATGCGCTCCCCAATCGCTGAATTGGCGCAGCTGGTGCTTGTGGCTTCGTGCGACGCTGTCGCCTTCGTGGATTCCCTCGTAGCCCCGCTGAGCCTGCTCAACGCGCTGCTGGCCGCCTGCGCCCGCAGTCAGGGGGATCACGTCTATGACACGCTGCATTCCCTGGAGCAAGTTTGGACCAAGTATGAGATTTACGACTCCTCTGAACTCGCGGAGTCGGAGGACATGATTTGAGCGGGCGGCATGTATTGGTGGTCGGCGCGGGTGCGGCGGGCATGGTCGCAGCGGGCTTTGCGGCCCGTGCAGGCGCGCGGGTCACCCTGCTGGAGCGCAACGAGCGGGCAGGCATGAAATTGCGCATCACCGGCAAAGGGCGCTGTAATGTCACCAACAGCACCCCCGCGCTGGACGAGCTGATCGCCAGCGTACCGGTCAACGGGCGCTTTCTTTACGGCGCTTTTTCGCGCTTTACCCCTGGCGACACCATGGCGCTGCTTGAGGATTTGGGCGTGCCGCTGAAAATCGAGCGGGGCCGCCGGGTTTTTCCCGAAAGCGACAACGCGCACGACGTGGCCGACGCGCTCTATCGATTTGCCGTTGCCGAGCAATTTTCGGCAGGAATTTTGCGCGGCCGAGCGACTAATTTACTGGTGAAACAGGGCCGGGCTGCGGGTATTCGCACGGAGGATGGCCTCGAAATCCCAGCCGAGTCAGTGATTCTGGCGACCGGCGGCTGTTCTTACCCCAAAACCGGCTCCACCGGCGATGGGTATATTCTTGCCGCAGAGGCGGGGCACCGCGTCATACCGCCCGCGCCGTCGCTCGTCCCGCTGGAATGCCATGAGGGCTTTTGCTCGCGCCTGATGGGTCTGAGCCTACGCAACACGGCGCTGGAGGTCTGGGACAACACGGCCTGCAAAGCAGTCTTCCGGGATTTCGGCGAACTGCTCTTCACCCACTTCGGCGTCTCAGGCCCGACGGTGCTCAGCGCAAGCGCCCACATGCGCCCCATGGTGCCGGGCCGGTATACTCTCCGGCTTGATCTCAAGCCCGCGCTTTCCCCCGAACAGCTCGACCGGCGTATCTTGCGGGACTTTGAAGAAAACACGAACCGCAATTTCATCAACGCCCTGAATGGCCTGCTGCCCAAGAGCCTTGTGCCGGTAGTCGTGCAGCGCAGCGGAATCCCGGCGGGACTGCGCGCCAACCAGGTCACCCGGGAACAACGCCGCGCCCTGGCCGAGCTGCTTAAATGCTTCACCCTGACGGTCAACGGCTTTCGCCCCATTGAGGAGGCCATCGTTACCTCCGGCGGCGTCGCTGTCGATGAAGTCAACCCCGCCACCATGGAATCAAGGCGGCTGCCCGGTCTCTTTTTCGCCGGGGAACTGCTGGATGTAGACGCCTATACAGGGGGATACAATTTGCAGATTGCATTTTCGACCGGTGCGCTGGCTGGGGCCAACGCAGCCGTTACATCATTACCTTGAAAGGAGGCGTACCATCATGATAGACCGTTACATCAACATCGCCATCGACGGCCCTTCCGGCGCAGGCAAGAGCAGCTGCGCCCGCCTGGCTGCGGCCAAGCTTGGCTTCATCTATGTTGACACGGGTGCGCTCTACCGTTCCCTTGCGCTGGCCGTGCTCCGCGCGGGCCTACCGCTGGATGATGAGAGCGCCGTACGCACCCTGTTGCCCTCCCTGCGCCTGGAGCTTGGCTTTGTGGGGAATGTGCAGCATGTCTTCTTGAACGGCGAAGACGTCTCGGAGGAGATTCGCGACCCAAAGGTCTCCCGGGCGGTCTCAGCCGTCGCCAGGCAAAGCGCGGTGCGTGAGCACCTGTTGGACATGCAGCGGGAAATTGCCGCGCGGCAAAACTGCATACTGGACGGGCGTGACATCGGCACGGTGGTGCTGCCAGACGCACAGCTGAAAATCTTCCTTACAGCCTCGCCGGAAGAACGCGCCCGCCGCCGTTACGCGGAACTGCAAGCCAAGGGCAATACCGATCCTTACGAAAAGGTGCTTGCCGAAATCAACCAGCGGGACGCGCAGGACGCGGGACGCGAAATCGCGCCGCTTGCGCCCGCGCCGGATAGCAGGCATCTTGACAGCACCGGCCTGACCCCGGAAGAAACGGTTGGCGTCATTGTAAGATGGGTGCGGGAGATTGCGGGCTGACGCCTTCCTGCGCATCATTCCTAATGAGAAAATCGCATAAATGGCAACCATAAAAATATTTGCGCGGGAGGGAAAACGTCAATGAAACCGTTCGACTATAAACGAACCAAACCCTATAAGCTCTATCCGATTTTGCTGCCGTTGGGGAAGTTTTTGCTTCCCACGCTCTTTCATGCCAAGGTCGTCGGAAAGGAAAATCTGCCAAAAGACGCCTCCGGCGTCATTCTTTGCAGCAATCACCTGCACTCCATTGATCCGGTGATTTTTGCCGCAGCTACCGGGCTGCACTGGCGATTCATCGCCAAGACGGAGCTGTTCGAAAAGAACCTCCTCTTTTGGTTCTTCACCCACTGCAATGCCATTCCGATTGACCGGCAAAAAATTGATCGAAGCGCGCTGGACTGCGCCGTCGCGACGATGGAGGAAGGCTCCTACGGCCTCGGTATTTTCCCGGAAGGGCAGCGTTCCAAGGATGGCACCCCGCAGGAGGGCAAACACGGCGTCGCGATGCTCGCCCGCAAAACGAAGGCCGATATCCTCCCCTGCTCGCTCTATCACGAGGGCGATTTGAAATTTCGCACACGGCTGACCGTGCGCATCGGCCCCATCATCCCCTTTGCCGAACTGGGCCTGGGCGAAGCCCCCAACGCACGCCAATCCCGCCAGGCCACGGAGATCATTATGGCGGCTGTGCGGGAACTCTGGGAAAAGGGGCATGCCTGATGCCATTATTGTTGGCCAAATCCGCCGGGTTTTGCTTTGGCGTACGCCGGGCCGTCGAGATGACGCAGGCCCTGCTGGAACAAGGCGAATCCGTCACCCTGCTGGGTGAATTGATCCACAACCGGCAGGTTACAGGCGAACTCAAGGCACGGGGCGCTGTTGTGGCCGACACGCCCGCGCAGGCGCGGCAGGGCGATACGGTCGTCATCCGCGCGCACGGTGTGCCAAAAGAGACCGCAGCGGAGATCAAACGCCTGGGCCTGCGTTGCTGCGACGCGACCTGCCCCTTCGTCACCAAAATCCACCGTATCGTGGCGGAACATTCGGCGCCCGGCTCCCCTCTGATCGTTATGGGCGACCCAAAACACCCCGAAGTGATCGGAATTCGCAGCTACGCAGCCGGGGAATCCTTTGCGGTAGAAAGTCACAGCGAGTTGGAAGCTTTGCTGCAAAACCGGCCCGAATTTCGAAAACAACCGATATTGGTGGTCGCGCAGACCACTTTCAAGGCGGAGGAATGGAAAAAAAGTATAAAAAAATTGAAATTTCTCTGTACAAACGCGATTTTATTTGATACAATATGCAATGCGACCCAATCCAGGCAAGAAGAGGCGCGCGAACTTGCGGCCATCTGCGACGCCATGATTGTCATCGGCGACCGGCTGAGCTCCAATACGGCAAAACTGCTGTCGGTGTGTGGAGAATTGTGCCCTTCCTTCCTCGTTGAAGGGTATGAAGAGTTGTTACCGCTGGCGAAAGAACTCAAGGTTTACCGCACCATCGGCTGCACGGCGGGCGCGTCCACCCCGGCGCGCACTATAAAGGAGGTACTGAAAACCATGTCCGAACTGACCAACGAACCCATCCCGGTGAACGAATCGCTGCCGGAGGAACCCCAGGCAATCGCCGCGGCGTCCCAGGCGGAAGATCCCGTTCCTGTTGCGCCTGCGGCTGAACCAGCCGCAGATATAGCTCCTGCGGCTGAACCTGACAGGGCAAGCGCTGCTGACGCGGAAGATGACGCGCCCGCGACGGAGGAAGACGAATTCAGCGCACAGCTGGAAGAATCCCTCAAAAGCATGAACAGCGACCAAAAGGTGAAAGGGATCGTCACCGCCGTCAATCCGTCTGAGATTCAGGTCGACATCGGCCGCAAGCAGACCGGTTATGTCGCGGTGAGCGAATACAGCAACGACCCCAATGCCGACCCTTCCAAGGAGCTGAAGCTCGGCGACGTGCTTGACCTAATCATCCTCAAGACGAACGACGCCGAAGGTACCGTCCAACTTTCCAAAAAGCGCTTTGACGCAGGCAAGGCTTGGACAGATATCATCCGCTCCGAAGAAGAGGGCACGGTGCTTGAAGGCAAGGTCATTGAGGTGATCAAGGGCGGCGTTCTGGTGATCGCCAACGGCGCGCGCGTATTCATCCCCGGCTCCCTCACCGGCCTGCCCCGCAGCCAGGCACTCGACGGCTTGCTCCACCAAAACGTCCGTTTCCGCGTGATCGAGGTCAACAAGCCCCGCCGTCGCGCCGTGGGTTCCATCCGCGCCGTGCAGCAGGAAGAGCGCAAGGGTGCCGAACAGGCCTTCTGGGGCCAGGCTGAGGTCGGCCAGGCCTATCACGGCACGGTCAAATCCCTGGTCAGTTACGGCGCGTTCGTTGACATCGGCGGCTTGGACGGCATGGTGCATATCTCTGAGCTTTCCTGGGGCCGCATCAAGGATCCTTCCGAAGTGGTCAAAGTGGGCGACGAGCTGGATGTTTACATCAAGGCCCTTGACCCTGAAAAGAAGAAGATTTCCCTCGGCTACCGCAAGATGGAGGACAACCCCTGGGAAGTGCTGCGCCAAAAGTACCCGGTCGGTTCAGCGACAGAGGCTCAAATCGTAAGCTTCACCGCCTTCGGTGCGTTTGCCCGCATCCTCCCTGGCGTCGACGGCCTGATCCACATTTCGCAGATCGCCGACCGCCGCGTTGAAAAACCGCAGGACGAGCTGAAGATCGGCCAGACCGTGACGGTCAAGATCGTCGGCATCGACTTCGACAAGAGGCGTGTCAGCCTTTCCATCCGCGCTCTGTTGGAAGACAGCGCGGCGCAGGAAGATCGGGAACCCGAGCCGGAAGAGGACGCGGTTGTCGCGTCTTCGGCAAGCGAAGAATAAGCCAAAACATGAGCGCCGCTTGGGAATTAGCTTCCCAGGCGGCGTTTTTTCTGATAATTTGAAAGTCGCTCGTCAGACTGATGCGCGTAAATACCCCGCCAGATAAAACGATCCGCAGATCAGCAGAGCCGCGCCCGGCGTGCGGCTCTGCCATTGCTTTGCTGCCTGCAGCGCTTCCAGCGGGTCTTCGACGGCTTCAACGACACTGCCCGGCGAAATGAACGGGGCGGCCTCTTTGGCCAGTTCAGCCGCCGAGAGCGCACGTAAATTCGGCGGACGGCAGGCGATAAACCGCGCCGCACGGGGCGCAAGCCGCGCCAGATACGCCCCGGTATCTTTATCGGCCATCATGCCGCAGAGAAGGAGCAGCGGCCTTCCGGATAAAAAGCGGTCAATCGACGCGGCGAGCGCCTGGGCGGCGTCGGGATTGTGCCCGCCGTCGAGCAGGATTAACGGATTCTCAGACAGCATTTCCATCCGTGCGGGCAGTCGCGCAGCGGCGATTCCCGCCGCGATCGCAGCCTCCGGCAGGTTGAGGCGTCCGGCGTTTCGCATCAAGCGCGCGGCGACGACCGCCGTCAGCGCGTTGCGGCACATGTGTTCCCCCGCAAAGGGCACCCGCACAGGCAGCCCGGCCAGCAGCGCATCGCTGCCCGCCAGCCCCGCCGAAAGCACCCGGCACTCCGCAGCGCAGGGGATTTCCACAGGACAGCCCAGCCGCGCGGCTGTCTCTTGAACGATGTTATAGACCTCCGGCGCCTGTTCGCAGCAGCTGACGGTCAGGCAGCCCGGCTTGAATATGCCGCATTTTTCGGCGGCGATTTTCTCCAATGTGTCCCCCAGAACCTGTGTATGATCCAGCGAAACCTTCGTAATGACGCTGCAAAGCGGATGATCAATCAGGTTTGTGGCGTCCCAGCGCCCCCCCAAGCCGACCTCGAGCACCACCACGTCGCAGCGCTGTTCGGCGAACCAGGCGAACCCCAGCGCGGTGATGAACTCAAACTCCGTCGGCGGTTCCGGCAAAGCCGCAGCAAGTGTGCGCAGCCGCTCCACCCATCGGGCCAAATCTTCTTCGGGAATCATCGCCCCGTCAATCTGCATCCGTTCGCGAAAATCCACCACGTAGGGGGAAGTGTATAGCCCAGTGCGCAAACCCGCAGCACGACAAATGCCCGCCAGCATCGCGCAGGTGGATCCCTTGCCGTTCGTTCCAGCCACGTGGATGCAGGGAACGCGTCGCTGCGGTTCGCCGAGCGCGGTGCAAAGGGCGCGAACGCGCGCCAGGCCCGGACGGATGCCGAAGCGCTCCAGCGAGTGAATATAGGCCAGGGCGTCGGAGTATTCCATGCGCTCCCCCGCTCTCATAAAATGCGCAAATGAATGCCGAACGAAGGGTCACTCCGTTCGGCATTCTGGTCAATATGCAATCCGTTAAAACGGCGACGCGACGGTCACCGGCTCCGCATAGGCCTTGCCAAAGGTTTCGACGGTCACTTTTTTCATCGGCACGGGCGTAACCAACATATAATTCATCCCGTAAGATTGACCCTGAGCGATTTGATCCACCACGTCCATGCCCCCAAACACCTTGCCGAAGGTGGCGTAGTCGCCATCCAGACTGGGGTAATCGGCGTGCATGATAAAGAACTGACAGGATGCCGAATCGTTCATTCCGCCCACGCGCGCCATCGAAAGCACCCCGGGCGTATGCTTCAGATCTTTGTTCCCTGTGAAGCCGTTATTGGCAAATTCCCCGGGAATGCAGTAGGGGAAGCCGCCGGAATTCCCTGTTCCGTCCGCCGAACCGCCCTGAACCATGAAACCAACCCCTGCGCGGTGAAAGACCTTGCCGTCATAATAACCGCTCTTGATCAGGCTGATGAAGTTGTTGACGGTATTCGGGGCCTTATCCGGATAAAGTTCTGCGTAAATCTTGCCGCCGTCTTCCAGTTCAATGGTCACGACAGGGTATTTGGTTCCGTTGGGATAAGTCATACTGGCGCCTTCCTTCTCTGGCTTCGTTGTGGTTGCGGACGCTTGACTGCCGTCCCGATTGGTCTCGTCCTTCACCGTCGCGTTGGTGGCGGCGGTCTTCTCTGTACCGTATTGATTTTGCTGCGTCTGCACTGCGCTTAAATCGATCTCGCTCGCCTCTGTGCTCGGGTCATTTGCGCCATTGCCGCAGGAAAACAATGTCGCCGCCATGGCAAGCGCCATCAACAGCGCCGCGATCCTCTTTGAACGCATGGGTCAACCCTCTTTCATATATATTATGGTTCATATTATAATATGATAAAGCGCTTAAAGTCAAGAAAATCTTTCCTTATGAACACGCACTAAGAAAAATTCCCATTTGCATAACCGTACTGTGATCATCACACACTAAGCCTACACCCGGAATTTTTGCTACAAGGAGATGAAACGAATGTTAGACCGCATCGCTTTGGTTCTTGTTGTCCTCGGCGCGCTGAACTGGGGCAGCATCGGGCTGTTTCAGTTTGATGTTGTCGCCTGGATTTTTGGCCCGGGCGCAATCGTCAGCCGGATTATTTACACGCTGGTGGCGCTGGCCGGTATATGGTGCGTCTCGCTGCTGTTCCGCGAGCGTTCGCTGCTGGGAAGCACGGACGAAACCACCTGATCGCGCCCTCGACGATCCCCTTGAGCCGGAACGCTTGAGGGGATTTTTTATGTGTTGAAACAACGCTGATCAAAATTGCTTTTGCGTCACAATTGCCTATGACCCATTCTTAACCTTGCGTTCTGCTCCGCCCCGGCGTATAATGAAGACGCTGCAGCAATAATAAACGAACGCGAGGAATTGATATGAACTACTCCAACGAAATGGGCCCGAAGCTTACCGCCTGGGCAGTCAACAAAATCAAGCGCGATTACCCCGGCGATGTGGCCTTGCTCATTGGTCTGCAGGGCTGCGCTGTCGGCGGCGACGGCCACGGTGAGTGTTTTGACCATTTTGTGCCCGCAACGGAGCGGGGCTACGCTTTGGAACAGGAGATCAAAATTGCCGGTATCAACCATGACCTCTATCCCCGGGACTGGGCGCGCTGCGAACGTACCGCCAGTTTGGAGGATTCGGCAACGTTCTGCCTGGCAGAAGGCGAGATTCTCTACAGCCGCTCGCCGGAGGATGTTGCCCGCTTTGAGGCCCTGCGGCAGCAGCTGAAAAAAAATCTTGCCAATCCGCAGTTTGTCTACCGCAAGGCGCTTGAATTGCTCGACGACGCAATGAACCTTTACCGCAATATGATGTTCGAAGAGCGGCTGTATCAGGTTCGTCTGGCGGCGGGCTATGTGTTCCGCTATCTTCTGAACGCCGCACTGTATCTTGACGGCACTTACAGCCGTTATCATCAGGGCCCGCTCACGCAGGCAGCGCGGTGCAAAGAACTGCCCGGGCAATTCGAGGCATATTACAATGCCTGGATGGGTGCCAAAACCACAGGCGAATTGAAGAGCATTGCGCATCTGGTAATCCAAAGCACCCGCAAATTCATTGCTGAGCGCAGGCCTGCGGCGGAAGAACCCGCGTTCAGTACCAATTATTCATGGCTTGCGGCCTGGTATTCCGAAATGAGCCTGACCTGGCGGCGGCTGCGCTTTTACTGCGAGCAGGGCAACGCGGACGCGGCGCTGGAAGACGCCTGCTTATTGCAAAACGAGTGCAACGAGGTAGCCGAAGAGTTTGGCCTGCCTGAAATGGATATTCTGGGCAGCTTCGATTTACTTGATCTTGTGACGCTCAGCGCGCGGGCCACAAAGATTGAGCGGGATATCGTCGCTTACCTGGCCAAAAACGGCCAAATCCCACCGAAATATGACTCTTTCGAAGATTTTTTGGAGAAAAACCCATGAAATACCGCAACGCCAGCGACGTTTTGCCCGATCCGCTGCTGAAGGAACTGCAAAAATATGCCGATGGCGAGGCGCTTTACATCCCCTCTGCCGGGGAACGCAAGGCCTGGGGCGAGGGTTCGGGTACCCGTCGTTTTTACGCCGAGCGCAATGAGGATATCCGGCAGCAATACCGGCGGGGCGTCAAAATCGACGCTCTGGCGGCAGCATATGGGCTTTCGGAGGAACGGATACGTAAAATCGTCTGTGGTTGACACAAAGTCAAAACTACTGGTAATGTGCGCTGTATAACTAAATAAAACTGCGGGTAATTGGTGCTATGAGATGTTTGGCAAATCGATTCATAGACACACAATCACCCGCAGTTTGCTTTCCTGGCGCATTGACATAACCAATTTTATCCCCAGATTGCCCTCTGCCTCATATAGTGTAGAGAAGGCAACGCCCCTGCGGCGCGCTGGGAATCAGCGGCTCTCCAAAAAATCCTTGCCTTCGTGATTATTTCCATCGAGGAATGGCAACAATAGGTTTGCCATCAAAGTGACGGAGAGTGATAAGCGTGATCATCAAGCGCGGCGATATTTATTATGCGGATCTCAGCCCGGTGGTGGGTTCCGAACAAGGCGGCATACGGCCCGTTCTGATTGTACAGAACGATGTGGGCAACAAGTTCAGCCCAACCGTGATTGCCGCCGCCATCACCAGTCAAAAATACAAGACGGATCTACCTACCCACATCAAAGTCAACGCCGACGGCAGCGGCCTTGCCAGAGACTCCATCGTTCTGCTTGAACAGGTGCGCACCCTGGATAAGCGCCGCCTGAAGGAGCGCATGGGGAACCTGGAGGCCCGGGACATGCAGCGGGTGGATCGTGCGCTCTCGGTGAGCCTCGGCATCACCCCCGCCGGCATCGCGCAGGCAGGGAATTCCGCGACCGCGTGACAGAGGCAAGAGGCAAGGGTCGTAAAGCAAAGACAGTCTCTCGAGCTCTGGAAAACATCCCCGGCTGCAATTGCCGGGGATGTTTTTGTCGCCTGTGCAAACACTTTTATTGGGCCCAATGGCCGCAAAATCATTGAAGGGATGGAGAAAACCCATGGCACAAATGACGCAAAAGGAGCTCATCGCGCTGGAGGAGCTGCTCAACAGCGAACAGCTTCTCGTGAAAAAATTTCACCACTACGCCAGCACCGCGCAGGATGCGCAAATCAAAAGCACCTGCGAAGCCCTGTCCAACCGCCATAAGCAGCACTACGACGCCCTGATGGGGTATTTTAATTAAGCGAAAAGGAGAGCTGAAAAGATGACGCAAAAGACACAGACGCTGCACGACCAGGAAATTCTGACGGACGTGCTGACTGACCAGAAGCAGGCGACAGGGCTTTATAACACCTACGCCGGCGAATGCATGTGCCAAAACCTGAAGAGCGGACTGCTTGACATCTTGCGCGACGAGCACACGATGCAGTCCTCCGTCTTTGACCAGATGCACCAGCGCGGCTGGTACGTGCCGCCCGACGCACAGCAGCAGATGGTCAAGCAGGCCAAGCAAAAGTTCGAAGGGATCGCCATGCAGCTGTAAAGCTTTTGGGGACGCGCGGCGTCCCTACATAATTTTGAACACAGCGCCGCGAAAATTTTTCTGTCTGATCTGTAATCAGCGCTTATGGCTTGCGGGCGGCCTGACGCCGCCCCTACCTATCTACCCGCGTCCGTAGGGGCTTGTACGTGGCGCGTCCGCTGGGAGTTTTTGCCCCGGGGCGTCGCCTCCGCAAGCGCCTGTGTAGGGGTGGCGTCATGCCGCCCGCAGGCAGCGATCTATAGTTCCATCTCTATCTGCACCTCGCCGCTGTCTTCCGGCGTAAGCAGCATACCCGCAGCGGGCAGGTTCTTGGTGCGGTAACGGCTGGGATTTTGATATTCCCCTTCGGCATAGGCGCGCAGCCCCGTAACCTTGTGTGCGCGCCGCAGGGTCATCACCGCCACGCCCTGGGTATCCTTCGTCGTCTTGGGCGCAATCGCGCCGCTGTGAAAAAGCAGCCTGCGCCCACTGCCAGACTCCAGCACACAGTCTCCGTCGGCCAGCAGCAACAGAACCGCCGCCAGCGGCGATTTGTCGGAATATGCCTTGATCAGCTTCTTGCGGTTGGTCTTGGTTGCGTAAGCGCTCAGGTCGACCTTGGCGACCTTCCCGTTTTCGAACGCAAAGAGCATATAGCCCGCAAAATCCTTGGTGGCTACCATATAAACGGCGGTTTCGCCCTCGTCCATCTCCAGTCGGGCGGGAATATAATCCCCCATTACGCTGGCCTTGCTATCCTCAAAGTCCGAGGCAAAGGCCTTATAGACTTGCTGCTTATTGGTGAAAAACAGCAGTTCCCATGCGTTGCCGCCCTCAATGGTCTGGGCCACTGCGTCGCCCTCCTTGCATTTTTGCTCGTCATACATGCGCAGGGAGGCCGGGGTGATCTTCTTGAAATAACCTTCGCGTGTGAAGAAAAACGTGACGGGATAATCTTCCGCCTGGGGACGCTCCTCTTCAGCGGGCAGCTCACTGGCAAAAATGATCTCGCTGTGGCGCTCCTGCCCGTAGCCCTCTGCGATCTCTTTCAGCTCCCGGATCATAATATCCCGCACCTTACCCGGCGAACCGAGAATGCCCTGCATCGCTGCAATTTCTTTACCCAGGGTCTCAATATCCGCCGTGCGTTTGAGGATGTATTCGCGATTCAAGTGCCGCAGCCGAATTTCAGCGACGTACTCCGCCTGCGCCTTATCAATGCCAAAGGCGATCATCAGGTTGGGAATGACCTCGTTCTCCTCCTCCGTCTCCCGGATCACGCGGATTGCCTTGTCGATATCCAACAGGATTTTCGCAAGCCCCTCTAATAGGTGCAGCTTTTCCTGCGCTTTGGACAAGTCAAAGGCGACCCTGCGGCGGATGCAGCTGCAGCGAAAGTCAATCCATTCCAGCAGCAAAGCGCGTACCCCCAGCACCCGGGGGCTGCCGCCGATGAGCACGTTGAAGTTGCAGCTAAAGCTATCCTCCAGCGTCGTGGCGCGGAAGAGGCGCTGCATCAGCTTTTCCGGATCGACGCCGCGTTTAAGGTCAATGGTGATCTTCAGGCCCGAGCGGTCGGTCTCGTCACGGATGTCGCTGATTTCACGGATCGCGCCCGCCTTAACCCGCTCGACGACCTTGTCAATGATCGCCTCGGCCGTGGTTGTGGAAGGGATTTCGCGGATATCAATGCAGTTGTTGGCCTTGTCAAATGTATATTTCGCCCTGACGCGGATGCTGCCGCGACCGGTCTCATAAATCTGCTCAAACAACGCACGGTCATAAAGAATCTGCCCGCCGCCGGTAAAATCCGGCGCAAGCAAGGTCTCAATCACGGGGTGTTTCGGATCCCGCGCCAACGCGACGGTGGTCTCACAAATCTCCCGCAAATTGAAGGAGCAGATGGAACTGGCCATACCCACCGCGATGCCGGAATTGAGGTTGACCAATACCGACGGAAAACGTACCGGCAGCAGCGTCGGCTCCTGCATGGTGGCATCGTAGTTATCCACAAAATCCACGGTGTTCTTGTCGATATCGCGGAACAGCTCCGCGCTGATGGCGTCGAGTTTGGCTTCGGTATAGCGGGAGGCCGCCCACTGCATATCGCGGGAATAGGCCTTCCCGAAGTTCCCCTTGCTATCCACATAGGGGTGCAGCAGGGTCTCGTAACCCCGCGAAAGGCGCACCATCGTCTCATAAATGGCGGCGTCGCCGTGGGGGTTGAGCTGCATCGTACGCCCCACGATGTTGGCCGATTTCGACCGTGCCCCTGTGAGCAGGCCCATCTTGTACATTGTGTAAAGAATCTTCCTGTGCGAGGGCTTGAAGCCGTCGATTTCGGGGATCGCCCGGGAAAGAATGACGCTCATGGCGTAGGGCATGAAATTCTTTTCCACAGTCTCGGTCACCGGCTGGCGCACCACCTCCCCCGCTCCGAGGATGTGGGCGTTCTGGGCTGCGTCGGCGGGCGGCGCCTCCTTCTTGCGGATCTTTTTTGCCATTGGCGGCTTCTCCTTCTCTCTTTCGCTTTTTCTATTTTAGCGTAACGGGAGTGAAAAGTCAACTGCAAATGGCGTGGATAAAATCGCGCAGTCGAAAAGCGCCTTATACTGTATCAACAAGAAAATGCAAGAAATTTTGCATTCACCAGACACCACCTATTGACAACCGCCGCCGCGCCTGTTATAATGTTTAGGCCGCGTGCTTCGGGTCCCCAAAGCGCGACGCATTTTTGTGGTGCGCGCCACCCGCCGCAGCGAGTCTTAGAATGAGAGAGGTACCCCAAATTCATGTCCTACGCTATTTTTGTAACCGGCGGCAAACAGTATAAAGCCGAAGTCGGTCAGACACTGTTCGTCGAAAAGCTGGATGCCGGCGAAGACGACGAAATCACCCTGGACAAGGTGCTTGCGATCTCTTCGGAGGGCGGCATCGCCTTCGGCAGCCCCTATCTTGCTGGCGCGGCGGTGAAGGCCAAGCTACTCAAGCAGGGCAAGGCAAAAAAGATCACCGTATTCACCTATAAACCCAAGAAGAATTCCAAGCGGAAGATGGGCCATCGCCAGCCCTATTCCAAGATTGAAATCACCGCGATCGAGGCGTAAGCGCCCAACTGCTTTATGAAAAGGAGAAATAACAATGGCACATAAAAAAGGTATGGGTTCCACCCGCAACGGTCGCGATTCCGCATCCCAGCGGTTGGGCGTCAAGCGCGGCGACGGCCAATTCGTGTTGGCGGGCAACATTCTCGTGCGCCAGCGCGGCACTAAGATTCACCCCGGCAACAATGTCGGCAAGGGGAAGGACGACACCCTCTTTGCCCTGACCGACGGCAATGTCAAATTTGAGCGTATGGGCAAAGACCGCAAAAAGGTCAGTGTCTACGCAGCGGAATAATCGCAGCAACATAATAACAGACGAGCCGCAGTTCATCGCTGCGGCTCGTTTTGTTTGTGCGTTCAGACCCCGTAAAACTCTTTGGCCGCTTCGAAGAACGCGTCAATGTTGGCGACGGGCGTGGCGGGTGGAATGTCACAGCCGGAGGAGAGGATATAATTCGGATACTCCGCGCAAGCCTTTAAGACCTCCAACGTCGCCTGCCGCACCGTTTCGGGGGTGCCGACGCGCAGCACCTTGGCCGGGCTGACGTTGCCCAAAATGATCCTGTCACCGGGCATGATGGCCAGCATTTCGTGCAGGGCAATGGCGTCACCGAAATGCATCGCGCGCGCACCGATGGAAAGGATGCTCTCGGCCAGCGGAATTGTGTTGCCGCAATTGTGATAGAGGAAAAGGAAGTCGTCGCTATCCAGCGCCTCGCGCAGGCGGCGCACATAGGGGCTGGAAAATTCAGCGATCAGCGCGGGGGAAAGCAGCCCGGCGGCCGGTTCGGCCAGAACGATTCCGTTGGCGCCCGCGTCCCGCAGCGCGGCGATATATTCCAGCAAGAATTGGGTCGCTTTTTCAAGCACCAGATGGACGGTCTCGGGTTCGGTATAACAGAGCACCATGATTTCCGTCATATCCATCAACCGCCCCGCCAGTGAAAACGGGCCGATGGCTCCGGCGAGCAGGGGCCGGTCGGTAACAAGACGCGCGGCCTGGGCGATGGCGTCAACGCAAAAACCGGTGCGCGCCTTGCCGACGGGCGGCACGGCCAGCGCCTGCGCGTCTTCGATATCCTGCACCAGCGCACCGGTGACGGTGGGCACTTCGCTGTCGCTATAACGTATCGTGCTGCCAAAGGCCTCCGCCTCCACCGAAAGATCCATCAAGCTGACAGCGGCCAGGGTATCCCATCGCTGGGCGACCGCTTGCATGCACCGCGCCTGCAATTCGCTGCTGTGCACAAGTTCGCGCACGGTGCAGCCCAGCAGCTGCGTGCCGGGGAAGCTCAAGATGGGCAGGGGCTTGCGCTGCCGCGCGGCGTCGGCGAGCCATTGCGTCATTTGCATCGGGTGTTCCTCCTCCTGTTTTTATTCATCATAGTTTAGCATAAGACGCCGCCGGTTTCAAGCGGAAAATTTGCGATTTTTGGTTTGCGTGCCAAAAAAGCGCTTGCATGCGGTGTATTTTTATGGTAGAATAACGATGTATTGCCAGTAAGAAGAAGCAGGTGAATGTATGCGGACGATCATCGCGGAAAATGAGCGCGGACTCGACATCACTCAGGTCAGAACTTGCCTTGCACAGTCGATTCAGGGCAGGAGCCTCAAAAAAGTTCTCCTGATCCCGCCGGACATGACCCGCCTCAATTCAGGCGCGGGGCTGATCACGGCCCTCTATTACGAGTTGCTACACGGCGCGCAGGTGGATATCCTGCCGGCGCTGGGCACACACGCGCCCATGACCCGGGAGCAGCAGGTGGCCTTTTTCGGCGACGGCATCCCCGCTGAACGTTTTTTGGTGCATCGGTGGCGCGACGGCGTCACCCAAGTGGGGCAGGTTCCGGCGGCGTTCGTTCGCAATGTCTCGGAGGGCCTGATGGACGAGGACATGGACGTCGAGGTCTCGAATTTCCTGCTTGATCCCTCTTATGACCTGATACTTTCCATCGGGCAGGTCGTGCCACACGAGGTGGTCGGCATGGCCAATTATACCAAGAACATCGTGGTCGGCTGCGGCGGGAGCCGGTTCATCAACCGCTCACACATGCTGGGTGCGTTTTACGGTATGGAACGCATCATGGGCCGGGATCATTCCCCCGTGCGCAAGGTGTTTGATTATGCCCAGCAGCATTTCATCCGCAGGCTGCCAATCGAATATGTGCTCACGGTGACGACGACTGAAAAAGACCAGACCAATATTTTGGGCCTCTACATCGGCAAAGAGCGCGACGGCTTTGAGCAAGCCGTGGCTCTGAGCCAGAAGCACAACCTAAACTACCTCCCCCGCCCTATGCAAACTTGCGTAGTCTGGCTTGATGAACGCGAATTCCATTCAACCTGGCTGGGCAATAAGGCGATTTACCGCACACGCATGGCGATGGCCGACGGCGGGCACCTGATCGTGCTGGCCCCCGGGGTGCGCATGTTCGGCGAAGACGACGAAAATGACCGGATCATCCGCAAATATGGCTACATTGGGCGTCAACGCGTACTGGAACTGGTGAAGAGCGAGCAGGACCTGCAAAACAATCTGGGCGCGGCCGCGCATCTGATCCACGGCTCGTCCGACGGGCGGTTCCGCATCACCTACGCGACGCGGCATCTGACACGCGCGGAGGTGGAGGGAGCCGCATTTGGCTATATACCCTTTGACGAAGCGATGGCGAAATACAACCCTGATATCCTGAAAAACGGCTATAACACGGTGGATGGCGAAGAAATCTACTTCATCGAAAATCCCGCGCTGGGGCTGTGGGCCTTAGATGGTGCGTTTGCATGAAATATAAATTACTTGCCGCCGATATGGACGGCACTTTGCTCAACGATGCCTCCGTCATAACGAAGCGTACGCAGAGCGCCCTGCGGGCCGCGATTGCCCGGGGTGTTTTGTTCGTACCCTCCACAGGCCGCCCCATGTGCGCGATGGAACCTGTTCGGGGGGTGTTCGAAGAAGACCTTCCCTACATCCTTTTCAACGGAGCCATGGTGGTGATGCGCAAATCCGGCAAGGTTCTTTTCGAGCAAAGCCTTGATTTTCACTGCGCCGAGGAGATTTTCGCGCAGGCCATCCGCCTGAATTTCCCCGTCGTGGCTTGGGCGGGCGAGCGGCTGTTCGCCAGCTGCGCTTATGAGGAAGTGAGGGATTACCGGGCGGTCTCGGGCGCGGAGCTGCATGTGATCAACAGCATCGAGCCGCTGCG
>JAVBOZ010000141.1:0-7533 GCA_031549985.1 Oscillospiraceae bacterium | reverse complement strand
GCGAAAGCGTTGGTCGTCAGCGTGCTTGTGTCGTCATAGACGTGGTTCGAGTTTGCCATCGTACCCGTCGCAGTCGAGCCGCTCGGCGCGTTCGCGTTATATTGCGCCTTGTAGGTGTTCGCCCGCCAGCGCGCGTAAATGTACAGGTATCCGCCGGGGGCGGGCACGCCGGGCGTGGGGTTGAAATCAGCGACTATCCCACCCATGGTTTTGCTGAAACTCAAGCCAAGATAGGCCGACCCGCCGCCGCTCTTTGCGGTAGCATCCTGATCTTTCGACCAGCCGATGTGCGTATAGCCGGTCTTATACATAACCCGCCATTCCGAGGCAAAAAGAGAACCGCGATCCCAGTTCTCGTCATATACCTTGGGGTCCATCGGCGTTCCGCCCTCGCCCCAGATCGCATAGTTGGGGTCGCTTTCGTGCCCGGGCACGACCCCTCCAGCCGCGTTGAAATGAACTATATAGTAAGGTGACCACACGGCGTAAAGAGTCGTCGTGTTGGTTGCGTTGGTATAATAGGCGGGCACCGCCTGGCCGGGGGTGTAGGCGACGCTCCCGGTGGGCGTGGTCGCCCAGCCCTGGAAGATATAGTTCGCCCTGGTAAAGCTGTTGCTGGCCGCAGCGACGCTCGCGGTGTTGTAATTGACCACGGCGCTGCTTGCCGTCGTGCCGGTGCCGCCATTGGCGTTATACAACACTTGGAAAGTTTTCGCCTTATAATGGAACTCAAACTTTACCTGGCTGTGCGTCGCCGGGCTGTATTTATAGTTTGTGCCATCCCACGTTGGCGTAATAGCGGACCAAGTGGGTGTTCCCTTAACCACCTGAATGTCAGTATACTTGACATAATACGGGTAGGGATCGGGCGCGCTCGGTGTTCCGATTCGGAAACCCAGGAAAGTAACGCCCGCGCCAACGGTACAGACCCCTTCGGTCATATACCATCCGTTGCCAAGATTGGTGACCGGCCAGTCGGCGGCGCTGTCGCCGTTGGTCATGCCTGTCACGCCGCCATTGGGGAAGATATACGACCGGAACGGCGCAGTGCCGGTCAAGTTTGTAACGGGCGTATTGCCGGCTTGGTCTGTCGTCACCCTTGCTATAAATCTGACTCGATATACTTCCCCTGCCGATACTCCCGAAACCAGGGTATTGGTAGAGTTACTGCCACCAAGACCGCCATATGGGCAAAAGTCGGTGGCGGTGTCCTCTTTAATCATAATGGAGTCTTCGCTGAGGTTGACCCAGGCCCTGCCGTTGGCCGGGGCAAGCTGCGCGGTGGTTGGGGAAATGTTCATCAGCCATTGATCGAAATTAAACAGGTTGTCGCTGTTATACACCTTCGCGTTGTAGCCGTTCGTGACGTAGCCTGTGTAGGAGTTATAGTTGGCGTAAACCGCGTCGCCGCTTTTGTACATCTTGATCTCATCCGGTTCCATGTCGCCGCCGTAGGTGTCGTTGATGTGCTCGGCTGTGGCGATGCCGCTGCTCTTGGCTTTGAGCGACTGGGTCGCGGCGGCGGAGTTCGCGGTATTGGTCGGGTCGCCCACGACGCTCGCTGCCGCTTGCAGAGTGCTGTCGAAGGGAATGACCCACTGCGTCGGATATTTTACGGCGTCCTTCACGACGTTGCGCGCGCCGGATTTATCAACGCAGATGGCATATATACCGATATAAATCCTAAGGCAGGCGTAATTGTCAATGGTAGAGTTGTCGCCCACTCTGGTTTCGGAATTTGTCTGCACCTCAAGGGTGCTATTTAACTTATCTGTGATGGCCAACTTGAAGGGCTGATCGGTTCTGGGCGTTTCATAGGCAAACTTACAGCCTTCCACCTGAGCACCTTTACTGTTGCTGAATGTGTACATTCGCGTGCTGTTTGGCCAATCAACACGCGATGTTCCGCCGCAGTTTTGATAGTGATCGTTATCGTCGGTGGCTTGGTCACAGGCCTGAATGTAGACCATCTTCAGCCCTGGAATGTTCTGCAAGTCATTGAAACGGCTGGAATCCACATTGATCCTGCCATATTTGCCGCTGAGCTGAATGCCGCGGTGGCAGTCACTATTGACGCTGTTAGCCTTGCCGTAGGAGATACCCGTGCCGGTTTGAAGATAAAGCGATTTTATCACCGGGTCAGCATAGACATCATGGTTATTACCGTAGGGCCAGTCGCCAGTCGCCCCCATGGGGGAAATAATGTCGCCGATCAAAGTGGAATTGGCACCGTACTCGCCTGACTCATTCGGGCCTGCGCTATCTGCACTCCCGATCTTCCAGTTTGCTGCGGCCGCAGCACCGGTCTCGGAGTGCACACCCATGATGAAGTAGCCGGCGTCGTTATGATAATAGCTGGAGTTGTAGCGTGCCTCGGCCCGCCCCGCCCCGCCGACAACAACGTTGGAGGGCGCGTAGGCCACGGAATAGTGGACATACGTAATTGCCTCACCGTTATAGGTGGCGTTGACGGTCCATTTGACGTACTTGGTGCCGCCCGCCGGTACCGAACTGTTGAGGTTGCCCGAAATATTCCATTGCCAGGGCGCGGTGCCGGTACCGTATCGCGTTACCGTCAAGCCGGAGTCGTTGGTCAAATTTGTGACGGTTACGCCGGTGCCCGGTGTGAAATAGACATAGCCGGTGGTTTCGGTGTTTGCGTTGGTGCCTGTGTTTGAGGCCAGTGTACCGGCGGAGGTAACGTTGGAATACCGGCTGACGGTGCTGCTGCTGCCGTTGCCGATTGCCATCCAAATGGTCTCCGGCACACGAAAGCTGCTGGTTGGCAAGGTTGCAGCGGTCACGGACACCGACGCCCCCGCCTCAACCATGCCGAACATCGCGATACTGGGCAGAATCATGGTCAGCGCCAGAAGGATGCCGAGCGCGCGCCGAAACCGTTTCGGCTGGGGAAATCTGCTTTGCTTCATTTGAATCATCTTACCCTTTCCATTTTGACATTTTCATTGCCATAGAAAAGACCACTATATCATTATAAGGTGTAAAAAGAGATCTGTCAAGCAAATTCTTTAGCGCGGGAAACCGGTTGTTTACAGCCTTTTGCACAATGATTTTCTTTGCATAGGTACATAACACAGACCGCGCCCAATTTATTTGCGCAAAGCTCTTGATTTTTTTTTTTGCATCATGTATTATATTGTAGATGCATGTCGCTACACTAAAACTAGGTTCATGATGTCTGCAGGCGCCATCTATGGGCAATTTTTCCGAAAAGGACGGTAGCGATTTGAGTACGCTTCCAAAACTCGTGTTCATCAGCAAAGATGTGAAAACGACGCAAAAAATGAGCATAACGGCGCTCGCAAACCGTTTTTGTGAACGCGATTATGATGTAACTCTGATCAGTGAAACGATAAGCAATAATTATTTTGATTATAAATGTGACCACCGTTTAAAGCGGCTGAACATGAATATGGGCATTAAAAACTGCTCTGCGCGGGCTGAAAAGCTGGCGTACTTCGTGTCACGGCTCCCCGCAAGCGTCTTTATATTGACAGACTTTGACAGCGAGGCGTTCCAGGAATACCCCGCCGTGATAAAAGCGCAATCAAGCGCGCATAAAGTGATTTGCCTGCCGCACTTTCTTTTGGCGTCGGAATTTGACAGCGGCTTATTGGCGCATGAGCGGTTACTGGCCCTTGCCGGTCATACTGACGCGTTTGTTTCAAATTTTATATATGATCACGTGATCCATCACAACAGGCTGCTTGGCAAGTCTGTCTTTTTTCCTTATTTCTACCCGTACGCAGAAGGAGAGTTTCGCGCGGTCGACCCAGGCGGAAAAACCGTTTTGTTATACGCAAGCGGCCCGGATCTGGTGACCAAAACGATGGAAGAACTGGCTGCCTTCATGAAAAGCGACGCTGAGATCACTTTGAAGGTCGCGGTTGGGGCGAATAACGCAAAGGCAGTGCGGATCTATAAAGAAAGCGCCGATGCCCTGGGGCTTGCGGACCGAATCGCATTTGACGAGAGCGGCAGTTTTGGCGAACTGGCGCACGATTGCGCGTTCGCGGTGATCACGAGTAAATTCGTCTACCCGTGCGACGCGTTTCTGCAGTTGACCGCCCGGCAACTGCCCGTGCTGTTCGCCTCGTCCTATTATGAGCCCGCATTTTTATCGGTTGATTTGGCGCGAGGGGGTACGCTGGCTTGCAAGTGCGCCGAAATCATGGTGGACCCAGCGCAGGCGCAATATCATGCTAACCTTTCAGCGCAGGCGTCAGCGCGGACGTTTTCGTTATGGGAAAGTTTGGTGGCTGATGTCGCGGCCGGCCAAGCGCCTCGCGGCGCTTGCGAAATGCCCGAGTATCACTGTGAAGAGGCGTATGTCGCCCATTTTGATGCGATCCAGGGCAAGAAAAGGTCGGCACAGACCGTAAAGCCGCCCTCTGCGCGCAAGCGAATGGGTGAATGGTTCAGGAAGAAAATTTATTACCGCGAACTGCGCCGTGTATCCAAATATGTTGCGATGCAGATGTCGCCGGAACAGATTCGAAAAGCGCAGCTGCTCGCCTCAAAAATGCTGCTTGCGTTTGAGCGCATATGCCAAAAGCACGGGCTGCGATATTACGTGGCTGCGGGTTCCCTGCTCGGCGCGGCGCGGCATGGCGGGCCGATCCCCTGGGACGACGACGTCGACGTAACGATGCCGCGAAAGGACTACGAAGCGTTCCTGCGAATTGCTCGAAACGAGCTACCTGAAGACATGGAACTGCCGCAAAACAATTTTCCATATGGGTTTCACCGTATTCAGATGAAGGGCACGAGGCTCACGCGGCTGATCCGGCAAAAAGGCGCGCGCGGTGTGTTCATTGACATCCTGCCGCTGGACGGCGCCGCCCCAACGCAGACGCAAAGAGCGAAACACAAGCGGTTGAATCGAACCCTGCTTGACATTATGGCCTTTAAATCCAAACCTCTGCCTTTATTGAAACTGAACCGGCTGCGCATGCGTGAATGTGCAAAACGTTTGATCATTAAAGTGTTCGCGCCAAAGAGGCTGCTGTTTTGGCTCTGGAAGCGAAACGCGACCAGATACGATATCGACACCGCCAGCGCGTGGGTTTGCCTGCCGGGGGCGTACCCCTACGAAGAGGAGTGCTTCCCCAAGGAATACTGGGGCGAACCCGCACGGCTTGAATATGAGAGCCGTACGGTTCCGGTAATGCACCAATGGGAAAAATACCTGTGCGCGCACTATGGGGACTACATGATGCCAACGCCTGTGCTTTGCAGGCGGACGCACCAGGTGATCGCCGTCGATTTTGGCAGATATGAGTCAATGACCGTTCAAGAAATTGAAGATGAGGTGGAAGCTTATGGAAGAACCGCGCAAAACCGGTGACGTCTATGCGGTGATTCTGGCCGGCGGCTCCGGCACACGGATGAACTCGCCGATGCCAAAACAGTTTTTGATGCTGGGGGGCGCGCCGGTATTCATCCACGCGGCGCGCAAGCTGCTGAACAACGCACGCGTAAAGCAGCTTTGGATTGGCGCGAACGGCGACTGGTATGACCTCGCCCAACAGCAGTGCCATGAATACATCGCCGACGACGGGCGCGTTAAGATGTGCAGGGGCGGCGCGGACCGGGAGGGAACGCTGCTCAACACCATCGGTGCCATCTGCGAGAATAACGACATCGGGCCGGAGGACATTGTGCTCGTCCATGATTCGGTGCGGCCCTTTTTGACCGAACGTATCATTGACGATGTGCTTCGCGAAATGGCGTTCTGTGACGCGTGCAATACGGTTGTCCCGGTGAATGACACCATCGTGCAATCAGCAGACGGCATAACCATCAGCGGGATGCCTGTTCGCAGCGAGCTGTTTGCCGGTCAAAGTCCGCAGGGATTCCGGATCCGATCCCTGCTGGAGGCGTTTCGGAGCTTGACCCCCGAAGAACGGAAGCAGCTGACCGAAACCACCAAGGTCTGCTTTATGAAAAACATTGCCATCCATATCGTCAGGGGAGAATTCTTTAATTTCAAGATCACAACGCCATACGATTGGCGCGTCGCCGAAAGCATGCTTGATTTTCTGGATCAATAGCGGCATTCCCTTGCGTAATGAAAATATTCCATAAAAGGACGGTAGCCGATCTGCGTATGACGAACAATCGAACCGAAAAAAACACTTTTCAATGGGATGAAACAGGGATCATCTTCGTGCTCAAGAGCCTGCGCCAAACGGCCTGCGCACAATCCATCGCGTCATTGATGGACGCCTTTGTGCGCGAGGGGCGCAACGTCTATCTTGTCACCCAGTCGGAACCTTCAGGGGATGATTACGTCAGCAACGATTATGTCAAGCGGTATTCCGTCGAAGTACACGAGGCGTTCGGCGCGACGCCCGAAGAAGCTTTTTTCAGGATCATCAGCAAAATCCCCGTGCGCACGGTCGTGTTTGCCGGCGAAATCTATAACAAAACCCTGCAGTTTTTCCAGACAGCGCAGAGGCTTGGGCGCTGCACCGTATTCGCTGCGGACCGCCCACCCTTGGCGTATATGAGTACCGGTTCGGAAAAGCTCTCAATGGACTGTCTATACATCCTTAAGCATGCGGATTGCGTTATATCAACTTCGAAAACGGACGCAAGCCTGCTGGAACAATTCGGTGCGAGACGCGCGGAATACCTCCCCTTCTATTTTCCGTATCACGACAAGGAAGTGAGCAAAGCGATTTTGCAGGCAGGCCGCATCGTCTATTTCACCGCCTACGCCGGGCGAAACACGCGAACGGTGCTGACCGCCTTTGCCCGCCTTCATGAGCGCCACCCCGAAACCACCCTGACGCTTGTGATCCCCTATGTCGTCAAAAATTCGCCCGTCCTGGCGCAGCTTATAAGCGATGTTAAAAACTCGACACTTTCCGGGGCGGTGCAGGTCGAATCCGCCGTCCTGAGACCGCTGCGTTTCTTGCGTACGTGCGACATCAGCGTAACGTATTCCCGCCTGCAATCCATGCCCGAGACGGTGATGGAAAGCATCTGCGCCGGAATCCCCGCGATCACTGTGCATGACGCGAGTTATCCCGACGAACCGTTCCCGGCGATTGGCGTAACCGCTGCCGATGACATTGCGATTGAGCGGCAAATGGAGTATTATCTTGATCGCGGCAACAGCGAGGACTTTGCCCTGCGGGCAAGGGCTTTGCTCGCCGAGGACGCTCGCGAAGCGCTGGCGCGGAAGTGGTCGTTGCTGTTCAATGAAGTGCTCGCGGAACAAATCGCCCGGACGCGCGAAAAATCCGACCAATTTATTGTTCTTCAAAATAACATACAACAGTTGCTCGATAAAGGAAAACCGCCCGCCGAAATCGTCCGCAGGCTGATTTGCGAATACGTACCGGTATCCCACATCGTCGCCGGGCTTGGCGCTTGCGGCGTCGAGCGCGGGAAAGTCGCTCAGGCGTTTCGCAAATCCGATCTCTTTGGGCAGCGCGATTACTACAAACTCATACGCAATACCAAACAGACTGGGGGGCTTGACCTTGCAGGTGCCTGCATGGA
>JAVBOZ010000010.1:0-29158 GCA_031549985.1 Oscillospiraceae bacterium | reverse complement strand
GCGAACAAAATGCGCTTTTGGTCCAGCAGCATAGGCACCCCCTTTCTTGTACTTTTCTTGAAAGAAAAAGTATTAGACAATCGTATGATGGCGGCGGCCTGGCACCGCCCCTACACATGGGCCTTTTCCGTAGGGGCGGCGTCAGGCCGCCCGCAGCGACAAACGAAACTTTATTTTTGTTTCAACATGTCAGGTCGCTTACCGCTTGATCTCCCGCGAAACACGCGAGACCGCCAATACAATGCCCATTTCAGCCAGAAGGATCAGCAGCGCCGTGCCGCCATAGCTGAAAAAGGGCAGCGGAATACCGGTGTTGGGCAGCACCGCCGTCACAACGCCGATGTTCAGCGCTGTCTGCAGGCCAATCTGCAATACGATGCCGATCACCAGCAGCGTACCGAAGCGCTCTTTCGTGTGCAGCGCGATCATGAAACCGCGCCAGACCAACGCGACGAAAAGCAACACGATGAGGCAGGCACCGATGAAACCCAGTTCTTCGCAGACGATGGCGAAGACAAAGTCGTTCATAGGTTCGGGCAAATAGAGGTGCTTCTGGATCGATTTTCCGAAGCCCTGCCCAAACCAGCCGCCGGAACCGACGGCAAGCAGGGACTGCGTCGTCTGCCAGTTATCGCCCGAAGGGTCACTGGCCGGGTCTTTAAAAGCGATGATACGCTGGGCGGCGTGCGAGGGCAAAATATCCGGATTGTTAAAAATGAGGAGCACCGCGCCCACGGCTACCCCGCCGGCCAGCAGATAGAACCACAGCGGAATCCGCTGTTCGCCGATGAAGATCAGCAGCGCCCCGATGCCCAGCGTAATGATGGTGCCGGAAACGTGGTTTTCCAGGAAGATCAACACGACCATCGTCAACAGAATCCCCATATAAAGCAGCGTGCTGCCCCAATGGGTCAGGAACCGGCGCAGGGGGCTTGCTTCCCGGGCGTGGCTGTTATAGGCCGGGCGCTGATATTTTTCCATGGCATAGGCAAAAAAGAGAATCAGCGCCACCTTCGCGATTTCGGAGGGCTGAATCGTCCAGCTGCCGATGGGTATCCATCGCTTAAAGTCCTTCAAGTTTGTGTGGTAAAACAGCACAATGACCAGTAGTACAAAAGCAATCAGGATGCTGGGAATCGCGAGTTTGCGCAAAAAATTGAGGTTGATCTTTGAGATGATGAGCATCGCCGCGAAGCCCACCACTGCGAAAATTAACTGGCGCTTGATGAAATAATGCGCGTCGTTGTGATGCCGGATGGCGTAGACATAACTGGCAGAAAACATCATCACCAGCCCCAGACAGAGCAGAATGGTGACAATAAGCATGAAGGGAAAATCAAAACCACCGTAGGCCAAAAACCTGCGGCTGAGCGGTTGTTTTTCCGGGTCTCCCCGGCCGCGCGTACGGCTGCGGGCCATTGCTTGCGGCGGCAACGGTCATCCCTCCCTGTCTCTTGTTTGGTTGTTCCGCAAAAAACGCTTTTATTTTGCCAAATAAAGCTTCAATTCAAACCAGACCGCAGCTACACCCGCCGCTGCGCCCAAAAGATTAATCAGCGTAAAGATCGCGACGATCTTTTTTTCGCTCCAGCCGCTCATCTCGAAGTGATGGTGAATCGGCGCCATTTTGAAGATGCGCTTGCCGTGGGTCAGCTTGAAGTAGCCAATTTGCAGCACATCCGAAAGCCCTTCGATCACATAGACCAGCCCCACCAGCAGCAGGATCACCGGCATATCCAGCGCGAAGGCGATGGCCACCAGCATCCCGCCCAGGAACATTGATCCGGTGTCGCCCATAATAATCTTGGCGGGGTTGTGGTTCCAAACCAGAAAACCCGCACAACCGCCCGCCAGCGCCGAGGCCATGACTCCCGCGCCAAACATCCCCCGCATCACTGCGATTGCCGCCAGCGCGGCCGCCGCCGTGATGGTGACGCTGGAGCATAGGCCGTCGATGCCGTCGGTAAAGTTGACTGCGTTCGTAGTGCAATAAAGCACCGCGAAGCCGAAGATCAAGAAGAGCCAAGTGGGCATACTGACCTGCCCGACGAAGGGGATCAGCGTATAGGGCCTGCCACCTGCGTTGCCCGTCTCATGCCGCATTGAGATTACAAGGCTGAAGAGATAACCAAAGCTTATGGCGATCTGCATCAGTGATTTTTGCGTAATCGAAAGGCCCTTGTTCTGTTTCTTGATCTTCTTGGTGTAATCGTCAATAAAGCCCATCAGAGCGAAGAGCAGCGCCATGAGCAGCCCGGCAACCAGTTTTCCGCCGTAGTTTTGCGTCAGAAGCGTTTCCTGCCCAGCCGGCCAGCGGAAGAGATTCCCGCCCCGAAGTGCGTTGGCCGAAAAGGCGATGATCAGCGCCAGTGTATCGCCGATGATAAACATGACCCCGCCAATGGTCGGGATGCCTTGTTTATGCTTATGCCAGCTGGGGCCGATATCGAGGATGGTCTGCCCGAACCTGAGCTTGTGCAGCCAGGGGATGAACACATAGCCCAGCGCGGCGGTCAGCCCCATGGCCGCGCCGCAGGCCAGAATCAGCGCCACATACTCCGAAAAATGCTCTCTCATACCACATACCTCATCCTATGGTTGTGTTCGACATCTATGCCTGTTGTTTTGTTGACCTTTGTTTTGAATTGGGCGCACACTGTTCGCCCCTACGATTTGGTCGCGATGCATTCTCGTAGGAGGGGCACAGTGTGCGCCCGCATACGTCCTGCAGTTAAGCCTTGATTTGCGCTTGGAACAGCGTTTCTTTAACAACTTCGCGCTCATCCAGATGTATCTTGCCCTCTTTCAGGATCTGGTACGTCTCCTGGCCCTTGCCGGCAAGCAGCACCACATCGCCCGCACGGGCGCGCCGGAGTGCCAATTGAATCGCCAGGCGGCGATCCGGCTCCACAAGGACGTTCGCCTTGTTCTTCACCCCGGCAAGAATATCGGCTATGATGGCGTCCGGGTCCTCCGAACGCGGATTATCTGAACTGATTATGGCAAGGTCTGAAAGCTCGGCGGCGATGCGCCCCATGATGGGCCGCTTGGTCCTATCCCGGTCACCACCGCAGACACAGACGGTGATGATCCTCCCCTGCCCGCCGCGCAGGGCGCGCAGCACATTCTCCAGGCCGTCCGGGCTGTGGGCGTAATCAATCAAGACAGTGTAGTCCGTCCCGGTGGGGACGCGTTCCATCCGGCCCGTAACGCCCCTGAATGCCTCCAGAGCCTGCATTACCTGCGCGAGGCCAAGGCCAAGCTCCAGCGCGGTGCAGGCGGCAGCCAGGGAATTATAGACCGAAAACGCGCCGGGCACCGCAAAGCGCACACGGCCAATCACAGAGCGGGCCACCAGTTCATAGAGTACGCCGTCGATGTTGCACTGCACGTTCTTGGCTGTATAATCCGCCGCGTCGCTGCTGATGGAATAGCGCACGGGCCGCGCGCCGCTGCCCGCGAGCATCGCTTCGGCGGCCTCGTCGTCCGCGTTGACGATGGCAATCTCGCATTGCCGGAAGAGCAGCGCCTTGGCGTCCCGATAATTTTCGAAGGTCTGGTGATAATCCAGATGATCCTGGGTAAGGTTGGTGAATATGCCCGCCTTGAAGGCGATTCCCTCCACCCGCCGCTGCGCGAGGGCCTGCGAAGAGACTTCCATAAAACAATGCGTGCAGTGCGCCGCAACCATGCGGGCAAAAAGCTCTTGCAATTCCCATGGATCGGGCGTTGTGAGCGTGGCCGGGAAGTCCTCCTGCCCCACCCTATTGACCAGGGTACCAATCAGGCCCGATTTATACCCCGCAGCCTCAAAGATTTCTTTGAGCAAGACGGCGGTTGTGGTCTTCCCGTTGGTGCCCGTTATTCCGATGATTTGCAGCTTGCGCGCGGGATAGCCGAAAAACGCCGCGCAGAGCAGGGCATAGGCGGCGCGCGTGTCTTTGACAAGCAGCTGCGCCGCAAGGCCGGTATCTTTTTGGGCGACGACGCAGAGCGCTCCGGAGTCAATCGCCTGCGCTGCACAGCTATGGCCGTCAAAATGTGCGCCTTCAATACAGACGAAGACGCAGCCGGGCGCGGCCTTGCGCGAATCGTCGGTGACAAACGCCACCGGCGAATCCGCAGGCAGTCCCGGGGGAAGTTTCCATTCCTTCAACAGTTCTTTGAGTAACATTGTCGCTGCCTTTCAAGCGTTATGCCAAATAGGTATACGCTCCTGTCGTTTACGTGATTCTATCAATGATGCCGTTATTGCTCACAAAATGCACGGTGACCGTAGCCCCCAGATCGGCCTTCGCGCCAGCCTCGATGCTCTGCCGGTAGGTGATGAGCGAACTGCTCTGGAAATTGCCGGTCAGTCGGATATTCAACCCGGCATTCGTGGCGGCTTTGTTGGCCTCCGAAATTGACATGCCCGTCAGCTTTGGCACGGTGACCTGCTGGCCGGTCTTGCTGCCTTCGGTATAAAGGATCACCAGGCCGCCCTTCGGCAGGCTCTGCCCGGGGTCGGGTATCTGATGCAGCACGGTCTCACCGTCGCCGATTACGCGGACGTTATATCCGTCGTTATCCAGCTGGCGCTTGGCGTCGGCCACGGCCTTTTCTGTCATATCCGGTGCCAGGCCGCCAAGTTCTTCCTGCTCTTTTTCATTGTAGCGCAAATCGATGTTTTTATACACCAAAACATTTTCCATGATCTCGGCGCTGGGCGGCGCGGCGATCTGCCCGCCGTTGATCAGCCCGACAGGTTCGTCGATGGAGATCAGAATGGCGATTTCGGGGGCGTCAGCCGGCGCGAAACTACAGAAGGAGGCGACATAGCCCTTGCCCGAGGAGAGTTTTTGACTGGTGCCGGTCTTGCCCGCCACGCGGCCACCAGCCACATAGCCGTTCTTGCCGGTGCCGTCGGTCACGACCTTTTCCATCATGCCGCAGACGGTCTCCGCCGTCTTGGCGCTGACGGCCTGCCTGCGCACGGTCGGCTGTGTCTCGCTGATCACACGGCCCTCGGAATCCAGCACCTTGGCCACGACGTAGGGCTTCATCAGCTTGCCGCCGTTGGCAATGGCCGAAACCGCGCTGAGTATCTGGATGGGTGAGGCCTCGAAGGACTGCCCGAAGGAACAGGAGGCAAGCTCCACCGAACGCATGCTTTGCTGCGAGTGAATGTTGATGCCCGTCTTCGGCGAAAACTCATTGGGCAGGTCGATGCCCGTGGATTCGGTAAATCCGAAGGCGGTGAAGTATTTATAGAAGCGTTCGACGCCCAGCCGCTGCCCGATCGTGATCATGAAGGGGTTGCAGGAATTCATCAGGCCCTGGGTCAGGGTCTGGGTGCCGTGGCCGGAATGCCGGTGGCAGCTGATGCGCCGGTTGGCGATTCGGATGCTGCCGCTGCAGGAATATCTTTCCCCCGGTGTCGTCACGCCTTCTTCCAGCGCCGCAGCGACCGTGACGGTCTTGAAGACGGAGCCGGGTTCATATGTCAGCTCAATTGCACCGTTGCGCCACTGCGCCATCATGGCGTTCTTGCGCGCGGCTTCGCGCTCTTCGGGGTCTTTGATGGCAGCAACGCGTTCGCGCGTAGCCTCGTCGGCAATGGCCTCGTAGTTCCCGGGGTCATAACCCGGGGCGCAGCTCATGCCCAAACTCGCGCCGGTCTTGACGTCCATCACGATGCCATAGGCCGCCTTGGCCTTGGCGTCGATCTTCGCCTGCTCCAGCGAGCTCTCAAGATAGTGCTGGATCACTTCGTCAATGGTCAGCACCAGGCTGTTGCCGGGGATCGGGTCATAGATGGATTCGTGCTGCACCGGCAGGTCGCTATCCGCCGCGTTCTTGGCCGAGACGATGCGCCCGGGTGTGCCAGTCAGCTGCTTGTCATAGAGCAACTCCAGCCCCGCGCGACCAACATCCTCCGCGCCGGTGAACCCCAACAAACTGGAGGCAAAGCTCTTGAGCGGGTAATAGCGCTTCACATCCGGCTGCACGCCGATGAAATAAGCATAGGTGGCGCGTTTATCATTGCTGTCGCCCTTGACGGGCTTACCGTAGGCGTCCAGCAGCGGTTTTCCGTTTTTATCCAGGCGGGGTGAGCCGCCCGGCACGTATTCCAGCACGCAGTCCTGCTTGCGAAACTCGTTGACCAGCTTCATCGTGTCGGAGTCAACCTGCCCCTTAAGCGTCATATAATTGCGGCCTGTATAAGAGGCCTGGTTTTGAATCCGTTCGCTCGAAATCTTCAGAATCGGCCCCAATTGGGCGCAAACCTCCTGCAGCAGCGCGTCCTTGTTCTTCTGCTCCGCAAGGCTGTGTGGGTTCAAATAGACCTTATCCGCCGTCGTGCTCTCGGCAATGGGCTTCATGTTGCAGTCGTAAATCGTGCCCCGGCTGGCGGCGACCTCTGTATCGCGCAGCTGGCTATCCTCCGCCTTGGCGGCGTATTCGCGGCCGTGCACAAGCTGCACATTGGCCAGGCCCCGCACCAGATCATAGCCGAACAGGCCAAACACCACCGCGAAAAGCACGAGCATCGCGCGGGTAAACAGGCGGTCGCTGGCAGTCTGTTTGCGCTTCACCATATGCACCCCCTCCTTTCCGCTATGCCAAAACCAAGTATATGCCGCCCGCAGTCCGGGCATTCCGTCATTTCAAGACCTTATCCCCATCCGTATGCGAAATATACCAGATCCGACCACCCTCGACGGGAGTCATGTGCAGCTTCTTGAGCGCGTACTCCTGAATCACGTCCAGCGAATATTTTTGTTCAACCGCCGCCTGATGGCTGATGGATTCCTGCCGGAGCTGATCCAGCTCCCGGTAAAGGGCCTGCCGTTCGCTGACGGCCTGCAAATGACTCACCTCGGTCTGCACCCCGCCGAAGAGGCAGATTGCGACTACAGCGCTCGCACCGTAAGCGATCAGCGTCTTCTTCCAGGCCGTGCGCGCGCGTTCCTTTTTGAGAGCGAAGGGTTCCTCCGGCTCAGCGACTACGGGCACAACCCTGGGCCGGGGAGCCGGTTCGGCAGTGCCCCTGCGCCGCGCGGGTTTTGCGGCTGTATTCGTGGCAGCTGCGGCACTGCGCCGCGCGGCGCCACGGCCCCGCACTTCAGGCTGCCGTGCGGGCGTAAATAGGTCAAAATCTCGTTCAGATACGGGCAAAGCCATTTTTATTTCCTCCAACTGTGTGATGGCCGATTCGTCGCGGCCGCTGACGTCATCTTATTTTTTCGATCACGCGCAGTTTTGCGCTGCGCGCGCGCGGGTTGCGTTCCAACTCCTCCGCGCCGGAAATTGCGGGCTTTTGCGGAATCCGGCCGCGCGGTGTCTTGCCGCAAAGGCAGACGGGAAATTCGCAGGGGCAGGTACAGCCCTCCAGATACGGGCGAAACGCCCGCTTGATGGCCGCATCTTCCAAGCTGTTAAAGCCGATCACTGCCAGACGTCCGCCGGGGCGCAGGCATTCGAAGATATCGCGCAGCGCAGCGTCAAGGCCATCCAGTTCCCGGTTGCAGGCATAGCGCAGCGCCATAAAGGCGCGCCGGGCGGGGTGGCCGTCCCGCCTTGCGGCGGCCGGTACAGCGCGGCTGAGCAATTCGGCCAGCTCAGTCGTAGTCTCAATGGGCTTTTGCGCCCGCGCGCGAACGACAGCCTTTGCCATCGCGGGGGCGTAACGTTCCTGCCCATACTCCCAAAGTATTGACCGCAGTTCATGCTCGGGCAGGGTGTTGACCAATGTTGCCGCCGTATCCCCCTCCTGATCCATGCGCATATCCAGTGGCGCAGTGTGGTGATAGGAGAACCCGCGTTCAGGAATATCAAGCTGCGGGGAGCTGACGCCCAAATCAAGCATCGCGCCCGCAAGTTCGGCTATGTTTTGCCGCTCCAGTATCCGCCTGGCTTCAAAAAAGTTGCCGTGCACCACCATGACAGTGGGCTCGTCCGCAAAACGTGCGCAGAGCGCTTCCACAGCCATCGGGTCGCGGTCGAGGGCGAGAATGCGCCCCTCAGGGCGGATCCCCTCCAGCAGCAGGGCCGTATGTCCTCCGCCGCCCGCCGTTCCGTCCAACCAGACGCCGCCGGAAGCGGGGCGCAGCGCCTCTACGGTCTCCCGCAGCAACACGGTCTCATGGTGAAACGAAGGGCCGCTCATGGGGCATCCCCGCTTTCCGTGTCGTTCGACACCGCGAAATCAGGGGCGCTTTCGCCCGCGTCAAACAGCCATGCCGGGTCGGGAGCGAAATCCAGCTTAATTTCAGCGCCGTCAGCACCGGCAAGCTCCTGCGCTTCCTGTTCGTTCCATTGCGCGAGCTGCCAGACTTCCAAATAGGTGTGACAGCCAATGAAGAAAATTTTATCCTCGCGCCGGACGCCCGCCTTGGCGGCCAGCTTTTCCGGCAATACGAAGCGGGCGCTCTTATCCAGTTCCACAGGTTCTGAATTGACTTGAATTCGCCGCATGACCTGCGCCCGGTGTTCGGGGCGCGCGCGTGAGTATTCGCGCTCGAAGACGCGGTTATATTCGCTCTTTGACGCCAGCATCAAAAAGGGCTGCGTGGCGTCGCCGGAATACCAGAGCATCACCTGACCCTGCTCCTCCAAGCCCTCGCGGAACTTTGCGGGAATGCAGGCACGCCCCTTCGCGTCCACCGTGCCTTCCGCCGTCCCCTGAAATGCCATGCCTACACCTCCTTTTGTTCGCGGGATTTCGCGCCATTTTACGGGATTTTACTCCACTGCCTACATTATACAGTTGCTTTTGCCTAATGTCAAGAGCGTTTTGTTCGGATGGTCCGAAAATCCATGTTCTGGCGAATACGGCTATGTTGAGGACATACGCAAAAAATTTTGCGCTTTACCCCAAGATGTGGGTGAAATGTCCGCGTCAAAAATGGTGATAGTTTTTCACGTTCGCTGTCCGTTTTTTTTCTTCTGCATATACTGGAATGTAATCGCCCTATGCGGCGGCCTGAATAAGGTATGCCATTACAGATATTGGGGGAATCTAAATTGCCGAACAATGAGAACGGGCATCCGGGAGAACTGCCGTTTGACCCCTACGTGGGGTTTGCCGAGCCTACATACTGCTGCAAATATTTTCGTGGCGCGACCGGGCCGACCGCACCACGTATTTTATGCCAAACCCGCAACCGCATATGAATCAAGGGATTCATCAAAAACAAAACTAAATTAAACAATCCATAATCACACGGAAACGCCAGACAAGGGTAATCAACCCGAATCTGGTGTTTTTTCTTTTGGAAGGATGAAAAGAAAATGAACGCAAACAGAGACCCCACCAAATCAATGGAAACAAATTTGACCTCGCCCGTTTACGACTGTAACAACTGCCGATTTGTTGACGCTCATGGACTCGTCTGTGGATTTTGTCTGAGAAAAATTCTCGAGCAACAATCGGCGGATCGACAGCGCAAAACCTCTCTGATTGCTGCATGTTTTGACGGACATGCTGTGATCCTAATCTGGAGTAAACACATGCTCTAATTATGGAAAGGAAGAACACACCCAATGCACTACGCATCACCCAAGCACGAGCGCCTTTACCGCAACATCACGCGCGGAAAGCACTACCCGGCAAGCACTCTGGCAGCCTTATTTTTGCTCACAGCAAACCGAAAACTTTGGCTGCGATGGCGATTGGCCATCAGCAATCATGGCATTGATTGGACAGCCTGCAAGAACATCGACCCAGACTGGGATGGCACCGCGCTGGAACAGGCGGCCCTGAGTCTGGACAGGCGAACGGCTTTGCAGGTGCCGCTGTACAAACTGGCCGACCCTGTTGAATACCCACAAGAACTGCTCAAGCTGGTCATAACGGCACTGTGGATCGCTCGAAACAGGTCGCAGACAACGCAAGAAATTTTGATTAATAGGAAAGGAAAACACATCTTATGTTAACTTTGGATATCCAAAAGAATAGCCAAAACCTCTCTCTGGAACTGCCAATCCCCATCGAAACCTTGGCTGGCGAACTACGCAGCATCGGCATCAACGAACCGCTAACCCAAATCCCGCGTTCAGATTTTCCGCTGCAACCCACCAGTGCGCTGGGGGAACATTTCGTGAAAATGCTTCAGCCCGATGATACTCTGCATAGCATCGCTATCGCCTGCCGGGAGTTTGAAGCCCTCGACGGCGAATCGCGGCAACGTTTGGTTGACCATGTAATGACAGACCATTTTCGCGACCTGGATCACGTAGCAGATTATCTTCAGTATGGCCCCGATGCGCTGGAAGGCTTGATACGTTTAAATTACAAAAATCAAGAAGTGTTTTTACCAGCGTCTACGCACTCTCTTTACGAGCGCTTCGGCACGGACAAGCCGATGGGCGAAATCCGGTTGGCTGAAGGATCGCTTCAAGTTGTCAGCGAAACCGGCAGGCAGCTCATGCTGGAATTCCAGTCCTACAGCGATACCATCGCGACCGCCAACATGGCCTGCTCCTTGGCGATGAACGTGCCGGAAATCACTGCGAAGTCTGAACAGATCGTCGAATCCGCGCGCAAGCTCCAGCCACCCATACCCACGGAAACGCAGTGCTTTTTTTGCCCGCTGACGCTGCAGACGGAAGATGAGAACGGGTGGGATCTTGTTGAGGCAGACCCCGGTGTTTTGGTCTATCATGAGGATGAAATCCGCGAAGCACTGCGTGCCGAAATCTCAGATGGAGAAAACATGGCCGACTATCTGCGCGACGAAACGCTGAAGCAAAAAGTTGCTTCGGCAGAATGGGATGTCGCAAGAATTGGCGGCGTGCTTTATGGTTGCATCCGCTGCGAACTGCGCGCGCCGCTCACAGAAGACGAGCAGGCGGCGTTGACCGACTGGATTGTCGGGCAAAATTCGGACGGTCTCGGAGAAGGATTTGAGCAGCACCCCATCGACACCGATGACGGTAATCTATACATCAGCTTCTGGCACGGCGGCGATGATTACTATCTTTTGCCTGAAGATGAATTCCGGGCGCAGGTATTGGAACAGGACGTACTGCTTGATGAAATCGTTGAGGATCAAGGATTTGGCGGAATGACCATGCAATAATCAAAATAAAAATTAATCTGTCGTTTTGCGTGTTTTAGACATGTAGAACGGCTTTTTTTGTTGTCCCAAACACGCAGGACGGTCCGAAAGGGTGTGATCGTTTGGGCAAAAGCCCATTGAACTACACAGGCAACAAAGCCTGCATCGCGCCGTACTTGCTGGATATCATGCCGCCGCATACCGGGTACATCGAAGCCTTTTGCGGCAGCGCAGAAATTTTGCTGCGCAAGGAACCATGTCCGTTTGAGCTGTTGAACGATTTTAATGGCGACTTGACGCATTTTTGGCGTGTGACCCAGAGCAAAAACCTGGCGCAGTTGATTGGGAGCATCTTCCTGTCCTTGGGCAGCGAGGAAATCTTCCGCGAAAATCGCGAGCTATTGCGGGGTAGCCCCAACATCCTGGACGAATACTATGCCGTCGCTCTGGAAATTGCGGAATATTCCTGGCCGGAGGTGCAGGCCGCTGCCGCTTTTTTTGAGACGCAGTTTTACAGCTTCTCTTCCACCGGCACCAGCTTTGCTCTCCGCAGCAAAGATATCATTCCAAAGCTGCGGTGCCTCATTGCCGCGCACATGCGGCTCAGGCAAGCCGTCATTGTCCACCGGGATTACAGGGATGTTCTTCAGCAATTTTCCGCACCGGATTTCCTTGTGTTTTTGGATCCGCCCTATGTCATGACCGAGAACTGTTATCAGAAGTCTTGCTTCGGACGCGACAGCCATGAAGTGCTATTCCGATTCGTGCATGAGGAAATCCACATGAAATTCAGCGGGCAATGCAAAGTGATCATCACGTACAACGATTGCCCCCTGGTGCGTGAACTGGCCGGGAAGCATGGTTTTTACCTGTATACGCAGGATCGCCTGCACAATATGGCCCAGCAGGCCAACCCCGGCAGCCTGTTCACCGAGGTGATCATCACCAACTACGATGCCATGGAAGTCATGAACAGCAAGGCTTTTCTGCGCTCAAGAGGAATGGATCAGCTGAGCTTGTTCCGGGAAGGAGGCGGCTTTCACTGATGCAATATTTCTCGGGTGTACCGCCCTAGCTACTGCGAGCAACCCTAATAAAAATAGAAGGAGGAATTTTGCTATGTTTACCAACGAAACACTTATGGCAATTTTGAAAGAAATCCCCGGCGTTCTGGACATCATTGTGCGCTACTGGCACGAGCTGGCCATGCACGCCATCGGCATCCTCAGCAACATGCTATAATTAAAACGAAAGGCTGGAAACAGCAATGGATAACAACTACAAAGCCCTGCCCATTCCCGCTGAAATTTACGACGAGATGGGCATCGACGAAAGCACACCGCTTCAGTTCGACTACGATACAGAAACGCAGACCCTGCGTGTGCATGTGCTGAGCGAAGCGGAGCTGGAGACCCTGGCCGGCCACTGCACAATCTCTTGCGATAATTGCCTTTGGGCCGACTCTTGCGAAGACGCGCACGGCACCCCCGACTGCCCGGATTTCACAGAAAGGATCGGTGACGACTGGTGAAAGACGTTCCTGTAATTTTAGGCCAGCGCGGCCGCACGACCATCCCTCTGCCGCTGCGGCGAAAGCTGGGTTGGCAGCCGGGCGATACGATCAACTTCAGGCTGAAGGGCGATGCTGTGATCGTCACATGTCTGCGCGAAAAACCAAAGCCCCGCCCGCGGCTGCTGGTTCTGCTGATTGGCGGTGGCGGCGATGGCTGAACACAAACCGCTGTACCGGCAATCCTTCAGCGAAGCCCAGCGCAGCGGCGAACTAGAGGATTGGCGCGCGTCGCACCAAGAAAACATCGCCTGCCGGGACTTTATTGACGACGCCATCCGGCAAAATTACCAAGATAACCGCCTGGGCGGCGACGTAGTCGGCGACGCCATTGCTGAATTTGGCTTTGACCGCGTTAACTGGGTGTTGGCCAACACTGTGCAGCACTACGACTACGACGGGCGCTTCAGCAACGCAAATAAAGCCTGGGCAAAAGGTGTTTTTATCCCGCGCGGCAAAGAGCACGACATAACCGGCGATTTTTTGCTGCAGGCGCACCCAGGTTTGGTGGACTTGGTGGCAAATCAGGCGCGGCAGGCGTATGAACAGCTGCACATGTTCGACGCACAGCAGTGTATTTCCGTATATGAATTTCAAGACG
The DNA here is from genome assembly GCA_031549985.1 of Oscillospiraceae bacterium. Taxonomy (GTDB): domain Bacteria; phylum Bacillota; class Clostridia; order Oscillospirales; family Acutalibacteraceae; genus WRMQ01. The sequence continues at coordinate 15,942 of JAVBOZ010000010.1, read as the reverse complement.
TTGTCGGGCACGTGCTGGTGCTGAACCCTGATGTGTTGAAAGATGAGTACAAAACGCCGGAATCACAATTGTTTTTGGCCGAGCGTGGATTTGGCTGCAAACCCAGAGCGAGCGGCCGCGCCGTCTTCGGCACGTTTTTGGCCGATGGCGAACAGGCGCGGTTCAACCGCCAGGATTTCCTTGGGGTACTCAAGCCGGAGCTGCTGCCGGAGTGGGCCGTCGAAAAATTGGCTACCTCGGAGCAAGAGCAAACGACGAAACCTTTGCGCATCAAGGTATTTCAGATCAACCCTGACCGCGACAGCGAACACCGCTGTTTTGAATCGCTCAAGCCGAGACAGCCAATTGACCCGGCGATTTATGATGAGGTTTACAGCGGGCCAGTGCCCAGCATCGAACCCGAAATGATCTTTCAGCAATTCAATGTCGATCCGCCGCCCTTGCACCGGGGCCGCAGCATGAGCGTCAGCGACGTAGTGGAGGTCAATGGAGCATATCATTATGTCAACCCGGTCGGCTTCGAACAGATTGACTTTGATACTTCGCTGACTCAAAAACCGGAAAATTTACTGCGCGTAGTTGCTTTGGTGCCTAACCTGCCCGCCTATGAAGCCGAACTCGGGCCGGATTTGAAATCCATGCAGCGGGCCGTGGGCGGGCTGATTGAGGTGACCTATCCGTTCAAGGACAACGCGGTCATTCTGGGCAACGACGAGGCGAAACTCATCGGCATGGAAGGAAACCGACGCATTGCCAGCCAGGTCTATGCCGGGCCGCTGTATATCATCGGTGACAACGGTGACGGCGAGTTTTGTTCGCTGACGGATGCGCAGGCGGAAGCCTACACAGAGCAGTTTGCCCAGCCGGAGGATATCTCCATGGAGGAAGTGCAGGCGGATACGGGGTTCACGATGTATGGATTCAACTGAGCGTAATGCCTTGACGTTCCTAGATTTCTTCAGCGGCGCGGGCGGCTTCCGGGCGGGATTTGAGCAGGCGGGTATGCATTGCGCAGGCCACTGCGAGATCGACAAATTTGCTGACCGCAGCTATCGTGCCATATTCGAAATTGGAAAGGAGGAATGGTTTGCAGACGACATTATGGCCGTTTTGCCCGCTGACCTCCCCCGGGCAAACCTTTGGTGCGCAGGATTCCCTTGCCAGGACATCTCCCAGTCCAATGCAAAAAGACCGGGACTTGACGGCGCCCGCAGCGGACTGTTTTTTGAAATCATACGGCTGCTTGACGGGCTCGCCCCCGGCGCTCGGCCCGAGTGGCTATGCCTTGAAAACGTTGCGTCGCTGCTACATGTGCATGCAGGCAGGGATTTCCTCCGGATTCTCATTTCACTGGCCGAGCGCAGCTACCATACCGAGTATGGAGTCCTTGATTCAAGCCGGTTTGGCGTGCCGCAGCACCGGGAGCGTGTGTACATCGTCGCTCGCCGACATTTTGGAGACGGTTGTCAGCGAAAAATATTTCCTGTCCCCTGCGGCGCTGGAAAAGCTATGCGGCAGCTCAATGGGCGAACCCGGCAGGGAAGACGAATTTATGATCCCGATGGCGTGAGCCAGACGCTTATGGCGCAGGGCGGCGGATTCGCGGGAAAAACAGGGCTTTATGCAGTGGGCTTCAACCGGCGGGAAGGTATTACCGGGCCTTTGGAACACGCCTGCACCCTCCAGGCCAGCGATTACCGGGGGCTCAACCGTAACCAAACACAGACCGCGGTCTTTGTTGATTTATGCGCCGGCGCACCAACGCAGACTGACACTGCCCGGTGTCTGATGGCAAAATACGACGCGGGCATCGGGCATCACAAGGGCGAGCGCTCCGGCGTGCTGGCAGGCGGGCGTATCCGAAAGCTTACCCCAAGGGAGGCTTGGCGTCTACAGGGCTGGAGCGATGCCGATTTCGACAAAGCCGCCGCAGTGAACAGCGACGCGCAGCTTTATCGCCAGGCAGGCAATGGGGTCACCTTGAATGTTGTTGCAGCAATCGGTCGGCAAATTGTGAAAGCGCAGAAAGATTTCGAGTGTAATACAGCGGATAGATCTGGCTCTGCGTGATTGCAATTGTCACATATTTTGGGCGCAACTGCTTTCGAAAGGCTACAAAGCCTTGTATATCTGCGTTTAGCCTGGCTATTGCGGTCGTTGTATAGTATACTTATGAAAGAGGGTGAAGACCATCTGAAGAACAAAAAACTCAAGCGTACGGCTATATTCATCGGAATTTTCCTCGCGGCGATCCTGCTCACATTCGTTCTGGCGCGAATTTTTCGCGCTCCGCCCGAACCGGAGCCTGCAACCACCGAAGTGACCACCACGGCGGAAGCCACCTCCTTGGAGGGTTCAACGGCAGAGGAAGAAAGCACAACAGAATTCGAGTGGAATGTAAGCGAACCGACGACAACGACCTCAACTAGCACAAGCGCCCGCAATGCCAAAACCACCAAGCGCAGCAATACATCCCAGCGCCAGACAACCACAAAACCCAAAACAGTGCCGCGCACAACAATTTCGTCCACCCGCACAACTACAACAACCCGCGCACCGGTCACAACAAAACCGCCCGCCACCACGACACGCGCAAGCTCTACAAAAATTACCACCACCCGATCTGCCACAACCATTAGCGCAACTGATTCCCTGATCGCCTATGGAGTCAACTATGGCAAATCCATCAGCTTGATCTACCGGCCGCAGCTGACGCAGGGCGGAACAGCGGTCTTAGGCGCAACACAGCAAAGCGTCCGGGCAAAACTCGACCAGGCAAAGGCTGCTGGAAAGACGGTATTCAACGTCTGGCGCGAAGGTAACACCATCTACATCAGCGCAAGATAAGAAGGAGTAGAACATGAAAAAGGCAGCGATTTTTACTCTGCTGGCAACCCTGCTGGTCAGCGCAATCCTTGTTTTCGGCGCGCAGACCGGCGCAACCGGCGGCGATGGCGCAGACTGGACGGCCGCTCTCACGGAAATTGATAGCGCACTACCAACAGTGATTTCTTCTGACGAAATCGTGGAGGAAACCGCTACCGCAATCGCCAGTGAAGCAACCACCGGCGAAACCTTGCAGAAAAGTGTGCCGACAAGCGCAACTTTGCCTGCACCGCAAATGGTTCTGCCGCAAAAAACCGCTGCCATATCGACTTCGCTGACCACCCAAAAGACCATCGCTCAAGCGGTTCCATCGCCTGCGACTGCAGCGCAGACGACAACCGCGACCCGCTATGTTTCTCCACAGGCCCTCGCGACGACCACTACAACCCAATACGTTGCGCCGGTAACATCGGCAACTAGAGCTCCAACCACCATAACTACCACCAGTATGCAGGCAACGATCACAACAACTCTGCCCACAACGACCCGCCCAACTACAGTAACTACTACGACTACTGCAACTCAAGCCAAGCCCGACTTTGAGGCCATGGGGCAAGCGGCCTATCAGGACGAAGCCATCAGGGCGCTCAACGCCCTTCGTGCCGAGCGTGGCTTGCAACCCATGACTGTCAACGCATCGCTTATGTCCACCAGCTTGGCGCAGGCACAAAAAATGGCTGCTGCCGGAACGAGCTTCCACTCGGAAGAAAACCTGCCCGGCTGCGAAAGCGTCTGCCGTGTGCCCTATAACTTCCCGGCGAAGCTGATGGGCGAAACCCTGGCGAAGCACGTAACACAGTTCCTCGAAAGCAGCCGAACCAGCGTGGGCGTCGCGGTGGTCAGGCAAGGCAACTACCTCTACGCGGTGATGCAGGGCAACTGATACTTTTTCTTGAAAGAAAAAGTACCAAAAAGAACTTTGATTCGCGCGCAAAACGATTACCTTTCAAGGGCTTGCGCCCGCGAAAAACGATCCTCCTTAAATGAAATATCTCCCGCAAGGCTTCCGAATCACATCGGGAGCCTTATTTTTTATCCAAAAATCTCTATTTTTGAAAGGATATACACGATGAAATACATCAAACGCATTCTTGGTTTTCTTCTGGCGGCGATGCTGGCCTTCAGCGTCGCCGTCCCTGCGGCCCACGCCGAATCGGACCCCAACACCCAAATCATCACCATCGGCGGAGATAACAGCAGCCTCGAATACTTCAACGGCCTGGTCTGGAACCCTCTGGTTGTGCCGTTTTGGATCACCATGACCAACGGCGGCAACATTTCTTATTGCCTGGAAAGCAACAAAACTCAGCCCACGGGCGAGGGCTACCACGTCTCCCAGGCGCTCTACAGCGACAACGTGCTGAGCGGCGTCAAAGCCATCCTGCTTTACGGCTATCCCAACGACCATGGGGGACTGAACACGACGCAGGCCTGGTATGCCACGCAGGCCGCGATTTGGACTTGGATGTACGAATCGGCAGGCGTCGGCTACAACAGCATGGCCGAACAATACATCCGCCCGGCGGCAGGCAGGGAGGCCGTTTACGATTTTTACCTTTCCCTGCTGGACTACGCCCGGCGCGGCGTGGATGAGGTGTATTACGCCGCCCGCTACAATCCATATCCGCTGACGCTGACCAGCGACGGGCAGGGCCATTTGACGGGAACGGGCACGATGGAATTGCTGGACAACCTCGATTCCTACAGCATTGACCAGAGCAAACTCCCCGACGGCGTGACGCTCACCGGCAATACCTACCTGGACGGCGACACCTTCACGCTCAGCGTGCCGATGCGCTATGCCGGGCAGACGCAGATCATACAGGACTGCTTTCGCCTGCACAGCAACCGTTCGCCCGCAAATATTTTTTGGTATGAGTCCGACGCCGGAAGCCTGCAAAACATGGTGGTCTATGACATGGAACTCAAGCCCGCGCATTCCATCGGCTTGACCTTTGCCGCGCAGGACATCAAACAGGGCCGGATCATCGTCAACAAGCAAAACGCCAACCCTGCCATGGGCGATTATTCACTAGCCGGTGCGGAGTTCGATATCATGACCAGTACGCGTCAGTTCGTGGAGACCGTCACGACCAACGCGCAGGGCGTGGCACAAAGCCGCCTGCTGGATCTTGGCAACTATATCGTCGTTGAAAAAACAGCGCCATTCGGGTTTGTGCGCAACAGCACCGAATTAGCCTATCCGCTGACTGACACAGGCGCGGATGAAATAACGTTGAACATCGATGTGCCGGAGCAGCCGCAGGCGGGTGTGATTCGCGTAAACAAAATGAATGCGGACGCCGCCAGCGGCGATTATTCCCTGCGCGGTGCCGTGTTTGAGGTTCACAATGCCGGTGGCGTTCTTGTCGATACCGTCACCACCGGCGATGACGGCAAAGCGCAATCAAAGAAACTGCCACTGAGCAGCTACACTGTGACCGAAAAGACGGCGCCGCAGGGCTTTGTACGCAACCAAAACACCTTCGGTGCGCAGCTGAGCTATTGCGGGCAGGATGTCGACATCGTTTACGTCGACGTGGTGGTCAGCGAGCAGCCGCAGGTTGGGAAGATCACCGTGACGAAAAAAGACGCTGGCGTAACTACGCCAACGGAACCACCCCAACCGCAGACAACAGTGCCAACAACAGAGACCGCTGCAATTGATTCGTCAATTATGCCAACCATCATCGCCGCGACCACAGAGCCTACCACAGCTGCTGTGTCGACGACAAAACCAAACTCAACAATCAGGACGACTGAAACGTTTAATGACACATCCATTGACTATTACAATGACACGACTCCAAGCACGACCGCAGTCACTACCACGACGGCCGCAACCACCACTGCTACTTCTCAAGCGACACCTCCCGCTGCTACCGGCACCACCGCCCAGGGCGATGCCACGCTTGCCGGAGCCGTGTTTGAAGTGTATGCCAGCGACAAAACCACTTTGGTGGACAAGCTTTACTGCGTCAGCGGCGTGACAGCCACAACCAGAGAATTGCCTCTCGGGACATATTATGTGCGGGAAAAGTTTGCGCCCGAAGGCTACAATCTGGATGAAAAATTTCATCAAGTGAAGCTGGAATATGGCGATCAGGATGTCGCTGTAGTTTCCACCGGCTATGAACTGAAAAACAAAGTCATCGAAGGCCAGATCGCAATCACAAAACATATCGATGAAGCCATGGAAGGCTATGACGACCCGCAGATTGAGCAGCCGCTTGCGGGCGCAAAATTCGAGGTATATCTGGAATCCGCGGGCAGCTATGACGCGGCGAAGGAATCCGAGCGCGACCTGCTGGAGACCGACGAAAACGGCTGCGCCATCAGCAAACAGCTGCCCTATGGCACCTACATTGTGAAAGAAATTTCAGCACCCGGCGACGTGAAACTGGTAGCGCCGTTCAAAGTTTTCATCTCGCAGGAGGGCAAGATTCATCGCTTCATTTTGAACGACATCCTGTTCCGCTCGCCGGTGAAAATCGTGAAAGTGGACGCCGAAACCCAAAAGCCCATCGCGGCGGCGGGTACCACGTTTAAAATCCGCGATCTTGCCACCGGCGAATTCATTGCCCAGCACGTGAATTATCCCACGCCCGCAGACATCAGCGAATTTGAAACTGCGGTCGATGGCATGCTCGTGCTGCCGGAGCCGCTGAAATCCGGCGACTATGAGCTGGTGGAAGTGCTTGCGCCGCGCGGGTATTTGCTCAGCGACAAGCCGGTGAAATTTACGGTATCTTCCTCGCAGGAGGGCGAAACCGTGACGGTCACCATGGAAAATAAGCCGGTCATGGGCAAGGTGAAGGTCGAAAAGACCGGCAACATGCTCAAAGGCGTGAAGGAGATCGAAACCATTTTCGGCATGCAGTATTTGCCCGTTTTCGAGCTGGGCCATCTGGTCGGCGCGGAATTTGATGTGGTTGCAGCCGAAGATATTGTCACCCCGGACGGCACCCTGCGCGCCAAAAAGGGCGATGTGGTGGATCATATCATCACCGGCGAAGATGGTCTTGCGACCAGCAAAGAGCTGTATCTCGGCGAATATGCGCTGGTCGAAACAAAAGCGCCGGAAAACTATGTGCTGGACGCAACACCGCATCCGGTTTCCCTTGTCTATGAGGATCAGACGGTCGCGGTGGTGACCAGCCAAATCGGCATCAGCAACGCCCGGCAGATGATCGAAATTGAGCTGACCAAGCGCATGGAAGGCTTCGACAAGTTTGATCACTTCGAGGATGTGATCTTCGGACTGTACACAGCGGAGGACATCTACGCCGAAGACGGTAAACTGCTCTTGCCTAAAGACAGCCTCATTCTCACGCAGGATTCCCTGATGGCACTGGCTGCGCTGGACAAAGAGGGCCACGGCAGATTTGAAGGCGAATTGCCCTTCGCGGCATACTACGTCCGCGAACTCCAGACCGCTGAGGGATTCGTTCTGGACAACACGAAATATCCGGTTGACGCGCGCTATACCGGCCAGGAAAACGCCGCTAAAAAGATTGCGGTCAACGGTGGCGAGGCCATTGTAAACAGGCGGGCCCAGGGCGCCATCAAGGTGGTCAAGCTGGATTCCGAAACGAAGAAACCCTTGGCTGGAGCCAAATTTGGACTTTATCAAGGGGGTAAGCTGCTGTTTGAAAAGACCACCGGCGCAGATGGCATCGCTGAATTCAGCCCCCTGCCGTTCGGCGAATACACCGTCAAAGAACTTGCCGCGCCGAAGGGTTACGACCTGATTGACGAGCATTACACAGAGACGCTCCGACATGGCCAGGAGATCATCACCATCACGGTATTGAATTCCAAAACCCCTGAAAAACCGGAAGTTCCAGACAAGCCTGATGCTCCTGATGAACCGACCACGCCGGAAAAACCCACGCAGCCCAACACCCCCGATGAACCGGAAAAACCAACGGAACCCGGCAAACCGGAACCCGGTAAGCCTGTATCACCGCAAGAACCGCTCCCAAAAACAGGAGATAATCCCGCCTTGTGGATCACGCTGCTGTGTGTGATTGCGGGCGCGGGCATAGCGGCCGCGGTTTTATTGACCCGCAAAAAGAAAGAAGAAGAATTGGAGGATGTGCCTGATGAAACGGAATAGACTGAAGTTTTTTATTGCGGTGATTGCAATACTGGCCTTGCTCGTTGGCGCATTTTGTGTGACCGCTTCCGCTGCCGGCAGCGATGTGGCTACTGCCATCGAAAGCACATGGACCGGCGCAAAAGGGCAAATCAAAACGGTTGTGAACAACGTGGTTTTTCCCGCGCTGGACTTGATTCTGGCGGTGCTCTTCTTTGTGAAGTTGGGTGGATGTTACTTCGACTATAAGAAGCATGGGCAGTTTGAAATCACCGGCCCGGCGATCATTTTTGCTGGTCTGCTGCTGGTAGCCACAGCGCCGCTCTATATCTGGCAGATCATCGGCTAAGCCATATAAGTCAAGGCGGGAGAGGTGTTGTAACTCTCCCGCCAAAGGAGGGATTCATTATATTTGACTGGCTTGGCGAGGTCATCTCTACGGCGTTTGAGGGCGCAAGCAAGAGCGTCTCCAGCGCCATATTTGATGTCATGCTGCAGTGGATTTACACCGCAATCTATACGGCCATCTCAGAATTCTTTACAAAAATGGGCGCCATGGGGGCAGAAATCTTTGCGCTGCCCTGGGTGGACGCCGTGGTAAAACTGTTCAGCCAATTCGGCTGGGCGCTCTTCGCCGTGGGCATGGTTGTGGCCGTCTTCGATGTCGCCATCGAATCGCAGTCCGGCCGCGCCAGCCCGAAGACCACCGCAATGAACATCCTGAAAGGCTTTTTAGCCACGGGCCTGTTCAGCACCGTGCCCGTTGCGCTGTATAAATTTTGCATTACGCTGCAAAACACACTCCTCGGCGACCTTTCGGTGCTCATGGGCATGTCCCGCGGGCTTGACCTGGGGCAGCAGAGCGTGACCGCGCTGGAGGGCAGTTTTCGCGTCACCACTGACGTTGAGTTCAAGCTCTTCAACACCCTGGCGATGGTTGCGTTTGCCTACGCTGTCATCAAAGTTTTTTTTGCGAATCTCAAACGCGGCGGCATATTGATTATCCAAATGGCGGTGGGATCGCTATATTTATTTAGTGTTCCGCGCGGCTATTCGGACGGATTTTGGCAGTGGGCCAAGCAAGTGGCGGCGCTGTGCCTGACTGCATTTTTGCAGACGACGCTGCTGTTTTTGGGGCTGCTGACCTTCCCTGACCACATGCTGCTGGGGATGGGCATCATGCTCTCAGCCAGCGAAGTGCCCCGCATCGCACAACAATTTGGGCTGGACACCAGCGCAAAGTTCAATTTGTCAAGCGTCGTACATATGAGCAGCACGGCCATCAATCTTACCAAGGCAATTTCAAAATAGCGGGTTTCAAGAAGCCGAACGGCGGCCTTTTTTGCCCACGCGCACCGTCATGAACAGCAGCGACAGCCAGGAACAAATGCTGAAGTAGCCGCTGTGCCAGATGAAAAAGCCGATGCCGCCCCATGTATCAAAATCTCTGGTCTGCACAAAGCCGGAAATCGCCAACTGCAGCGCGTTGGGCGGAATCACCTTGCCAATGTCCTGCGACAGCTCGGCGTAATGGATGAACGGCAGCGCGTAAAAACACTGGAAAGCCAGGTATCCGCCGCACCAAATCGCGATGAGGATCAGGAAAAGCCTTGCGCGCTTATTCGCGTAGTTTTGCTTTTTCGACTGCACCAGCGCGACCACGATCATGGGCGTGTAGAGGGCGAAAGCCACTGCCCACAGCGTCTCCTCGATGGCGAAGGTGGTCAGGTATTGCGTGATGAGTCCATGGAAGGCAAAAAACTGCGCCGCAAAGATGCAGCCCAGGCCAATCAGGGGCAGTGCGGTCAGCAGCTTGCCGCCGCTCTGTTTGTCGATTCCAAGGTCTTTGCCCAGCCGGTATAAAATCAGCACGATCATCCCGTTGAAGCTCAGTTCCGCGAACACTGCCAGGCAGCGCACAAGGAAGGGGCTGTTGAATATCGTGTCATACCACGCAAGCCGGTTCGGGTAGCTGCTGACGAAAATAGTACGATACAGCGCGACGGAAATGAAAATCAGCCCCATGGCAAGCAGCAGCGCTGAGCGGTTTTCGGGCTTCTTCCGCCCGCTGACGATGATGCATATCGCAATGAGAACGTTCACCGCACTCACGGCGATGGTAATTGAATGCCACAAATTCATGATGATTCCTCGCTTTCTATAAATGTTATCCATCAAAATTATAGCAAACGCGCGGCGGAATGGCAAGAGAAACATCATCGTCACGCTCATGAAAATTTATAGCAGTGTGAAAGGAAAAACACTTGAAAGAATATCTCTATCCCCAAAACCTGAAGGCTGAGGCCGGCATGTGGCTGTGGACGATGCGGGATTTCTCCGTGGCTGCCGCCTGCGCGCTTATTTCGGCGCTGGTGTTCGCCGCAACAAAATCTCCCATGCCGCTGGCCGTGACCGGCGTTTATGCTTTTCTCACCATCCGCTTTGAGGATGTCTGCATCCTCGATTTTCTCGGCTGGGCCATCCAGTATTTTATCACGGCCCAGCAGCGGTTCCGGCGGGAACTGCGGGGCAAGAAAGAACGAAAACGCCGTGAAAAGCTGACCGTTCGGGAGTTGCTGCACGTCAAAGGTTTTACGGAACACGGCCTGGATGCAGGCGAAGGCGAGCTGGTGTTTTTCAGCGTAAAGCCCAGCAATATCTCCGTGCTGTCGTCGGAGAGCATCTGGGAGAAAATCTGGCGGCTGCAAACGGTGCTTGCTTCGGCGGGCGAATTGGAACTGCTCTGCCTGGATTCCCGCGAGAGCTTCGCCGACAACCAAACGCATCTGCAAAGCCTGCTGCGTCATGAAGAAAACCCCAAAGTGCGTGCTGTGCTCGAAAAAGACCTGGCGCACCTCGACAGCATTCAGCTGGAAATGGCGACCTCGCGGCAGTTCCTGTTCATGCTGCGGATTCAGAAGGAAACGCCCGACCAGGCGCTGGCACGGATCAACCGGGCGGAAAAGTTGATCGCTGACCAGCAATTTGCCGTTCGGCGATTGCAGCAGGAGGATCTGCAAAAGCTGTTAGCGCTCTACTTTTCTTCAACAACAGAAGACGAAATCTCTGACGGCAAGGATTTTTTTGACCGGATCATGCCGGAAAACATAGATTTTTCGGTAGACCATTACCGCTGTGGCGGGCGGTTCTGCACGGCCTTTGCCCTGCAATCCTATCCGCCGCGCACTGCCGAGCAGGCGCTTTTGGCTCGGATGGCCAGCCAAAGCGGCGTGACCCTGCACATCTACACCCGGCCCGTGGAAATGGTGGAGCAGCGCGGCATGATCCAAGCCAACACCCGCAAAAACCGCTTTCAGCGCAGCGCCAACGCCGTTCTGGAAAGCGTCAACGCGGAGGAAAATCTACAGGACATCGCCGTGTTGATCTCCAACCTGCGGCAGAACAAAGAAACATTGCTACACACCGCCGTGTTCATTGAACTGCGTGCGGGGAGCCGGGAAAAGTTAAACGAACTGCGTGATTCCGTGCGCATTGAGCTGGAGCAGGCCGGGATCCGGATCAACAGCCTTCGCCTGCGCCAGAAAGAGGGCTTTCTCGCTGCCATGCCGCTCGGCACCCTGGAATTCGATCCCCGGCACACGCTCCCACTGCCCGCATCTTCAGCGGCGAATTTGTTCCCGCTGGCCTATTCCGGCAAGACGGACCCGGCCGGGTTCTACATCGGGAAAGACCGCTTCGGTACCAATATTCTTGTGGATTTTGACCGCCGCTCGGCAGACAAAACCAACGCAAATATACTCATTTTGGGTAACAGTGGCCAGGGTAAAAGCTATCTGATGAAGCTGCTTTTAACAAATCTGCGTGCCAGCGGTAAAGACGTCATCGCGCTGGATGCGGAGGCCGAATACCGGGAACTTTGCGAGGCGCTGGGCGGCTGCTATGTGGATTATGCCAGCGGAGAATATATCATCAACCCACTGGAGCCAAAATCTTGGGATAGCGACGCCAGTAAAGGCGCGCAGCTCAGTCAGCATATCGCCTATCTGAAAGATTTTTTCCGTTCATACAAAAATTTCAGCGACGCTCATATTGATGTGATCGAGCTGTTCCTTGGCAGGTTGTATGAACAATTTGGTGTTACAGATCAGACGGATTTCAGCAGCCTTACCCCCGAAGATTATCCCATCATGGAGGATTTCTACCGGCTGATTGAGCAGGCGTTTCAAGACTTCAATCCGCAGGAAAAGCAGCTCTATACCGGGGAAATCTTGCAGGAAATCTGCCTTGGGCTGCACTCCATGTGCCTGGGCGCGGAGAGCAAATTTTTCAATGGGCACACGAATATCACCGACAGCAGGTTTTTAGTGTTCGGCGTGAAGGAGCTGCTGCACACCAACGCCCGGCTGTGCGGCGCGGTGATGTTCAACCTATTTTCCTATCTCACCGGTGCGCTGTTGGGCAAGGGGAATACGGTCGCTTCGCTGGATGAGTTATATTTGTTTCTAAACAATTTAACGTCTATCGAGTACATTCGCAATGCCATGAAACGCGTGCGCAAGAAGGATTCGGCGATCATGATCGCCACACAAAACGTCGACGACTTCCTCATGGAGGGTATCCGGGAATACACCAAACCGCTGTTTTCCATCCCGGCGCACCAGTTTTTGTTCAATGCGGGCCACGCGGAGCCGAAGGCGTACACCGAAACACTGCAGATGCAACCCAGCGAATTTGAGCGCATCCGGCACGCGGAACGGGGTCTTTGCATTTACCGTGCGGGCGGTGAGCGCTTCCTGCTGGAGGTCAAAGCGCCGGAGCACAAAAGCGAATTGTTCGGAAAGGCAGGTGGGAAGTAGTGGCGATGTCCGCTGCGGCTTCTGCCGTCCTAAAGAAAATTGCCGCCAGCGCGGCCACCGATAAAAATGTCGCCAAGACCATCGGCGGCATCGTTTTGGGCGTACTTTTCGTTCTCGCCACGCCCATTTTGGCGATCATCGCAATCTTTCAAAGCGGTACGCAGATGGATCTGACGGCTCTGACCGCGCAGGCGCAGAACGAACAGATGGCCTATTTCGAGCAAGTCATGCTTGCGATTGAAGACGAAATCTCCGCGCAGAGTGTCAAAATTGATCCCATCAAGGCACAGGTAATCTACCTTTGCGCGCTGCAAGGGCAAGAGAAAAAGGACAGCTTCTATACTATTTATATAGGTTGCTTTGCAGGAGAGCAGGATGCTTATGCCGTCGTCAGTGGTACTTTTGGCGTGATCTTTTCCGCTGAAGACAAAGAAAAAATAGAGCAGCTGATCGGCCTTGCCCAGCAAGCACAGACCGGCCCGCCGAACAATATCCACGCCAAAATAGCGGAGCTGACCGCCGATGATGACACGCCCTTCGAGGGCGTTTTTTCATCCCCGCTGCACGGCCGCGACTGGAAACCGTTGATTACCTCCGGCTTTGGCATGCGGATCCATCCCATTTCCGGCGAGCGGAAAATCCATACCGGCCTGGATTTTGGCCTGCCGGAGGGCACAGCAATCTACGCCGCGAAGCCGGGCAAAGTGATCATCACTGGCAATAATGACGGCTACGGCCTCTATGTTGTCGTTTCCCATGGCGGCGAGATGGCGACACTTTACGCCCACTGCTCGAAAATTTTAATCAGCGAAGGGCAGGAAGTGACCGCCGAAACGGTGATCGCGCGCTCAGGGAACACCGGAAATTCCACCGGCCCGCATCTGCATTTTGAGGTGATTGAGCAGGGAAAACCGGTCAATCCAAAACAATTTTTGAAATAGAAAGAGCTTATATATGAAACAGACCACCATACAAATTCGCTACGACAGCGAACAACTGGACGCCCTGCGGCTCTTCATGGGGCAAAAAGGGCTAGTGCCGGAGGCCGACCTGGAAGGGCACCTTGATCAGCTCTTCGAGAAACATGTCCCTAGGCAGGTGCAGGAATACCTGCTGAACAAGCCATCTGATCAGCCGCAGCCCCGCCCTGCGAAGAAAACGTCGGCGGGCTGACCGCAAATCGCCCCTGTTCGCCTCGTGTCGCCGCCTGCGGACAGATCCCACATGTACCCCGCCAGACCCCATTCAAGCCAAACGTGCGCCACTTGTGGCCGTTTTTGGAGGACTTTCGCAGGACTCCGAAATCCGTGAAAAGCTTGATGCGATTGGGATACGGGGTTTCGGGAGGTGGAGAACGAAACGGAATTTTAAGCAGGATAAAGGCTCTGTCAGGTTCAGCCCTGACAGAGCCAGTTTACACCGACCGGCAACGCCGTTCGGGGATTGCGTTTTCTGTTAGGACTGTGCCGGATACGGAGAAAAGCTGTCAGGAAAGGCCTCAAAACCAAACGTATCAAGCAAAATTACTGTTAAAGGAGGGCTTTATGCCCAACGACAATATTACAACCGGCATTTATATCGACCGGGATTTATACGAAATCATCCAGAGCTACCTCCGCCAGGCCAATTGCCGCAGCCGCAACGAATTCATCAACCAGGCCATCCGCTTCTATATTGCCTTTCTGCAAAAAGAGAGTGACGCCGAATTCCTCACACCCGCCCTGGAAAGCGTACTCTCCGGCATGCTCGGCGGTATGGAAGACCGCATGGCGCGGCTGCTGTTCAAGCTGGCGGTGGAGCTGAGTATGACCATGCACATCATCGCGGCGCAAGGCGAAGTCGATGAGGAAACGCTGGTGCGTCTGCGGGGATTTTGCGTGGACGAAGTCAAGCGGCTGAACGGAAAGATTTCGTTTGATAAAGCCTGGGAACATCAGCGCAGGTAATCAATAACAATTATCCATCCAAATACGGAAAGTCACATATATGGTGCTTTGGACTTAACAATACTTACCTTACTAGTATCATAGCCATTTGCCAATAAAAACAGGCGAAGTTCGACATCATCTAAATCGGTTTTTGGACCTAAAACAATTTCGGATAAAAAATCTCTACTAACTTTTGCAAAAGAGCAGTCTAAGAAAGAAACAAGTTTGTTGCCCCTCACAAGAAAAGATGGCTTGGAAAATGTTAAATTCCTATGGGGATGCGATTCGTCAGTGTAATTAAAAAACTCTATCATTCTGTCGTAATATCTTTCATTTTGCATAGCATCACCTTTACCCCATAATCCCCACATTGCCCGCGTTCTTTGTAAACTGCGAATGTTGCCAAAGGGATAGAAAACCAATCGTGTTTCCTTTTCCTCTTCAAATGCTGGGTTTTTAAAGAAAACAGATTGGTATGTAGCCCAAGATAACAAGTCCAATAACACATTTGAGTAATCAGCAACCGTCGTTTTTTCAGCTTTTTTATTTTCAGTAAAGCGCTTTCATATATAATTTTCAACTCGTTTTTTAAAGCGATCAACATAGTAAATGATGTTGGCATACTTTAGACTTATATCTTTCGATCCCAAAAAACCACTAAACATCCTTTCGTCAAAACCGATTGCCACACCGTTTCCGTCGTTTGCATATCCTCGCCATTGGCTTAGCAGATCTGGTTCACGAGAAAAGCAAACCGCATAGTATATGAGATTAGATTCGGACAATATGTTTTTGAAGAATTCCTCAGCATCAAAATTCTCAACAATAATTGCAAGAGCCTCATCATCACCTGATTGCTTCAGATACCTCACAAGGTATTTATGAGTTGCCTCAGCTATTATATCTAGGGCATAGGATACTTCGCTTCTATCGTTCGATTTCGCTATGTTTGTCATACGCAATGTTTTATTGCCTAACATCGCCATAAAGGTACCAATACTTGCGTAGTGGTATACTATGTGCTTTCGATCTAGTATCTTGTAATCACTAAAGTTTCGGATAGAGCCGTTGGTGCTTGATACGTGCATCAGCAGTAGTAAATCGCCAGTCAACGGTGAGACCGGCGACATTGCGCCGTGCATTCCAGGTGCGAACCTCGCGGGACATTTCGTCCATTGTGGCGATTCGTCGATGGAGGCACTGGCGGCTCATA
>JAVBOZ010000042.1:0-6473 GCA_031549985.1 Oscillospiraceae bacterium | reverse complement strand
AAACGCCGGATCTACAGGGAGTTGATGACCCGAAGGCAGAGCGCGTGTATTTTGTGCGGAATGTGCGTACGGCGGCATGGGAAGGCAAGTGAGACAAGCGTAAAGGAGCGGATTTATGGCTACCTTACAGCCAAAACTGGGGATGGTTGAGCGCGTTGGCTATGGCATCGGCGCGATGGGGGAGGGGCTGGCCTTCAATCTGGTCAGCACGTTCTTCATGGTCTATTGCACCGACGTGCTGGGCATCGCGCCGGTATGGATGGCTGTGCTGTTCTTCGCCGCGCGGCTTTGGGACGCCGTGAATGATCCAATCATGGGTACGATTTCGGAGAACGTCCGAACGAAATGGGGCAAACACAAGCCCTGGATCATCCTCGGCTCGGTCACGAACGCGGCTGTGCTGGTAGGTATGTTTTCCCCCGGCCTGGCGCACCTGGCCAGCCCGATGCTTGCCATCGCCGTCCTATATGTGCTGTTTGACATGACCTATACGATCATCGACGTGCCATATTATGCCTACGCGGCGAGCTTCACGAATACGAAAGAACGCGATATCATCTCGACCATTCCGCGCGTCTTCGGCAGCCTGGGCACCATCGGCATCCCGGCGGTGACCCAAAAGGCTGTGCGTTTTTTGGGCGCAGGCAGCCAGGCGCAGGGGTATTTTCGCTGGGCGCTGGCGATCGCGGCGTTCTACGCGGCCTGTGGGGTGGTGGCGGCGCTTGCAATGAAGAAGCGCGAGATCGGGACGCGTGAAGAACGATTTACCTTCGGCGAAGCGCTGCGCACCCTGAAAAACAACGATCAGCTGCTGATCATTGAGACCGTGTTCGTGCTGCTGTTCATCGCGATTACAATGACCTCATCGGTGGCGGTCTATTACTTTAAATACGTCTGGGGCAATGCGGACGCCCTCACCTATTTTATGCTGGCGGTGGGCGCGGGCATGGGGGCGGCCATGCTGTCTTATAATCTTCTGGTAAAGGCACTGCCCCGCCGCAAAATTTTTATCCTTTCTATGGCTGTGCCCATCGTGGGCTATTTGCTGATGTTCGCGATTTCCATGCGCACCAAGAACGTCTATTTCCTGCTCCCGGCTGTGGTATTGACCGTGGGCTGTTTCGGTTTCACCGGCATTCTTTCCAGCGTATTCTTGGTTGACACCGTCGAATACGGTGAGTGGAAACTCGGCTACCGCAGCGAAAACATCATCTTCTCGCTGCTGACCTTCATGGGCAAGTTTTCCGGCGCGATCGCGGGGCTGATCACCGGCCTGGGTCTGCAAATCGGCGGTTACGTCTCGACCAACGAGATGCTGCTGGCCATCGCGGGCGACGCCGAACGCGTTACCGCCCAGCCGCAGGGGGTCGGCACAGCGCTGAATATCATGATGTTCGCCGTGCCGCCGGTGATTTTGTTGGCTGCGTTGCTGCTCTATCTGAAAAAATATAAACTCCACGGGACTTTTTTGCGTGAGATCACGCAGACGCTGGAGGTCAAGCGCGCGCAATGAATCAACTTTGGAGGATACGCCATGCAGCCCGCCCGCATCACAATTTTCGCCGGGCATTACGGCAGCGGGAAGACGACGCTGGCCGTCAATTATGCCCTTGCGCTGGCAAAAAACGCCGCGCGCCGCGTCGCGCTCTGCGACCTTGACATCGTCAATCCTTACTTTCGTACGGCGGATTTTTTCACTTTGCTGAAAGAAGGTGGAGTGGAATTGATCTCGTCGCCCTACGCCAACAGCAACGTTGAAATGCCATGGATTCCCACTGATGCCCTGCGCATCTTCGACGACGAGTCTCTGACCTCTGTGATCGACCTGGGTGGTGACGACTGCGGTGCGCTGGCGCTTGGGCGCTTTGCCCAACGTTTGAAGGGGCGCGAAGATGTTGCGCTCTGGATGGTGGTCAATCTCTGCCGTCCCCTGACGCGTGATCCAGAAAGCTTGCAGGCGGTGCGGCGCGAAATCGAGGCCGCCGCGCATATGCAATTCACGGGCCTCATCAACAGCACCAACCTGGGCCCGGAAACTACGGCGCAGACCGTTCAGCAAAGCCTTGCGCCCATGCGCGAAATCGCGCGGGAACTGGGCCTGCCCCTGGTTATGACCGCAGCGCGAAGCGACCTTGCGCCGCAGATTCAGCTGAAGCAAGAGGACGGCGAATGCTTCCCTGTGGTGTGTTATCAGCAGGGGAAATGGCAGGTATAGCCCGCACAAGCGATTCAGACAAAAATACACCCACGGCGGGAGGATGGAACCTCGCCCGTGGGTGTTGTTTGTCGTCGTCGGGTTCGGGAGGCTTCAGAACAACCCAACGATATTTCCACTGTCGTCGATGTCCATCCGGCAGGCGGCTGGTTCTTTCGGCAGCCCGGGCATGGTCATGATATCGCCCGTCAGGGCGACCACGAAGCCAGCGCCCGCGCTGACGTAGATATCCCGCACCGTAAGGGTGTGCCCCTGCGGCAGGCCGAGCTTCACCGGGTCATCCGAAAGGGAATACTGCGTCTTGGCCACGCAGACCGGCAGGCCGCCGTAACCCAACGCCTCCAGCCGTCGCAGCGACTTCAGTGCAGTGGCTGTCCATTGCACGCCGTCTGCCCTGTAGATCCGCGTGGCGATGGCGTGTAGTTTTTCTTCGACGCTGTCTTCCAAGGAATAGAGGGGGCGGAAGCTGTCATTCGGGCTGTGTGCCTCGATGGTGTCGCAGACCAGCTGCGCCAGCGCCGCGCCACCTTCGCCGCCTTTGGCGAAGACCTCCGTGAGCGCCAGCGGCACCTCGATCTCGTCGCAAATCTCGCGAAGCAGCGCCAGCTCCGCTTCCGTGTCGCTTGCGAAGCGGTTGAGCGCCACCACAACGGGTACGCCGAACTTCCAGAGGTTTTCGACGTGCGCACGCAAATTTTCGCTGCCCCGGCGCAGAGCATCAAGGTTTTCGGAGCCAAGCTCGGCCTTGGGTACGCCGCCGTTGTATTTCAGCGCCCGCGCCGTTGCCACCAGCACCGCGCAACTGGGCTTGAGATCCCCCGCGCGGCACTTGATGTCAAAAAACTTTTCGGCCCCCAAATCGGAGCCGAAGCCCGCTTCGGTGACGGTGTAATCCGCCAGCTTGAGCGCAAGGCGCGTGGCGCGCAGGGAGTTGCAGCCGTGCGCGATATTCGCGAAGGGGCCGCCGTGCATCAGCGCGGCGCTGCCTTCCAGGGTCTGCACAAGGTTGGGGTTGAGCGCGTCTTTGAGCAGCAGAGTCATCGCGCCGCAAGCGCCCAAGTCGCGGGCATAGACGGGCTTGTTGTCGTAGGTAAAGGCCACAAGAATACCTTCCAGCCTGCGTCGCAAATCGGCGCGGTCGTTGGCCAGGCAGAGGATCGCCATCACCTCGCTGGCTACGGTGATCTGGAAGGCGTCTTCGCGCGGCACACCGTTCACGCGCCCGCCCAGGCCGACGTTGATGTTGCGCAGAGCGCGGTCGTTCATATCCATGCAGCGCTTGAGCAAAATCTGCCGCGGGTCAATCCCCAGGGCGTTGCCCTGCTGCAAATGGTTATCGAGCATGGCGCAAAGCAGATTGTTGGCGGCGGTAATCGCGTGCATGTCACCGGTGAAGTGGAGGTTGATGTCCTCCATCGGTAGCACCTGGGAATAACCGCCGCCCGCTGCGCCGCCCTTGACGCCGAACACCGGTCCAAGCGAAGGCTCGCGCAGGGCGATGACCGCGCGCTTGCCGATGCGCTGCATGGCCTGCCCCAGCCCGACGGTGACGGTGGTCTTGCCTTCCCCGGCGGGGGTGGGGTTGATGGCGGTGACGAGGATCAATTTGCCGTCAGGCCGGTCGGCCAGGCGATCGAAGAGGCCTTCGCGCAGTTTTGCTTTGTGCCTGCCGTAAAGCTCCAGATCATCTTCAAAAAGGCCAAGTTTCGCGGCGATTTTGGCGATGGGCAGCGGTGCGGCGGATTGAGCGATCTCGACGTCGGTCATCATAGTCAGTGTTTCCTTTCGTTGTTGGGGTGTTTGTCCCTATCAGCAACCAAATATCTTGAGATTTTTGAGCGATTTGCGCAATTGCTTTTCCGAAATGCCATTGTTCAGCATCGCGATCCTGCATTTTTCAAAGATGACGCCGTTATCCCGCGCAAGTTGGCGCAATTGCGCACTGCCGAGCCTTGAGAGGGCCCTTTTATCCAGCGAGAGCTTCGCAAGCACCTTTGTGCCAACCGCAAAATGGCAGGGCGTAAACCCGTAAACAGATGCCAATTCTTTGCTGTCCGGCCTATGCTTGGCCAAGCCATACTTATAATCCGTATGTGAATCAAGGTCAATGAATTCAAAACCTGCGGTAACATCATAAAAAAAGTTACTTTTCCCGTTGAAATCAATCAAAATGTCGTTGTCAATCAAGACGATGATGTCGCTGATGAACTTATCAAAGTGCCGCTGCGGCGCCCCTGCTATATAATTCGTTCGTGCGAGAATATATGCTTTCGCGTCCGCGTCGCTTGAAAGGTATACGTTACCGGGATTTTTTTGCGCCCACGTATAGAATGCGGTCATAACGGCATCGTCATAGAGTTCTTCGCCTTTGGCGCGTGGCTGAAACAGGTAGCCGTTTCCGTTTTCGCTGGCCGGGTCGAAGCAATACCCCAGAATGGGAACCGCCGCAACGCCCTCTTTCCGCAGTTCCATCAGGGTTTTGATCAGTTCATCAAAATAAACAAGATCATCGTCGCGTGTTTCGACATTCCGTAGCTTGAGCCTGGACGTCGTCAGCACTGCGTATTCGTCAATCAGATATACAAGGCTATCAAAGCCGCGTTTTGCGGCGTCAATTTTTTTCGTTTGGGCCAAAAGTGCCCTTGCTTTCGCGGGGTCAATGCAGAAGTACTTTTCTTCCATACCGATCCTCCGTTCCGCGAACAGCAGCCAAAGCTGGTTGATGCTTTATTCTATCACGTTCTTTTTGCAGCGTCAATAGTTCGGGCTTCACCCGCGCAATTTTCCACAACCTTGAGTGCCCAGAAAATGCTTGCAATCACGGACCGGAAGAAGTAAAATGAGAAAGATGGCGGAGCGAAGCGGGATTTGCCGATGCGCTGCCGCTCACGAAAAATATCGCAAGGGATGGATCACAAATGGGCTTGGTATATGACCTTTTTATCAACCGCGAGTGTGAGGACTGCGTTTTCGGCGAGTTTGATCTGTTGGAACAAAAATATTGGTGCCGCAAGCTGGAAGCCTTTCGCGACCCGAAGGACGAAGACATTTGCCCTGAACAGGAAAAAGAGGCGGGGCAATGAAGATTGTGCTTGCCTTCGATTCATTCAAGGGCACGCTTTCGGCGGCCGAGGTCTGCGAAATCGTTTCGCGGGCCTTTTGCGGCGTTTTGCCTGGTACGCAGCTGCGCTGCCTCCCCCTGGCCGACGGCGGGGAGGGGATGGCCGAGGCGTGGCACGCCGCCTGCGGCGGCGCGTGGATGCACACCGAAGTCAGCGGCCCCTGGGGCAACCCCAGCCGAGCCGCCTGGCTGCTGTTGGAGGATGGCACCGCAGTGCTGGAGACCGCCGCCTGCGCGGGGCTTGAGCTTGCGCGGCGCACGCGCGGCCTCGACCCAGCCAGCACCACGACACGCGGTCTCGGTGAGCTGTTGCTGGCCGCGCGTGACGCCGGCGCGAGGCGTGTCTTGCTGGGGTTGGGCGGCAGCGCCACCAACGACGCCGGTGCCGGGATGGCTCATGCGCTGGGTTGGCGTTTTCTGGATGGGGGCGGCGAGCCTTTCTGCCCCACCGGCGGTAGCCTCATCCGCGTGGCCCGGTGTATCCCGCCGGCGGAGTCGTATCCACTTCCAGTAAGCGCCGCCTGCGATGTTACGAATCCGCTCTTTGGCAACCAGGGCGCAGCGTACGTTTATGCCCCGCAAAAGGGTGCCGATGCGGCTATGGTGCGCCTTCTGGACGAGGGACTGCGGCACTTCGCGTGCTGCGCAGACGCACTTTTGCCTGCCCTGCCGCAGACGCCGGGTGCTGGCGCGGCGGGGGGATTGGGCTGGGGCGTCCTGGCGTTCCTGAATGGAATGCTTGCGCCGGGAGTCGACCTTTTGCTCGAACAAGTGGGCTTTGAAGCGCTGCTGGAAGGCGCGGCTTTGGTGATCACCGGCGAAGGGCGCATGGATGCCCAGACGTTGCACGGGAAGGCGCCGATGGGTGTGATGCGTAGAGCCAGAGCGTTGGGGGTACCGGTGGTTGGGCTGTGTGGTTGCCTTGCGGAAGGCGCGGCGGAAGCGCTCACGCAAGCGGGGTTTGCGGAGCTGTTCGCGGCAACCAAAACGCCGCAGCCCTTGGAGAAGCTGCGGCGAACCTGCCGTGAAGATCTGTTTCGGGCGGCGGAGAAGGCGGCCCGATGGACGCTCGCCCAAGGCGTTTTTTCTTGAAAAGAAGAGTTATGATTTGAAGCGCAGTATCCATAAAACATGCAG
>JAVBOZ010000021.1:0-4845 GCA_031549985.1 Oscillospiraceae bacterium | reverse complement strand
ATCAGCCCCGCTGGAAAGCGCCTCTTGCTCAAACCGCGCGTTGTCTACGCTGGAAAGCAGCAAAATCATGGGTTTTTGCGGCAGTGGCCGTTGCTTGATCTCCTTCATGACGCCAAGCGCGTCCATGTGAGAAAGGAAAGTGTCCATGATTAATACATCCGGCGGCGTGTTCTCGACCTGCCGAAGCACCTCCAGCCCGTCCTTAGCGACCACCTGTACATCAAATCCGTTACTGCGCAGCGTCTGTGAGCAATTCTGCCCCATGTCGTTCCCATCCTCTGTGAGCAATACCTTTAGTGTGCCTGTCATTCTTCGCGTCCTCTCCTATTCCTTTTTTTTGATTGTCGCGCTGCGGCGCAGGGTACCTTCGTTCCTAATAGCGCCTTAAGCCGCGATGTTTCTCCAATAGAATAGCACAACTGGTAATAATTGTCAATAATAATTTCCAAATATTACCGTATTTTTTCGAAGAACGACAGCATTTCTTTTTTGCACTAAAGTGCTCATTTGCCGCGCGCGTCAGCGGTCTGCCTTGCGGTTTCAAGCATCGTCTGCGCAAAGATGGCGTAGCCTTCCAGAGGGCTGCTCACAAAGACATGGGTGACGGCACCGACCAGCATATCATTTTGCACAAGCGGGCTGCCGCTCATACCCTGAACGATTCCGCCGGTCGTTTCGATCAGGCGCGGGTCAGTCACGCGCAGCGTCATATTCTTTTGACTGGTAGTCGCATTCAGCGAAACGCGCGTGATTTCAACATTATAATATTTCGCCCCAGCGCCGTCGACCGTCACAAGAATTTTTGCCGGGCCGGTTCTGACCTCCGACTTCAGAGCGACGGGCAGGGTCTCGCCCTTAGGCTCTACGCTCATTTCACCGTAGACACCGGTCTCGCCGTTGCGCTCCAGATTGGCGATTTTCTGCGAATCAAAAATGCCGCAGAGCTCGCCGGGGGTTCCGTCCACACCCTTATAGCAGCCCATAACCTTGGCTTCCACCAGCTCGCCGCCCGAAATCGGGATCATTTCGCCGGAATCCACATCGCAGATGGCGTGACCCAGACCGGCCACGGTATTGCTTTCCCCGTCAAAAAACGTAACGGTGCCGATGCCCGCAGAACTGTCACGAATCCACAGCCCCGCCAGGTATTTTCCACCTGACGCGCCCTTAGCTGGCGCAAGCTTCAAGCGTTGTTCGCTGCCATCGCGCTCCACGGTCAGCTGCAAGGGCGCACCCCCGCAGTTTTCGATGGCCGCCGCGACCTCGCTCTTTCGGTTGACGCTGACGCCGTTGATTTTGGTGATTAAATCACCGCTGCGAAGGCCTGCCTTTTGCGCCGGGTTTTCGTTTCCGTTTTCTGTGCTGACCAAATCTGTCTTTGCCACGAGGACGCCCCGGGTATAAAGTTTGATGCCAAAGATATTGCCGCCCAACTGAACATAGCTCCGCCTGGTGACCGTTATTTTGGTGGATTTTACCGGAAAGAACCGGAACAGCTTAAAAGCTGCCTGTTGAACCTGCGCGGATTTGGCCTGCGCGGGTGCAAAGTCGAGACCGGTAAATTCATCCGCCATTTCCGCCGTATAGGGCGCACTGAGCACCGGCAGCTGAAGGTCATTGACGGCAAGTTCTTCCGGGAGCGCCGAAATGCCGTAGGCAATGAACGAAAATATCAGACAACAACAGACGGTTAAAAACACGGATACGCGCCGGACTGCCTTTCTCACAGGTGGTTTTCACCTCTTCCTTTCCCTGCCTTTGGAAATCATGCGGCCATTGCCGCACCCATACTTTGCGCCGTAAAGATCGTTCTATGAGCGGTAAATATTCGCGGTGTTCGCCAGCAACTTCCATTGCTTTTCGTTCCGCCGCTGTGCTATGATCTTGCCACGGGGCGGAGGTCGAAAACTGTTGACCACTCTCCCGAACTATTTTTAGCATAACAGGAGGTTGCTACATGAGCAAACAGATCCGGCGGCCGCTGTCGCTGATACTGACGGCACTGCTGTTGTTCAGCACGTTTGCGGCTCTTTCGCGGCAGGCAGACGCCGCCACGACAACGCCATACTTTGAATGGAAGCAGTACGACAGCCGATGGGGCGGCAACGTTATTCGCAGCAAGACCGTCAAGGAGGTCGGCTGCCTGGCAACGGCCATCGCCATGTTAGCCGTGCAAGGCGGGCTGAAGAGCGAAGAGAATTATGACCCGGGCGCGTTTGTCAAAGCTATGAAGGCATTGGGAGGTTTTGAAGCCAATGATAATCTGATCTGGTCGAAAATTCCGCAGGCCGTACCCGGCCTCACGGTGACCGACGCCAGAATCTCGGTCTGCGGCACCCGGGCGCAGAAGATTGCGAAAATCAGGGAATACGCGGACAAGGGGTTTCTTATCGCCATTGCGGTGAAGAACGAAAGCCATTGGGTGGCGCTGCGCAGCGCGACGGCCACCGCCATCACAATCATGGATCCCGGCAGCACTGCAACCAACCTTTTTGAGAGCTACGACGCTGCGGGCTGCACGCGCCTGGCGCTCCTGAAAGCGGCAAAGCCGTGCAATACCGGAAGCACAAGCGGGAGCCAGGGCGCAGGCTGCGCGGCGACCTGCAAGAGCAACTGCACTGCGTCTGGCTGTGCCTCATGCGGTAAAGGCGGCTGCGCTACAACCTGTAAGACGGACTGCCCAGCGGACGGCTGCGCCACTTCGCGGACGGGGCTCGCAAAGACACAACAAAACTTCGGGAACCTGTTCGGCGGCCTGCTGAGTCTGCTGCAGCGCATGCGTCCCGGCTGCAAACGGTAATTATCCAAAAATGTGACACAAACCAAAAAAGCAAGCGCCGGTTGGGATTTCTGACCGGCGTTTTTGCGTTTTGACGTGCGGATTGGCAACCTGCACAAAAAAAACGCCGGGTGTGATTGATATCTTTGCGCCGCAGGGATTGACTTCTGGGCGTTCGCAAAGGTATAATAGATCATATTTATTATTGAGCGAAATTTTGAGATGAAGAAGGGAGCAATACTATGGCAAGAGTCTACAATTTTTCCGCAGGCCCCTCCATGCTGCCAGAATCCGTGCTCAACCGGGCAGCGGCGGAAGTCCTTGATTACAACGGCAGTGGCCAGTCCGTTATGGAGATGAGCCACCGCAGCAAGGTGTTTGAAGAGATTATTTTCAGCGCGCAGTCGCTGTTTCGGGAGGTCATGGGCATCCCGGCCAATTACAAGGTGCTGTTCGCCCAGGGGGGCGCTTCGCTGCAGTTCGCCGGGGTGCCGCTGAACCTGATGACTGGCTCCGGAAAGGCGGATTACGTTGTGACCGGTCAGTTCGCGACCAAGGCCTACCAGGAAGCCCAGCGGTATGGCGACATCAAGCTCGTTGCGAGTTCGAAGCCGCAGAACTTTTCGGTCATCCCCGCGCTGAACCCGACGGACTTCAGGGCGGACGCGGATTATTTTTACATATGCCACAACAATACGGTCTATGGCACCAAATGGCCGAACCTGCCGGAGACCGGCAACGTGCCGCTGGTGGCGGATATTTCTTCCAGCTTCCTTTCGGAGCCTATGGATGTCTCGAAATTTGGCGTGGTATTCGGCGGTGCGCAGAAAAACATCGCGCCCGCCGGGTTGACAATCATCATCGTACGCGAAGACCTGCTGGGCAGGGCGCGTAAGGATATACCCAGCGTGATGGACTGGAAGACAATGGCGGATAACGATTCCATGTATAATACACCGCCCTGCTGGTCGATTTTCATCTGCAAGTTGGTTCTGGAATGGATCAAGACACTAGGCGGGTTAGAGGCGCTGAAAGACCGGAACGCGCATAAGGCGAAGCTGCTCTATGACTGCATTGACGCCAGCGCGATGTTCTCGAGCCCAGTGCCGCCTGAATTCCGCTCGATGATGAACGTCACATTTGTCGCCAAGAGCGAGGAACTGAACAGTACCTTCGTTAAGGCTGCGGAGTCGGCGGGTTTTGTCAACCTCAAAGGGCACCGTTCGGTCGGCGGGATGCGCGCCTCGATTTATAACGCTATGCCGGTCGAGGGCGTTGAAGCGCTGGTCGACTTTATTCGCGCCTTTGAGACGCGCAACAGCTGATAATAGACGAAAGGGTGATCACCGTGCCGAATATTCTGACTCTCAACAAAATCGCCGCCTGTGGGCTGGCGCAGTTCCCGGCTGGCTATGTCTGCGGCGAAGCAGTCGAAGCCCCCGCCGCCGTTCTGGTGCGCTCGGCCTCCATGCACGATCTGCCCCTTGGCCCTGCGACGCTGGCCATCGCCCGGGCGGGCGCGGGCGTCAACAACATTCCGATCGAAAGCTGTACTGCACAGGGTGTTGCCGTGTTCAACACGCCGGGCGCGAACGCCAACGCCGTCAAGGAGCTTGTGATCGCATCGCTGTTTTTGTCCTCCCGCAAGGTCGCTGAGGCGCTTGCCTGGTGCCAGACGCTCAAGGGAAAGGGCGACGAGGTGGGCAAACTGGTCGAAAAAGGCAAGGGTGCTTTCGGCGGCCCCGAGATTTTGGGCAAGACGCTGGGGCTGATCGGCATGGGCGCGATCGGAGGCCTTGTGGCCAATGCGGCCGCAGCGCTGGGCATGCGCGTGGTCGGCTTTGACCCCTATATCAACAAGGCTGCGAAGGCGCAGCTGGATTCCGCCGTGAAGCTGGTTGACAGCCGCGATGAGATTCTCGCCGCCAGCGACTATATCAGCCTGCACGCGCCGCTGACCCCCGAGACGAAGGGCAGCGTCAACACTGCGGCCCTCGCAAAGTGCAGGCCCGGCGTACGCATTTTGAATTTTTCCCGCGCGGAACTGGTCAACAGCGCGGATTTAC
>JAVBOZ010000037.1:0-8820 GCA_031549985.1 Oscillospiraceae bacterium | reverse complement strand
ACCGCCGCAACCTACAACAACATCGCGGTTGTTTACGACAGCCAAGGCGATTACGACAAGGCGCTTGAGTGGTACTTCAAGGCGCTAGAAATCAAAGAAGCCGCACTGGGCAAGAACCACCCGAGCACCGCAACGACATACGAAAACATCGCGAGTGTTTACGGCGACCAAAGGAAGTTTGACGATGCGTTTGCGCTTTACATCAAGGCCTACCGGGTCTATCTCGCAAAACTGGGCGCGGAACACCCCAATACGATAAGTTGCCGTAAGAACATGCAGATTGACTACAAAGCAGCGAAGCGCACGCAGCCGTTTGAGGCGTGGATTGCCGAGCAATTGCGGGCAAGCTGACGCAGCGCAGGGGCGATGGTTCGCACCAGCGCTCAGAACCCCAAATAATATTCCTCACCGTTCCACTGGAAGCCGTTGGCCGCCAGGGAACGGTTGCTTGCTGTGTTCTCACTTTCGGGCTGAACGACGACGGTCTTTGCGCCGCGTTCACGCAGCCGTTCGAGCAACAGGGCGACCATCCGCCGGCCAAAGCCGCGCCGCAGATACGCCGTTTCGCCGATCAGGTAGTCGATGCTGAAGACCTCCCCCTGCCGTTCGCCGACGCGCCAGGCGTCGTTCCAGACCTCGTGCTGTTGGCTGAACCAGCAGTCGTAATACTGGCAAAAGCCGATGGGCACGCCCTCATATTCGGCGATGAAGTGCGTGAGGAACGAGAATTCGCCGTGCCGTTCCCGCAGCTCATGCAACCAGTGCTCCGGGTACTGATACCATTTTGCCACGTGCGGCGTATGTAGCCAGCGCCCCACCAGGGCGACATCGGCCTCAAAGAGCGGACGCAGCGTCAGTTCGCCGGGGCGGTATTCCCGCATGAATTGTTCGTGGAAGACAGCATAGCCCGCGTCGTCCTGTTCCGCCTGTTCGAATTCAGGTGTCAGGAAGTGCAGCGTACCGCCGGGCGCAAGTGTGCCGGGCCGCAGCTCATAGGCCATGAACGCATCGCCCGCGAAACCGTCGGCAAGGCTTAGGCCGTATTCGCGGGCACGCTGAAAGCCAAGCTTCGGGTAATACTCGGGCACACCCGTGATTAGAACCGCGCCATAACCCAGCGCGCGGGCTTCTGACAAGCTGTGCCGCACCAGCGCCGCACCGATGCCCTGGCGTTGCAGTTTTGGCCAAACGCTCAGAGGGCCGAAGGTGAGGGTTTCAATTTCGGAGCCGTCCGGGCGGACGATCTTGCTCTTTGTATAGAGGATGTGCCCGACAATCTCCCCTGCCCGCTCCGCAACAAAGCAAAGTTCGGGGATCACCGACGCCGCGCCCCGCAGCAGGCGGATCAGGTAGTGCTCATCCAAGCGACGCCTTCCGGGGTAGTCAAGCGTCAAAAAGGCCTCGTAGGTCAGGCGCAGAATCGTCCCGTAATCTTCGGGGCGTTCGCGGCGAATGGCGAGCGGGCTTTCCTGTCTGGTCAAGGTATCACTCCTCCATTTTTTCTTTACCCTATTCTACCGCCTATCTTCCGCGGTGTCAACCATGCCAAGTCTTTATATTTGCGTTTTTCCATTGCTTGTCCGGTTGAATTGATGTATAATGGACCCGTCGGGAAGGACCTAACTGTAAATCCGCAGGTCAAGGGCGGCATTGTGCGCGATTTCCGCTGCGTTCAGCGCACGGTTATAAAGGCGCACCTCGTAGATCCTGCCGAAAAAAATTTCTCGCACATCCAGAAGCACCGGATTGCTGGAAAGGCTCAGGTAATGCTCGGGCAGCTGCACATAGAGGTTGTTAATCCTTGCTGCGCGGTACTGCTGCGCGCCGTTATAATAGATGGCCTTGAAGCCGTTTTGCGCCGCGATGGGGCTGTAGGGCGAGATGGGCATGGAGATTGTGTAAAGCGTATTGGCGCTGAGCGCCCTGGTGTTGCGGATGGTGTAAGTTGAGGTTTCGATCACGGCAAAAGCCCCGTTCAGCCCCCGCATCTCAAAGGTGATGGTTGTAAAGGGCGGGGGGATGATATCGTCAATACCGACCAAGTCGCCGCCCGTGCTCGTGTCCGCGCCGACATACGGCATAAAGACCACCTCAATGGTGCAGTTCTCGGGGGTAAAGCCGGGCGGAAGCGCGGAGGAGAGCCAGGCGAAGATCGAGATATTCACCTTCAGACTTTCGAAATAATTGCTCCCCCACTGACGTGTGCCGGGTACAAGCCCGCCGTTGAGCGTTAAATCAGCCGTGCCGATCAGGTCTTTCCATATGACCGTGCTCGCGCTGTGCCCACTGCCGGTATTATTGCTCCCCTGATAACGGGCAATCAGCCCGTTGGTAATGTAATCGTCCCAGGCCACGATTTGCCGTCTTTGCTGCAGCATTTATGCACCTCCCCCGCAACTGGTTAACCTCTAAACTTCGCGTCAAAAGCCCATCGAATGGTGTTGTCGAATAAGCGAATCCCCTTCACCCAGATTTCGTTGACACCGATGGGCAAGGTGCCGGGGGGCGCGAAAAAATTACCGACCCAGTTTTGCGTTCCGGCGGAAAGCACCTGAATTGAACTATACGCTGAATTTTCCGTTCCTTCAATAAAGTCAGGCACCGTCACGGTAAAACTCCCAGCGACGACCATGCGACCAATGCTGTCGTTGCGCAGCTTGACTGAACCGCCCGAAGGCACGGTTCCGTAATCAATGACGAGCGGTGTGTGCAGTAAAATTTGCTCATCTGTGTATGCGTTGGCCAGCGCCAATATTTGATTTACATCCGGCTCGGGCCCCGTTGCCCCTGTTGGGCCAATCGAACCGGTAGGGCCTGGTATTCCTTGCGCTCCCTGTATTCCCTGCGGGCCTTGCGGGCCTTCGGGGCCTTGCACGCCCTGCGGGCCAGCCGGGCCTTGCGGGCCTTCGGGGCCTTGCATGCCTTGCGGGCCAGTCGAACCTTGTGAGCCTTCGGGGCCTTGCACGCCTTGCGGGCCAGTCGAACCTTGCGAGCCTTCGGGGCCTTGTACGCCTTGTGGGCCAGCCGGGCCTGTTGGGCCTTCGGGGCCTTGCGGGCCAGTCGGGCCTTGCAGGCCAATCGAACCTTGTGGGCCTTCGGGGCCTTGCACGCCTTGCGGGCCAGTCGAACCTTGTGAGCCTTCGGGGCCTTGCACGCCTTGCGGGCCAGCCGGGCCTGTTGGGCCTTCGGGGCCTTGCACACCTTGCGGGCCAGCCGGGCCGGTCGGGCCTGTTGGACCCGTGACGCCGGTGGCAGGGCCGGGAGGACCCGTCGCGCCGGTGGCGCCAGTTGGGCCGGTAGGGCATACGCAGCATCGCACCCGGCAATTCATTGGATTTTGGCAGCAGAGCGAATATTGTCGGCATTGGCAGGGCATTGGACAGCCCGAATAGTTGGCATTCATCGCATACGCTCCTTTTTATCAATGTATGCGCGACGCCGCACGATGTGTGTCCCCGCAAGTACTTCGCGAAATAAAATGATCTTACCGCATGGGAGCACTCTATGAAACAAAAAATATTGGCTTTCAAGGACCGCTTTTTCAACGCGCAGCTCGATCTGCGCGTACAGCTGTTCAATATTCTGGCTATGGCCGGAATCGTGCTCGGTATCCTGAGCGCGCTGTTCTGCCTGATCACCGACGCCGGAATCGTCAACATTCTGGGGAACCTTCTGGCTTCCGCCTTTGCCTTTATGCTGCTTTATTATTCTTACCGCACGGGGCGGTATGTTTTTTGTTATTTGATCACCGTCGTCGTGATCTTCCTTTTCCTGTTCCCCGCGCTGTTCTTCACCGCAGGCGGTTATCACAGCGGGATGCCTTCTTTCTTCATCCTCGCGGTCATTTTCACGGCAATTATGCTCGAAGGCAAAAAGGCGTACGTTATGTGCCTGTTTGAGCTTGTGCTATATGCCGGCATCTGTCTGCTTGCCTACCTGCGCCCGGGGACTGTGACGCGCTTTCGAACGGAGCGGGCCACAGTGATCGATATTATATTTGGACTCGTTGTCGTCAGCGTCGCGCTGGGTCTGACGATGTTCCGCTATATACAAATGTATCAATACAACCAGAGGCAGCTGGCCGAAAAAAACGAGTCCCTAAAAGCCCTGGACACCATGAAGACTGAGTTTTTATCAAATATCTCTCATGAACTCAAGACGCCACTGACCGTGATCAGCAGCTACGCCCAACTCACCGGCAAAAGCCTTGCCTCGCAGCCCGCCTCCGAAGGTCTGCAGCGCAACATGCGGCTGATCGAATCGGAGGCGGACCGGCTCTCGCTGATGGTTTCGCAGATCCTGGACGTTACGCGCATTGAAGAAGGACGCCTGCCCATGCGGATGCATCCCTGCGCCCTGGCCGAACTGGCGCAAAAGACGTTGGATATCTATTACCCGGCATTCGGCAAGAACCGCAACCGGCTCGTGTTAGACGCCCCGGCCGAAGAATTGCGCGTATTCTGCGACCCTGGCCGTATCACGCAGGTACTGGTCAACCTGATCGGCAACGCGGTCCAGCACACCCAAAACGGAGTGATTACCGTGCGCGTCGCGGCCAACCCGCCCTTCGCGGCGGTGGAGGTCGCGGACACCGGCACGGGCATGCGCGCCGACCAGATCGCGCGCCTGTTTGAGCGTTACTATACCTCCGCCGCAGATGAAGAGACCGGCACCGGTAAAAACACCGGAACCGGCCTGGGGTTATTCATTTGCCGCCACATCATTGAGGAACACGGCGGCGCGATCACGGTGGAAAGCGAAACGGGAAAAGGTACCTGTGTTCGCTTTACGTTGCCCCTGCTCTGAAAAACATATATTTTTTCCCTGACGTCAGGCTGATGGCAAACGGCGCACCATCGTCCAACCGCAGCTTGCTGCGCAGGTTTGAGATGTGCACCCGCACCGTATTGCGGGCGGCGGGGGTCGGGTTGTCGTCCCATACGGCGCGGTAAATCTCATCCGCAGTGAATTCCCTGCCCGCATTCTTCGCAAAGAATGCCAGAAGCTGCATCTCCTTACCGGAAAGCACAACCTCCCGCTTCCCCAAGTGCACCCGACCAGTGTGAAGATCGATGCGCAGCGGCGGCAAGGCAACCACAGAGGTGTTCCCCACGCGAAGGCGCGCGGCGATGCGGGCGCTCAGAACGTCCATGTTATAGGGTTTGGTGATGTAATCGTCTGCGCCCAGGGCAAATCCGCCGACGATCTGCTCGCTGCTGCCCATGCAGGTCAAGAAAAGGATGGGTGCGGCTGTAAATTTACGCACCTCACCGCAAAAATCGTAGCCGGAGCCGTCGGGCAGCAACACGTCCAGCAAAATGAGATCGGGTGGCTGTTCCCATACGGCGTTGCGCGCCTCATGCAGATTGATGGCGCAGACCACCTCGTAGCCCTCCATCTCCAGGTGCATGCGGTTGGCGTCGAGCACATCCGTCTCGTCCTCGACGATTAAGATTCTGTCTTTCCGCAAGCGAACCACCTTTCTCCCTTCGAATTGTGGCGGGACGCCGACGCCGCCCCCTACAATGCGGCAAAAATTATTCCAGCACCAGCAAAACGCCCTGTTTGGAGGCAATGCGCAGCGGCTCACGCAGGGCCAGCGGCTTTTCTTTCTGTAGCCCCTTCACCTCCGCCTGCATCATCCGCACGGGCGCGAAGCCCAGCTTTTCTTCGTCGATGTGCAACAGAGTTTCGAGCGTTTCGGCAGTTTTGTTGTAAACGGCCACAAGTGCCTTATCCGCCTTCACGTAGGTTGTCACCAGCACGCCGGGCTGATCCGCCTTGACCGGCGCGCGCGAATGCCAGTATCCGCGCATCTCCGCGTCCTGAATCCCAAACGAATCCCAGAGGCTATAGAGGCCCAGCACCCGTTCGGAACTCTGCCAGCCATAGCGCGTATTCATTGCGTAGATCATGCCGTACCAGGGGCTGCCGCCGTCCTGGAGCATCTCGCTGGCCAGCCCATAGGGCAGGCCGCTGACCTCGCAGAGCATATAGTCCTCGTCCAATTCGTCGTACGTGTACCCCTCGCCCACCCAGATGCTGTCGAGAAACGGAAAGAGCTCGGTATAAAGGTTCATGCAGCTGATGTTTCCCGCGCGGTCTTCCGCATGGTTCCACATGTGCATGTCGATCACGCCGCCGTTCTGGTTGAGCACCTTGCGCGCGCGCTCAAGTGTCGTGCGGTCCATCGCCGTGTCGTCCACATAGATGCCGTCAATGCCGATTTGCCGCACAAGCCAGTTCAGGCCCTCGACATAGTAATTATCCAACCGGCTGTCAGGCCGCACGATGAAGGATTCATCCACCTCACCCTTATATTTGCCGCGCTCAAACTCCACACGCCAGGCCGGGGTAATGTTGTCGCCGAAATAGGTGTGCAGCCATTCGCTCTTGCCCTCGGCCCAGGTCTGGCCCTTCCCCTTCTTGCGCAAAATGATCTCGTCGCCCAGCGATTTATAGGGGAAGATTTCCGCCATATGGTTGCTGTGCTCGCGGGTGGTATAATAAAACTTGATCCCAAGGTTTTCGTCATGCGCGGCCCGCGCGAAGGCCTTCATTTCGTCCACCTCAATGAAGGGGTAGTTGATGAAGGGATTCAGGTCGTTCGCGTGGTGGATGTTGATGTGCGTCAGGCCGTGCTCCCTGGCCTCTTCGATTTCCTCCCGCCAGCTCCTGAGCGCGCCGTTGTGGCGGTAACGCACGGCGTAGTGCCTTTGGTAATCCACAGGGCGGAAGGGTGTAAAGTGCAGCTCGAAGCGGAAGACGCGTTCTTCGCCCGCCCGCATCTCGAATGGACCCGTCCGGGCGGCAAAGCGCGCCGTCTGGTCCTCCGCGCGCGTAATATCGATGGTGCCCCGGCCATGGTTATCCCAGGCCTCGGCGGGAACCACACGATCGAGCGTGCGGTAGTAAATATTCACAAGCGGACGGCGGTATTGTTCAGCCTTCAGCTTCACGCGCAGGCCGCAGTTGATCCCGCCAATGAATACGCTATCCTGATGATCGTTGTTCCAGCGGAAATGAATATCTTGAAAATAACCGCCAGGTTTGCCAAACCCGTTGTTATAGACCGAGGCCTCCGGCGTCAGCGCAGCCGTGAGCGCGACGTCCGGCAGCGTACAATCCTGTTTGGCTTTCACGGAAATCCAGTATTCGAAAAAGCCCTCATAGCAAAGCTTGGCCTCCACCGCCAAATCGACCCGCTCGCCCGAACCGGATACGCGCAGCGCGGCGTTGTCGCCGATCGCCATGCTCGTCAGCGGGCCGTAGTCAATGTCTTCCCCCTGAATGTTGAAGCAGAGCGGCAAAGCAAGCAATTGGGCCTGCGGCGTATCTTTAAGAGCGATGGATTCGTCAAAAAAGCTCAGCGCCTGCGCAGGCAGCGCGTCCGGCCCCAGCCGCATCTGCCGCCCAAGAATTGAGACCGCCGCGCCCTCCACCGTAACTGGGGTATAGGGCGGCGGGGCATTCTGATCCAAAAACGCGGCCGAGTTGAGCCATTGCAGGCGCGCCAGGCGCCATAGGTCATTATAGCCGCTGTTCTCGACCGGCTCGTCCGTCAGCTGAAATTCCAGGGTGATGCTCCGGCTCTGCGTACCGCTGAACTCGATTTCGCAGCGGTATTCTGCCTGCGTAAGGCCGGAGAAATCCGTTGTGAAGTAGAGCGGCTGTATCTCGCGGCGGCTCACTTCTATGGATTTTTTGAACGCGCGGCCCCATTTGTCGACACCCTCGGTGTTGATGCAGCGCACGCGTTTTTCATCGCCTCCACAAGCGACGGCGACTGTCTCCTGCTCCAGTTCACTCAGCAGCAACAGTTGCACAACCCCGATCTCATGCCGCGAAAAGGTAAGCTTGACGGTCTGCGTAATTTCCTGTAACGACTGCAATTCATGCAGATCATCGAAATTTTGGAGCGGCTCTGTGCGGTCTTTTTGGTAAAGTTTCATTTCTAACCTCCGGCCATAGATTGTTCCGTTTTGGCATAAAGCAAACGCAAGAATTGCCAAACGACTTCTTCTTTTATTATAACAAACGCGCAAAACAATTGCAACAAAGAATTGACGCACAGTGCCGCACGTGTTATAATGACACGCGATGGATTAATTTCCGCATCGAAAAAAACAGGGCCCTGGGGCGGACGCACGCGCCCATATCGGGCTAATCATTTTTGCCGCCGCAAGCTGCGGCCAAGGAGGTTTTGCATGACTCGAACGAAATTGCGCGACCGCGTGCTCCCCGCCTATACCCGTGGAGAAGAAACCTTCCACATGGTATCCCACATTGCGGGCGGTGCCTTTGCCATCGCCGTGCTGGCCGTCTGCGTGACGGTTCCGGCCCTGCGTCGCAACGCCTGGGGCGTAGCGGGCGGCGTCGTGTTTGGCGTAACCATGATTTTGCTCTACACCATGTCGAGCATTTATCACGGACTGCGGCCCGAGATTCCCAAAAAGGTATTCCAGATCATCGACCACTGCGCGATATTCTTTCTGATCGCGGGCACCTATACACCGATTGCGCTGGTATCTCTGCGGGTACCCCACCCCGCCATCGCCTGGGGGCTGTTCGCGTTCATCTGGGGCGTCACCGCCCTCGGCGTCTCCCTCAACGCCATTGACCTGCGGAAATTCCGCGTGTTTTCGATGATCTGCTATATCGGCCTCGGCTGGAGTCTCATGCTTTTTTCAAGGCAGCTGCTGGCGGTGCTCCCCCATTGGGCATTTGTGTGGCTCCTGGCCGGCGGCGTCTGTTATACCGTCGGCTCAATCCTATATATGTTGGGGAAGAAGCGCCGGTATATGCACTCGGTATTTCACC
>JAVBOZ010000112.1:0-10808 GCA_031549985.1 Oscillospiraceae bacterium | reverse complement strand
GCTCAAAGCTGTTGGGCCGCTGATGCCTTGTTTGGACGTAACCGTCAGCGTGAATGTGATTGTCGCGTCAGGCGATGCGCCGTTGCTGGCCTTGAGAACCACCGGGTACGTGCCGGGCGCAAGGCCTGCCGCGATATCCAATTTCATGGTGGTGTCGTTCCATGTGATCTTTGCGTCGCCGCTGACCTTGCTCACCGTGGGCGCAGGGTCACCGGTAATAGTAAATGCGCCGGATGATGTGGCAAGATAGCCTTCACCGATGGCAAAGCTTGTGGGGCCGGTAAAGGTGGTCACGGGTTTAACGAGCAGCGTAACATTGTGCGTTACATCGGGAGAAATGCCGTTGCTGGCTTTGAGCGCAACCGGATAAGAGCCAACCGCCAAGCCCGCCGCGATGTCCAGCTTCTTTGTGGTGTCATTCCAGGTAATCTTCGCGTCGCCGCTGGTCTTTGACACTGTGGGGGTGGGGCTGCCGGTGATAACAATTCCACCCAAGGAGGAGGCCGCGTAGCCTTCATAAATCGTCAGCTGCGTCGGGCTTCCCTGAAAGCTTAGCGGTACAGGCGGTACGAGGGTTACCGCTGCGGCGTTGTTTGTAGTGACGTTTACTATGCCGGCGTAAGACGTGCCATTCATCAGCGTAAGCAGAATCTTTTGGCTGCCCGCCGGAAGCAGGAAGCCAAGTTTTCCCGTCTGATCGGTGCGCTCCCCGGAAACGGCATAGCCTGAGGCGGGGGCAGTGATGGAATCTATCCCAGTCCCTGTGCTGATGCCGGAGACGGTTGCCTTGGCAAGGTATACCGGCGTGCCGTCCAATGTGATGCTGCCGCCGCTGACGGTGATGTCACAGGGGGAAGTCTTTTTTATGGGTTCATTAAGAACCTTCGCCATCGAGGTGTTAATCGGATTGCCGCTCAGGGCAAGGGTGCCGCTGTTCATGGTCAGCGGTTTGGCGCCGCCAATCATCAGGGCGGAGCTTGTGCCGGTGCCCTTTGCCGCAACCGTGCCGGTGGTGGAAATCGTCATACCGCCGTTACTTGCAAAAAACCCGTAACAATTGGTATTTGTTGGGGTCGCTGAAACATTCGCATCGCCGGTGATTGTTATGTTTTTTCCATATATCACTGCTCCTGCACTGCTTGCATTGGTCAACCCGGCGCCTGTGGCATTCACTGTGCCGCTTTTGAAGGTAAGATCACCCGAGCAAACAATGGCGCTTGAATAATTCCCAAAGGATTCAAGTGTGAGGGTGCCGCCGCCGCCGGAAATAGTAAGGTTGCCAGAGCACTCTAATAAGTAGGTATTGGCTAAGCTGATTTTAACGTTGCCGGTGTAAGCGATATTGACTGTGTCCGTAGCATCGCAAGTAAACGAAATGGGTTGATTCGCGGCGAAAGAACTATCCAACGATAATGTTTTGGTTGTTGGATCCCAAGCCCAGCCCGTGCCTGAGGAGGCGTTCGCAGGATTTGGAAGGGTCGTGGTGCCGACTTTTATTCCGAGGATTGCCGCGTGCGCCGGAATGAGCCCAATTGCCGGGATCATTGCCATTACTAGGAGTGTGCTGAGCAGCATTGCCAGGACTCTTTTCCGCCATAAGCGTGTTGGTTTCATATTTGTCTCTCCTTTAAAGTGTTTGTGAATTGTAATTATATCACAACAAAAAGGGGACGCAACGGAAATTAAGAAGATTTAATCAACAAGAAAGCATTGCGCCCGATGGCCGAGATGTTCACCTGGCAGGCGGAAAATTATCAGGCGGCGGACTGAACTTTGCAAGCCCTTTACGCATGAAAGAATGCCGTCAATTCTCTGCGAGCTTCTTTGCCGGAAGCCGCGAAAATGATGATAATGTCAAGCGAGGTCAGCGCAAGCGCAAGCGCGGGCAGAAAGCTAGACGTGTCAGCCCTGACGAGCGCGATTATAAGCAGCGCGGCCTCAGGCACAGCCATGAACAGCAGGAAAATCAGGCTGCGCGCCCTTTGGCGTTTCCGGGCAACAAAAACCGCAAAAAAGATCAGCGTGGCGGCGGCGAAAAGCACAGGGATGCCGATGCCCGCGATTCTTGCCAGAGCAATGTGCCGCAGCCAGCCGACGCATAGCATCGACAGCGACAGGACGAACAGGCCCGTCATGATGTGGTTCCCGCCGGAGACGCGCCTGTTGAAGGCGGGCCGAACCGCGAGGGCCCATACGCATGGCAAAATCGAAGCGACCAGCGGCGTAACAGAAAACTTTTTTGTGAGCATATACTCAATGATGCCGCAAAGAAGGCAGATACTGATGCCCATAAGGAAGGAAATGCCTGCGCTGTTCTTCTCGTATTTGCGGTACTGAACTTCCGGGTATTCCGCCGTCCGCTGCCCCGGGATCAGTGGCGAAATTTCTTGCGCCTTCGCCCCGCAAAGCGGGCAGGCGCGGGCGGTTTCACTCAAATCAACGTTGCACTGCGCACACCTCATACAGTCGGCCCTCCCTGACCATCGTTGCATTCAACACGTACACGTGCACCGTGTTCGGCCAAAAGGCGATAGAACGAACGCTGAATCGCGACTTCTTTCGTGTTGCCGGTCATTGTGATGTTGACCATGCCGCCGTAAGACAGCAATGCGCAGGCAATGCGCTTGGTGGGTTTCTCGCCAAGAAGCAC
Source organism: Oscillospiraceae bacterium (assembly GCA_031549985.1). Lineage (GTDB taxonomy): Bacteria > Bacillota > Clostridia > Oscillospirales > Acutalibacteraceae > WRMQ01. The sequence continues at coordinate 8,158 of JAVBOZ010000112.1, read as the reverse complement.
CTCCGCCCGCTCGATGTGTTCGCCCATGGATTCGGGCAAATTGGCGGCCCCAAGGTTCGTCAGGGCGCTGACAAATTTGCCTTCACCGGCGAATTTCAGGGTGATCTTTGCCGCGCCCAGTTTGATGATGTTGGGCATGAAGCGCATCAGCGCGGAATTCGCCAATCGGACATTCTGGCACAGCAGCCTGTGGATTTCCTCCTTGCTCTTGCCCTGGTCCAGCTTGCCCTTGATGGCTTGGGCAACGTCGTCAAACGTGAAGGCGTCTTTCGCTGCGGGGTCAAAGCCGATATTGGAGAACAGCGAGAAATTCCGCAGAGATTCGCTTTTGTACATTTCGCGCAGCCCGACGGGGACCGAGACGATGATGCTTTTTTTCTGCCGGGGGGCGTTGGCATAGACAGCGTAGAGAAAGGCGGCAAGCAGATAGTCAGTGATCGTCAGGCCCCGGCTCTTCGCCAGCGCTTTCAAGTCCTCTATGGGTACCAGGCCGTGGATGACCTTGAAATAGTTCGGCTTCTTTTTTGCTTTGTATTGATAAGAAGGCCCGCCCTTGGCCGGTTTCTCAGCGATCTCCGTGTATTCTTTTCTGTAAGAATCCGTCAGCTCGGCGGGGTTGGGCATATCCAATGCGCGCAGGAGCCTGCCGTCGTTTTCGATGCGCGCGCCCTTCAGTTCCAGGTATCGGGCGACCAAGGTCTTGAATATCGTCAGAGAGGCCCCGCCGTCCGTTACGCCGTGAAAGACCTCGATGGCGATCCGGCGCTGATAATAAAGCACCCGCACTGCGGGCCTGCTTTGGTCAAAAATAAAATGGCCCCTGCACGGGTAATAATCTTCCGGATACACGATGTCCGTGTTCTCCCTGCGCTCCAGGTAATACCAGAAGAAGCCGCTGCGCAGGCTGACGAAAAAAGCGGGGAAACGCGGATAAATATCCCGCACCGCCTGCCTGAGAATTTCGGGGTCAACCTCTTCTTTCAATATGAACGCAAAGCGGTAGGTGTTTGACCAGGTGCGGGTGCGGGCAAAGGGATAGATCGTCGCCGCGATGTCAAGCGGATACCAATGCGGCGGTTCGTAAATGGGCGTTGTTTCGCCTGCGTTTTCTTTCAAACAGAAACCTCCCCTTCGGCCGCAGTCTGGGCATCGTCCGGTTCCGCAATCGCTTTGTTTTTCTTGCCAAGCCTTTTGTTATACAGCAAGGTGATCAGGAGCATCAGCGCGATGACGCCGCCGATGGAAAGATAAAACAACGGGGACTTAATATCAAGCACATTGGAAAGAAACGTCACCGCCAAGAGCATCGGCAGCAGGCCGAGCATGGAACCGGTGATGAACTTTTTAAATTTGATGCCCATCGCGCCCAGCAGTAGGCTGCTCAGGTCGCAGGCCAAGAGGCCGGAGATTTTCACAATGAACACGAGCATGAACTCGTTATCCTGCTTCATGTCGTCCAGCTTTTGAATCTTCGGGTATTTTTGGGTCAATTTATTCTTCAGGTCTCTGCCGGAAAAGCGACCCAGATAGAACGGCAGCGCCAGGCTGAGAAACACCCCCAGCAAGTTGACGATGAACGCCTGCCAGACATTTGGCATGATCAGGCCCGTCGCGACATAGAGGATGGGGAGCGGAAACATGAGGGAGAACGACTTTAACACAAAGAAGACGATGATGACCAAGGCGGCCAGCCATAGGTTCGACGGCGCGTAGCCGCTCAGCTCCTTTGCTGTCAGCCCGGTCACCTTGATATAGACGACTAAGCCGACGGCGAGCAGCAGCATGAGGGCAATGGAGGCGATCTGTGTGATCTTCAGGATCTTGCTGTTTTGGGCTTTTTCTTCTTTCATAGGCAGTGTTCTTCCTCCCGCAATTCTATTTTCTTTAATTCTAACACACTTTACTGCCAATAACAAGAAGCTGATGTTCGGTTAACGTGCATTATTTTTTTAGCCGATTGAATTATCTTTGGTGTGTTTTGGCAAGCTCGTATTGACAGACGTCGGGCAGTCGTGTAAAATAGCTTTGTCTGTTTTAATAACAAACACTAAAATGAATATTTTAAGGAGATTTGCCATGTCAATCAGACGTGACTATACCGGGCGGGCAGCCGAAATGCGTGAGACGCCGCAGCGCTTCACGGTCCGTAAATCCATCGCCGAATGGGCCGAGAAAGCCGAAGAACTTTCGGCGCTTGTTTTCCCCGCGCTGAGCGACGCGCAGGCCGCGCTGCTGCCCGACTTTTTGCCTGCGCAAGCCGTGTCTTGCCATACCGAATCGCCGAAGGGGGTTCTTTGGGCCGGAACCGGCGAGGGGCTTTGGCGCATCGACGCCTCCAACGCCGAACCCTATGACCGTGTGCAATGCTTCCGGGCCTTGGGCTATCTGCTGGATAATACCGTAAAGTCGCTCCAGCCCGACGGTCGGGGCGGGGTCTTTGCCTTGACCGAAACCGGTGTCTCTCATATCGCGTTTCGCTCGATGAGCGCGAAACAGAAGGCGTCTCTTTATTCCGACATCAACTACCGCTGCATGAACCGGCGAGGCATGCTGAGCGGCGGTTCCTTTAACCCGGAAAAAAAGGCTTGGTCAGGGCACGCGTCGGATAACGACGGGCTTTGGACCAGCCTTGTGGCCATGGGCGACCTTTGCCGCTACGCCGTGCTGCGGGACGACACGAAGGCCACGCCCGCCGAGCGCCAGCTTGCCAAAGAACGCGCCACGCTTTGGACGGAGGCATGCCTGTTGTTGTGCTGCATCCCTGGATGGAAGGGTTCCGTACCAGCTTTCGTGCGCTACAACAAAGCCGCCACCAATCGCTGTAGCGATGAATATCTCATTGAAGGCCGCCCCTACGCAACCAACCTGCCCAACCGCGGGCCGACGGGCTACGTCACCCATGACCCCGCCCCGCTGAATCCGGACGACTGGGCCAGAACCAACGCGATGCCTGAAATTGTGTTCCGCAACGTCGAAGGGTATATCGCCCGGTCCTATCACGTCAACGACCCTGAAAACGACCCTATCCCCCTCGCCGACGGGCTGTTTTTCCGTAAAAAATATACGCCTGACGGGCGGCTGATCTCGGTGCGCATACCCTCGACGACCAATAAAGGCGACGATACCCCGCCGTTGCTTTCAATCGACAGTTCCATGCCAATCCCGGAACGCCTGCGCCGCCTTTATACGCGGGAGATGAACCCGGCCACCGGCAAACCTTTGGGTGACGATGACTTCAACTTTAAATGCGATACTTCAAACGACGAGCTGGTGGGGCATTACGCCGTATGGCAACTGGCGTATGATATCCTCGGCCCCGAGGATCCGGAGCTGAAGGAGATCATCGCGGATATCGCCGGGCGCCACGCCAAACATTTCGCCGATAACGATTTTTGCCACATCGACGCGGGTGGCCAGCCCACCTCCTGGGCGCGCATGAGCCGTGAGTATTACTCCAACCGGGGCAGCGACGGCTTTCCTGACGCTCCGTTGGGGCTGTCGATCCTGCTGCAGCTGTTCAAGGTCGCGCATCATGTGACGGGCGACAGCCAATGGGATGGCGTCTACCGCATGCTTGCCCTTGAGGAACCCTACCGATACGCCGATCTGCTGGCCGAGAACTATGAACGCCATGTGATGCTGGCGAAAGAGTTTGCCGACGAATCGGTTTCGGACGAGCAGATTTTCCGCTCCATCGTCCAATTCATGAACTATTCTGACATTCGCATGTCGGCGATCTCTTATTATACGCTGATGCAGCTGGAACATGACCCCTTGTTGGTCGAAAAATACCGCGTGGGCGCGGATTCCTGGTGGAAGGTGTTGCAGTATTCCCGCGACGTGGAGTGGTACCTGACCTACCAGTTGGCTTATAATGACCGCGAAATAAAAGACGCCCATGGCCGCCCGCTGGCGGAGGTGCTTGCCTGGCAGCTCTCGCGCTTCCCGGTCAACCCGCGCGGAATCCAAATTGACAACACGACACGCGGCGACGTTTGCGCGGAAAATGATCAGCTTTTTGACCCGCGCACAGGCCTTCCGCTGGCGTTGCCTATGGATGAGCGCGGCACAATGGGCAGCGATGTCTTTGCAGCCGTATCGGGCAGCAGGGGTAAGGGCCTTACCAAATCATACAATATGATCCTGCCCTATTGGCTGGGACGCTACCATGGCTTGCTTGTCGATCTCGGTGTCGACGGGCCTGTCGGATTTGAGGATATAATGGCGCTGGCGACGCAGGATTTCGACTGATTATTTCAAGGGAGGCAACTTGTATGACCATCCAGACAAAACAACAGATTTTTTCGCTGGAACATCCCCCCACCCCCCAATGTCACGCCTCAACCATTGCTGAATTTGAGGGCAGGCTCTATGCCGCGTGGTTCGGCGGCCTGAAGGAAGGCGCGGACGACGTGGGGATCTGGCTATCTATGCGCGAGGGTGACGCCTGGTCGGAACCGGTCTGTATGGCACAGGGCGGCGTGCCGCACTGGAATCCGGTGCTGTTTTCCTTTGCGGGGCAGCTTTTCCTGTACTACAAAAAAGGCAAGCCCATCCCGGGCTGGTATACCTGCCTGCGCGTGCTGCGCCAAGGCGTGTGGTCGCCGGAACGGGAGCTTGTGCCCGGCGACATTGGGGGACGCGGGCCGGTGAAGAACAAGCCGATTCAGCTGAAGAGCGGCATGATTTGCGCGCCGGCCTCGCTTGAATATAAGGAGCAGCCCGAAAAAGGTGAGAAGTGGCAGGCCTTCGCCGATCTTTCGGAAGATGGGATGAACTGGCGGGCGCAGCCGGTCATTGAGGCCGACGTACGGCTGATTCAGCCAACGCTTTGGGAGAGTGACGCGGGCCTGCATGCCCTCATGCGCTCCGACGCGGGGCTTGTCTACCGCAGCGATTCTGAGGACGGCGGGCGCAACTGGTGCAGTGCCTACGCAACGGGCTTGCCGAACAACAACAGCGGAATCGACGCGGCGCAGCTTGACGGAAAGCTATATTTGGTACATAATCCTGTTGGGGAAAATTGGGGCCCACGTACGCCGCTGATCATCTCCGTATCTGACGATGACGGCCAGACCTGGCGCGAGGCTGTCACGCTCGAGGACGCACCCGGTGAATACTCTTACCCTTCCATGATTGCCGAGGCGGGCATGCTGCGCGTAGTGTATACGCATAATCGCCGTGGGATCGTTTACGCGGCGGTGCGGAGCTAACGAATAAAACACAAAGGAGTCATGCATGGAGACACAAATCCAGGCGGAGCTCTGCGCGCGGCCCGAAGCGGAGGTTCGCCTCTCTTTCAAGGAAAAGCTGGCCTATGGCATGGGCGACGGCGCATACCAATTGGCGTTCAGCACCAAATTCCTGAACATGTATCTGACCGATGTGCTGGGCCTCGCGCTTGAACAGGTCACGCGCCTGATGCTTGTCATCCGCATCTGGGACGGCATCAACGACCCCCTTTGGGGTTGGATCGTCGACAACAGCAAACCCGGCAGGCACGGCAAATTTCGCAAATATATGCTGTATGTCCCCCTGCCGCTGGCGCTGGTCACCCTGGTTATGTTCACCCGGGTGCCGGGGCTGGCGCAGTGGCAATATCTCGTCTGGGCGTATGTCACCTACATTGCCGCTGAAATCCTGGTCACGGCGGTCAGCGTACCGTATGGTTCGCTCATTGGGGTGATTTCGCCCAACGCAAACGACCGAACGAGTCTCTCGCTGTTCCGTAACATCGGCGCGGGGATGGGGCTGATGCCCCCCGCCGTATTTCTGCCGATGCTCGTGTTCAGTAAGACGGACGCTGGTGTCTCTTATCTGGATGAGAAAAAGCACCTGACGTGCATCGCCGTGCTGGGCGCGCTCGGCGTGCTGATGGCCCTGTTCAGTTTCTCAAACACAAAGGAGCGCCTGCCCTCCGCGACCAGCCAGCAAAAGCTCGATATTCGCAAGACCATTTGGGGCCTTTTGCGAAACAGGCCTTTCATTGTCATCTCACTTTGCGCCATGCTGTTGATCGGCACACAGATTTTTTTAGAGACCATGAACGGTTATCTTTTTAAGGACTATTTTGCAGCGCCGAAAAAATCCAGCCTTCTGCCCATCGCCCAATATTCCTCCATGGTATTGGTTATTCCATTCTTCACAAAGCTGGTGGCCCGCTTTGGCAAACGGGAGCTTTGCGCGGCGGGCACCCTGGTTTCGGCGCTGGCGTTCGGCGCGCTGTTTCTTGCCCGCACGGATGACCCCATGGTGTATCTTGTCTATTCCTTCTTCGGCGGCATCGGGCTAAGCATCTTCACAACCGCGAGCTGGGCGATGGTGGCGGACGCGATTGATTTTCAAGAACTGCTTTCCGGCCAGCGCGAGGATGCGATGGCCTTTGCGGTTTGCTCATTTTCCCGCAAGCTGGGGCACACCGCCGCAGGCGCGGGCAGCAACGTGCTGCTGGGCCTGATCGGCTACGTTGTGCGCGAGGGCAAGGAACCCGTCGCCCAGACGGCGGAGGTCGCCAGGGGCATGTATTCCGTGGCGACGCTGGTTCCGGCGATCGGGTTCGCGCTGATGTTTGTTCTGCTGATCCTGCTTTATCCGTTAGGTAAGGCCAAGGTAGCCGAGCTACAGGTAACCTTAAAAGCCAAGCGCGAAAATGCTGCGGAGCTTTCCGGGGCTGATTCTGTCTGTATTTGAAAAGATTTTCTTGACTTTTCCCAACCCATCGCATATACTATCCCTATTGGAATGCTGCAAACAAACTTTGAAGGAGGCCATCGCATGCACCAGCGCCCGAATTGCGCCTATGCTGCGAAGCTCGTTTCGTATTATCGATACGGGCCTTCCTTCCGTTTGCCCGTGAGCGCGGCCTAGTGCCAGCCAAGACGGCAATACGCTGGGAAGCCCCGACACGGGCCTCCCGGCTTTTTTGCTGTCAATCACAGGTGCGCATTGACAAATCCGCAGCGTTCCTCTATAATTACCAATGTATTTTGAAAAAGGAGTCCCAACATGAATGTATTTCAGGACTTGAAGGCGCGCAACCTGGTTGCGCAGATCACCGACCCGGAAAAGGCCGAGGCCCTGCTCGCCGGGCCGGAGCCGGTGCGGTTTTACATCGGCTTTGACCCAACGGCCGATAGCCTGCACATCGGCCATTTCGTGCAGGCCATCGTGATGAGCCACATGCAAAAGGCCGGGCATTTCCCCATCGCACTGTTTGGCGGCGCGACCGCGATGGTCGGTGACCCCACGGGCAAAACCGATATGCGCAAAATGCTGACCCGAGAAGAAATTGACCACAACATCGGCTGCTTCCGGCAGCAGATGAGCGCCATGGTGGATTTCAGCGAGGGCAAGGCGATGATGGTCAACAATGCCGATTGGTTGCTTGGCCTCAATTACGTTGATTTTCTTCGAGAAGTCGGTGTGCATTTCTCGGTCAACCGCATGCTCGCGGCGGAATGCTATAAGGCGCGGCTGGAAAAAGGCCTCTCTTTCTTTGAAATGAACTATATGATTATGCAAAGTTACGATTTCCTTTACCTCAACCGCAACTGCGACGCGGTGCTGCAAATGGGCGGCGACGACCAGTGGAGCAACATGATCGGCGGGGTGGAACTCTGCCGCCGCAGCGACGGCAAAGAGACTTTTGCCATGACCAGCAACCTGCTGCTGACCAGCGAGGGCAAGAAGATGGGCAAGACCGAGAAGGGCGCCGTCTGGCTCAACCCCGAACGCACCAGCCCCTACGATTTTTACCAGTACTGGCGCAACGTTAGCGACGCCGACGTGATCAACTGCATGAAGATGCTGACCTTCCTGCCGCTGGAAGAGATCGCCGAATACGCGAGCCTGACGGACGCGGGGATCAATACCGCAAAGGAAAAGCTGGCCTATGAGGTGACCAAGCTGATCCACGGCGAGACGGAGGCCGAAAAGGCGCAGGCGGCGGCGAAGTCGCTCTTCGCCGGGGCGGGGGAGGGCGGTTCCGTCCCCAAGACCACACTGACGGACGACGATTTTGTTGACGGTGAGATCGACATCGTCTCGGCTCTTGTGAGGAGCGGCCTGGCCAAGACGCGCGGCGAAGCCCGCCGCCTGATTGATCAGGGCGGCGTGTTCGCGGGGAACGACAAGGTGGAAGGTATCGGATATGCCATCA